>JAHDWR010000027.1 GCA_023382755.1 Dehalococcoidia bacterium
ACGTGCCCCAGCAGCGGCAGCAGTACGTCCATCCCCTGCGCCACCGCTTTCGGGCTTCCCGGCAGGTTCACGATCAGCGTCCGTCCCCGCGTAACTGCCACGCCCCTGGTGAGCGCCGCGTACGGCGTGTGCTGGAGCCCGTTCTGGACCAGCGCAATCGGTATCCCCGGCACGTCCCGCTCGGCGATGTCACGGGTCGCCTCGGGCGTCTGGTCGCGCGGCGTCAATCCGGTGCCGCCAGTGGTCAGGATCACGTCGCAGATCTCCGCGTCGGCCCATACCCGGAGGTGCTCGGCGATGAGCGCCCGGTCGTCCGCGACGATGTCGTGACGGACCACCTCGTGCCCGGCCTCCAGCAGCAGTCGCGCGATCGTCTGTCCCGAAACATCATCGCGTTCGCCCGCCGCTCCCTTGTCCGATGCCGTGAGGATCGCGATACGTGCCATGGGGGCGGATCCTACCCCAGACCGCCCCATCGCTCCCCCTTTCCTCCCCGGGCACCTATCAGGGAGTTCCCGTCAATCCATAACTCGGTCAAGAAAGGCCGTTGACACGTGCTTCACCCTGCCCATAGTATGGCGCGTGGGGTGAAATGGGGTGAAATGGGGCAAACGCCCTTGCTCTCCCAATTTCGGGGCCAGCCGGCCCACACCCCGGAAAGGTTCGGGGGATGCGATTCGTAGGCACCTTCGATTACGTGCTCGACGACCGGAACCGGGTCCCTATCCCGCCGGCCTATCGTGGCGCGTTCGAAGAAGGCGGCTACATCGCAACCGGTACGGACCGCTGCCTGGTCCTCCATACCATCGATTCCTTCGCCCGCGCCTCGGAGATCATCGAGGCCATCCCGGAGGAGACGCAGGAGGGCGAAGACGCCCGCCGCGACTTCTACGGAAAGGTCTGGCCGCTCCAGAAAGACGCGCAGGGCCGCGTCACCATTCGCGAAGACCTTGCGAAGTTCGCGGGGCTCACCAAGGACGTGAAAGTGGTCGGCGTCGGGCGCCGCATGGAGGTCTGGGACAGTGCCGCCTTCGACGCCCGCGAGGAGGCCCGCCAGGCCGCCCGCATCACCGCGCTCCAGAAGGGGCAGGAGGGGTAACGTGGTTGTTATGACAGCTCCCGCGCCCGTCCACGTCCCGGTGCTCCTCCGCGAAGCGCTCGAACTGCTCGACGTCCGCGAAGGGGGCAGCTACATCGATTGCACCACCGGCCTCGGTGGGCACAGCGAAGCAATCGCCCGGGCCATGGGCGAGTCCGGCCGCCTTCTCTGCCTCGACCAGGACCGCGAAGCACTGGAGTTCGCGCGCACGAGACTGACACCGTTTGGGAGGCGGGTCAGATTCGTCCACGCGAACTTCCGTGACCTCGCGGACATCGCGGCTCAGGAAGGTTTCCAGGAAGTCGACGGCATCCTGATGGACCTCGGTACCTCGTCCTTCCAGATGGGCACGGCGGAACGCGGCTTCGCGTTCGCCCTCGAAGGCCCCCTGGATATGCGCATGGACCCGGCGTCCGGCGGCCTCACCGCCGCCGACATCGTCAACACCTGGGACGAATCGTCGCTCGCAGACCTCATCTATGAATACGGAGAGGAACGGCAGTCGCGCCGGATCGCGAAAGTGATCGCGCGCAACCGCCCGCTGCGGACGACCTGGGATCTTGCCAGATCTGTCGAGCAGGCTGTGGGGGGTGCCAGGAGACACACCCAAATTCACCCCGCCACCAAAGTCTTCCAGGCGCTCCGGATCCGCGTGAATGGCGAACTCGACAGCCTTCGCGCGGCCCTCCCGCTCGCCCACAGCCTGCTCGGCTCTGGAAACTCGCACGGCGGCCGCCTGGCCGTTATCAGTTTCCACTCTCTCGAAGACCGCATCGTGAAACAGTATTTCCGCCGCGAAGCGACTGGCTGCATCTGCCCGCCAGAACTGCCAGTCTGCCGCTGCGGACACGTCGCAACCCTGCGCGAGCTGACGCGACGGGGCATCCGGCCGTCCGAAGCCGAAGTGGCGGCCAACCCCCGGTCGCGAAGCGCCGTCCTCCGGGCCGCAGAACGGATTCGCTGATATGGCAGCCATCAACCACCCCCTCGGTCGGGCCGGGCGCGGGTTGCCCCTGCGTCACCCGGCTGGTGGCCTGAATTGGACGCTGATCGGTGCCATTGCCCTCGTTGCTTTGACGGCCATGCTCCCGGTCATCCAGAACAGCGCCGCCACGAGCCAGGGATTCGACATTCAGGCGATCCGGCAGCGCGAGTCCGAAATCAACGGCGAGATCTCGCTTCTCGAAGGTGATGTTGCCCGCCTTACGTCGCTCAACCGCATCGAGCGGCGCGCCCAGGATATCGGGATGGTCCCCGCGGCCAACCCCCTATTCGTATCTGTGAACGAGCCCGGCCCGGCGCCGGCGAAGCTTCCCGCCGAGTATCTCCCCCGGCGCACCCCCGAACAGGATGCGCCAGCTCCCTGGTGGAAGCCGCTCGTAAGCTGGCTGCCCTGAACGGGTAGCCCAAGTGTGCCCGCCCTTCGGGGCAGGCCTGGAGGCGCGTTTCGGATGTCGCACCCAAAGGCGCGGCCTACCCGCCGTGTGTGGCTGCCGGCCTTTTGCTTCGGGGCGTTCGCCCTCGTTATCTGTGCGCGCCTCGTCCAGCTTCAGGTTATCGAACACGACACCTACGCCGCCCGCGCGAAAGCCGAGCTCTCCGGCAGCCAGACCATCTACGCCCGCCGCGGCGCGATCCTCGACCGAAGCGGTGCCGTCCTTGCCACCAGCGTCGAGACGTGGGACGTCTACGTGAACTCCCGCTCCTGGCGCGACAGCGGCAACGCGAACGCTGCCTCTGCCGAACTGGGCAAACTGATCAAGGTCGATCCGTCCGCGCTGCGCGCCCAGGTCTCCGCGTCCGACCTCGTCGACGTGCCGATCAAAAAGGATGTCGACTACGAGACTGGCCTGGAGATCATCGGCAAGGGCCTTCCCGGCGTTATCGCCCTCCCGAACACCGGCCGGGTCAACCCCGAGGGCGATGTCGCAGCTTCGGTGCTCGGGTTCATCGGCACCGATAACACCGGCCTGGCCGGCATCGAGGCGGCTTACAACGAGGTGCTCCAGGGCCGCCCCGGCAAGGCCATTTATGAGCGCGATACGAGTGGCGAGCCCATCCCCTATGGCCACTACGTCGCCACCGAGCCACGGCCCGGCGAGGACATCGTCCTGACCATCGACCGCTACCTCCAGCAGATGGCGGAAGAGCGCCTTGCCGCCGCAATCAAGGAACACCGCGCCGTCGGCGGGTCGATCATCATCATGGATCCGGCCACGGGCGAGATCCTCGCGCTCGCCACTTCTCCCGGGCTGGTCTTCAGCACCCTGGACCTCAACGACCCCGCCGTCCTCGAATTGCTCCGGAACCGCGCCGTGACCGACCTGTATGAGCCCGGTTCGGTCATGAAGATCATCACCGCGGCCGCGGCCATCGATGCGGGTGCCGTCAGCCCCAACACCACCTACTACGACAGTGGGGTGGCGCTGATCTACGACGTCCCCATCAAGAACTGGGACGACAACGTTTATGGCGAACAGACCATGACTGGCGTGCTCCAGAACAGCATCAACACCGGCGCCATCTTCATGATGCAGGCACTCGAAGCGAAGGACCCCGGCGGCTTCCAGCGCTACCTCGATGCGTTCGGGTTCGGCAAGCCCACCGGGATTGACCTCCAGGGCGAGGCGACCGGCATCATCCGCCGGACGACCGACTCGGACTACTCCCCGGTCGACCTCGCCACACAGGCGTTTGGGCAGTCCATCAGCGTCACGCCGATTCAGATGCTGACAGCCGTTGCCGCCGCCATCAACGGCGGCAACGTGATGCGGCCGCACCTGGTTAAAGCCTACATCGCACAGGACGGCACCCGCCGCGAAGTCCGCCCCGAAGTCGTTGGCCGGGCCGTCTCCGCTGAGACCAGCGCCACCGTCCGTGAGATGCTCAACAAGGTGGTCGACCCCGAACAGAACATCCACCCCGGCAACCCGAAGTTCTACACCGCCGGCGGCAAGTCCGGGACCGCCAACGTCCCCGTCCCTAACGGCTACGATGACACGCAGATCGCTTCGTTTGTCGGCTTCGCCCCGCTCGAACAGCCTGAAATCCTGGTCCTCGTCAAGCTCGATGAGAACAAGGACGGCCTCACAGGGACGGCGGCCGCCGCTCCTGTTTTTGCCTCCCTCGCCGACGACGCCCTCCGTTACATGAACATCCGGCCCGATAAGGGCGCCTACGTGAGCCAGCGATGAGCCAGCACCTGACCACCACCATCGTCGTCGAGGAGATGACTCGCCGGGGCTACCGGGTGCTCCCCGGCCCGGCAGTCGAAGTCACCGGAGGAGCCGCTGACTCCCGCCTGGTCCAGCCCGGCGACCTCTTTTGCGCCTTCCCTGGCGAACAGACTGACGGCAACCTTTACGTCGCCGACGCCCTCCGGGCCGGCGCGGTCGCCGCGATCTGCTCCCGGCCGCCCGAGGGAGACTGGCCGGGAAAGACCATCGTCGTTGCCCCCGACCCCACGCGGGCCGTGGGCGAACTCGCCGGGGCCTGGCGCCGGGCCTGCAACCCGGAGGTCGTGGGCATCACCGGGACGGTGGGCAAGACCACCGCGAAGGAGATGACCGCCGCAACACTGGCCGACCGTTTCCGCACCCACCGCAGCGCGGGCAACCTCAACTCTCGAGAGGGCCTCCCGCTCGCCCTCCTGAGCCTCCGCCGGGACCACGAGGTCTCCGTCCTGGAGATGGCGATGGACAGCCCCGGTGAGATTGGCGACCTCTGCCGCATCGCCGCCCCGCGTATCGGCGCCGTGCTCAACATCGGCCTTACCCACGTCTCCAAGCTTGGCAGCATCGAGGCCATCCAGCGCGAAAAGCTCGACCTGGTCCGCAACCTCCCGCCCGATGGTTGCGCCATCCTCAATGCCGACGACCCGCGCGTCGTTTCGGTCGTGCCCGAACTGAAGTGCCCGGTGATGACCTTTGGCGAACACGAGTCCGCTACCCTTCGCCGCGGCCCGGTCACCGAAAATGGGTTGCTGGGTACCTCGTTCGATGTCACGTACGCCGATTCCACCGAGCGGGTGACGGCGCCGTTGCCCGGCGCGCACACGGTGCCCGCGGTACTGACGGCGCTGGCCGCCGCTATTGCCCTGGGCCGGACGCTGCGCGGCGCAGCCTCAGCCGTTTACAACGCCAACGTCGAGGGCCGCGCCCGGGTGCTCACAGCCGCGTCGGGCGCAACCATTATCGACGACCGCTACAACTCGAGCCCGGCTTCGCTCGCCGGCGCGCTGCTGATGCTCCGCGGGCTCAAGGGGCGCCGGATCGCCTTTCTCGGCCGCATGGCCGAACTGGGCGAACACGAGGTGGACGAGCACCGCAAGGCGGGCGAAGTCGCTGCCGCTTCCTGCGACGTGCTCTTCTGCGCCGGCGAGACCTGCCGCCCGCTCGCCGATGCAGCCCGCTCGGCCGGCCATCCGGATGTCCGCTGGTTCCCTGCGCGCGATGAAGCCGCCGCCGAGGCCGCCGCGATCCTGCGCGAGGGCGATATTGTGCTCGTGAAGGCGTCCAGGGGAGAGGCGTTCGAAGCTGCCATCCCGCTGCTGGAGGGCCGCCAGTGATTCATGCGCTCTTCTCCGGCGTCGCCACCTTCTTCCTGGCTCTGGCCCTTGGCGAGCCCATCGTGCGCTACCTCCGCCGAAAGAACATCGGCAAGGAGGTCAGCGAACATCTCCCCGAGCACCAGAAGAAGGCAGGAACGCCGACCTTCGGCGGGTTCATGATATGGCTGCCCACCTTCATCGTCACCGCTGTCGCGGTCGACTGGTGGAAGCACCAGTCCATCCTCCTCCCACTCGGGATGATCGGCATCACCATGGCCGCCGGGTTCGTCGATGACCTGGGCACGCTCCAGCACCGCTCGCAAAAGGGCCTGTCGTGGCGCTTCAAGATCGCCTTCACTTCGCTCTTCGCGCTTGGCGCGGCCATCGTCCTCTACCGCTTCATCGAGGTTGAGTCGATCAACATCCCCTACGTTGGGAGCTACGCCCTCGGCCTGTTCTACGTGCCCCTCGCCGCCATCATTATCGTCGCGACCACCAGTGCGGTTGCAGTCAGCGACGGTCTCGACGGGCTGGTTGGCGGCACCACCCTCATCGCCTTCATCGCCTACGGGATCATCGGCTTCATCCAGGGCCAGGAGTTCGTCGCGACTTTCGCGTTCATCATCGCCGGGGCCAACCTCGGGTTCGTCTGGTACAACGCCCACCCGGCGCGCGTGTTCATGGGCGATACCGGCGCCCTCGCCCTCGGCTCGTCCCTGGCAGTCGTCGCGCTCATGACCGGCCAGTGGTTGCTGCTTCCGCTGATCGGCATCATTTTCGTCGCCGAAGCGGGCAGCAACATCCTTCAGATCGGCTACTACAAGCTCAGCCGCGGTAAGCGCATCTTCCGCCGCGCTCCGTTCCACCACCACCTCGAGCTCATCGGCTGGGCCGAGACCCAGATCGTTACGCGCTTCTGGCTCATCTCCATCGTCGCCGCCATGGCGGGCGTCGCGCTTGCGTTGGAGGTGCCAGAGAAATGACCGCAACCAACGGCGCCCTCCTCACTGCCCCGTTCGATGTCCGGGGCAGGCGCGTGCTCGTCTACTCCCTCGGGATCGAGGGCCGCGACCTTGCGCGCTGGATGCTCGGCCAGGGCGCGAGGGTGACCATCAGCGACACCCGCTCCGAGGCGGCCCTTGCCGCCGCGGGAGCTGCCGCCCCCGATGGCGTCGACCGCCTGGTGACCGGCGAAGGCCTGCTCGACCCGGCGGGGTTCGACCTCGTCGCAGTCTCGCAGTCAGTCTTGCGCTACAACCCGGCGCTGGCGCGGGCGCGCGAACTCGGCATCCCCGTCACATCCCAGATGCGGCTGTTCCTGCAGCTCTGCCAGGGACGCGTGATCGGCATCACCGGCTCAAGCGGCAAGTCCACCACGACGGCCCTCGTGGGTGCCATCGCCGCCGAGTCGGGACACCCGTTCATCGTCGGCGGCAACATCGGCGAAGCCCTTCTCGGCCGTCTCGACGAGATCACGCCCGAGACCAACGTCATCCTCGAAATCAGCCATACCCAGCTGCAGTACACCGACCGCTCACCCGCGATCGCCGCTGTCACGAACATCACGGCGAACCACCTCGACCAGTTCAGCTGGGACGAGTACGTCGGGCTGAAGCGCAACATCATCGCCCACCAGGGCCGTGAAGATGTCGCCGTCCTCAACGCCGACGACCAGACCAGCCGCGCCCTCATGGCTTCGGTCCATGGCCGCCTCGTCCGCACGTCGGCAACGTCCGAGGTCGAGGGCGACGGCGCCTGGCTGGATCACGACGAGGTCGTTCTCCGGCACGGAAAGCGTGTCGTCCCGGCTGTGATGCGGTCGGATGTCAGCCTTCGCGGCGCCCACAACCTGGCCAACGTGGTCATGGCGTGCGCCATCGCGGCGGAAGCGGGCTTCCCTCCCGATGCCATGGGCCGTGGCGTCCGCGGGTTCCGGGGCGTCCCCCACCGCCTTGAAGTCGTCGGGCGCGCATTCGGCGCCACTTGGGTCAACGACTCCATCGCGACCAGCCCCGAGCGCACCATCGCGGGCCTCCGCGCATTCCACGAGCCTGTCGTGTTGCTCCTGGGTGGCCGGGAAAAGAACCTCCCGCTCGACCAGCTGCAAGAGCTCGCCCGCGCTCGCTGTCGCGCCGTGGTCTGTTTTGGCGAAGCAGGCCCGCTCTTCCACGACGCGATGAAGGGCGCGGTTGCCGACACCCGCCTGGTGGCCACGATGGACGACGCCGTGGCTGCGGCCGCTACTGCCGTCCAGCCCGGCGACGTGGTCCTCCTCTCGCCCGCCGGCACCAGCTTCGACGCATACCCAAATTTCGAAGCCCGCGGAGAGGTGTTCCGCCGCCTCGTCGCTGCCTTGCCCGGCTTCGCTCAGGAGGTGTCGCCATAGCCGCCGCACAGGGAACCGGAAAGTGGGCGCCCGGAAGGCCCGATTACGCCCTCCTCGCGCTGACCACCATCCTCACGATCACCGGCATGGTTGCCGTCTACAGCTCGAGCTTCGTCATCGCCCTGGCAAAGTTCGGCGACCCCTACTACTTCGTGATCCGCCAGGGTATCTGGGGCGTGATGGGCGTCATCCTCCTCATCGGCCTCGCACGCACCGACTACCGCCGCCTGCGGCCCCTCGCCGTGCCCATCATGGTCGCGACTATCGGCGCCCTCCTGGCGGTCCTCGTGGTCGGCGTCGAAGGCGGTGGCGCCCGCCGCTGGCTCGGCGTCGGCGAACTGACGGTCCAGCCGGCCGAGTTCGCCAAGCTCGCCGTCATCATCTACCTCGCCGCGTGGCTCGCCTCCAAGGGCGATTCGGTCCGCTCGCTCGAGCACGGGCTGATGCCGTTCGTGGTCATCATTGGCGCGGTCAGCGTCCTCATCATGCTCCAGCCGAACCTGGGCACCACCGTCATCATCCTCGCGATCACCGTCACCATGTTCTGGGTGGCCGGCGCGTCATTCATCCAGATGCTCGCCCTGGCCGTCACCGGTGTCGGCAGCCTCGCCGTCCTTGCGACCATGGCTGGCTACCGCGCCGACCGCCTGTCCGCCTTTTTCGACGCCGAAACCGACCCGCTGGGCAACGGCTTCCAGACGCTCCAGTCGCTCATCGCCATCGGGAACGGCGGCATCCATGGGCTCGGCCTCGGTGCCAGCCGGGCCAAGTTCTTCTACATCCCCGAAAGCCACACCGACGGCGTGTTTGCCATCATCGGCGAAGAGATGGGACTACTGGCGACGATTCCCATCATCCTCCTGTACATGATCCTGATGGTCCGCGGTTTCCAGGTGGCCCGCCGCGCCCGCGACGACTTCGGCCAGCTCATTGCAACGGGCATCACCACCTGGATCACGGTGCAGGCGCTCCTCAACATCGGAGGCATCACGCGCGTCATCCCCTTGACCGGGGTGCCCCTCCCCTTCCTCAGCTACGGCAGTAACGCGCTCGCCGCGGTCCTCCTTGCGATGGGCGTGCTCATCAGCATCTCCCGCTACGGGAACGACCGCGGCGGATACATGGACCAGCACCCGGTCGAGAAGCGCCGCGTCGTGAAGAAACGAGAACAGCCGTCATGAGGTTGGCGCTGACCGGCGGTGGCACAGGTGGCCATGTCTTTCCCGCCCTCGCGGTGCTGGAGGCTGTGCGAGCTTCCTCCGGCTCCCCGGTTGAGGTGTGCTTCTTTGGTCCCGAGAATCGGGGCGAACGGCAACTCGTCGAGAGCGCCGGCGTCCGCTTCGAAACTGTGCCGTCCGCGGGCCTGCGCGGCCGCGGGCCCCTTGGCCTGGCCCGAAGCGCATGGAGCCTCCTCGCCGGCGTCCTGGCCGCAATCCGCAAACTCCGCCGCTTCAAGCCCGACGTGGTCTTCAGCACTGGTGGCTATGGCAGCTTCCCGGGTAGCCTGGCCGCGCGCCTCCTGCGCCGCCCCCTGGTGGTCTATTTGCCCGATGTCCACCCCGGCTGGGCCGTGAAAGCCGAACGCATGCTTGCCACGCGGATGACCACGACCACCGAGGCAGCCCTCGAATTCCTCCCAGCCAAAAAGACTGTGGTCACCGGCTACCCGGTCCGCGACACCTTCTTCACCCTCTCTCGCGATGCGGCCCGGGCACAGCTGGGGGTCGCGCCGGATGAGCGCGTCGTCGTCGTGGCCGGCGCTTCCCAGGGGGCGCGCGCGATAAACACCGCCGTGTTCCGTGCTCTTCCGGCGCTCTGCCCGAAAGCCAGCGTCTTCCACATCACCGGCGAAGCAGGCATCGATGCGGCCCGCGAAGCGCGAGAGGCTCTTCCGGAGGACCTCAGGGCGCGCTACCAGCCAGCCCCCTTCCGCGCCGACCTGCCGGTGCTCATGCTCGCCGCGGACGTTGGCGTGTTCCGCGCGGGGGCTTCGGTCCTCGGAGAAATCCCGGCAGCCGCGCTTCCCTCCGTGCTCGTTCCGGGCACGTTCGCTGGCGCGCACCAGCGCAACAACGCCCGCTGGCTCGACGGCAACGGCGCCGCCGTCATCCTCGAAGAGGAAGACATCGACGCGCTCGGTGCGCGGGTCAGCGAACTGCTGGACGACGACGCCCGCCGCGATTCGATGCGCGCGGCAGCCCACGCGCTCGCTCGCCCCGATGCTGCCGCGGCTATCGCAACCGTCGTGATGGAGGTCGCGCGCAAATGAGCGAACTTCGCGGCCCCGTGCACCTGGTGGGGATTGGCGGCATGCACATGTCCGCCATCGCGTTGCTCCTGCGCGCCCGGGGCATCGAGGTTAGCGGGAGCGACCTCCGGCCATCGGCACTGACCAGGAAGGTCGAGGCTGCCGGCGCACGCGTCTTCACCGGCCACGCGGCCGAAAACCTCCCTCCAGGCACCGCCCTGGTGGTCACCACCGCCGCCGCGTCAGACGACAACCCTGAACTGGCCGAGGCCCGGAGCCGCGGCATTCCGATCCTCCTCCGCGCCGAAATGGTCGCCCGCCTCATGGAGGGCAAGCGCGTCGTCGCCGTTGCCGGTGCTCACGGCAAGACGACGACCTCCAGCCTGATCGCCCACATCCTGGTGCAGGCCGGGCGCCGGCCCATGTACCTGCTCGGCGGAGAAAGCATCGACCTCGGGGGCCACGCCGCCTGGGGCGAGGGCGACATCTGTGTCGTCGAGGCCGACGAGTACAAGCGGGCGTTCCACGAATACGCGCCCGAGATCGCGGTCATCACTAACGTCGAGCCCGACCACCTCGACTATTACGGCACGCCCGAAGCCTACCGCGAGGCGTTTATCGAGTTCGGCCGCAAGGTGAAGCCCGGCGGGACCATCCTCGCCTGTGCCGATGACCCGGGGGCCCGCTACGTCAGCGACGTGCTCGGCGACGACCCCCTCCGCCACGAGACCTACGGGACCGAAGGCGTCCGTTTCTGGATGGCGAAGAACATCGCGCTCTCCGACCGTGGCGTCGACTTCACGGTCAGCCGTGGCGGCGTGCCCCTCGGCGCCCTGCATGCGACCGTGCCGGCCATACACTTCGTCCGCAACGCGCTCGCCGCCGCGGCCGTCGCGCTTCACTTCGAAGTCCCGTTCGCGGCCATCCGCGCGGCGGTAGCCTCGTTCCGGGGGGCCAGGCGCCGCTTCGAGACCGTTGGCGAAGCCGGCGGCGTCCTGGTGATGGACGACTACGCCCACCACCCGACCGAAGTCCGCGCGACCATCGCGGCTGCGCGCGAGGCGTTCCCGGAACGGCGGCTCTTTGCCGTCTATCAGCCCCACACCTATTCGCGCATCGCCTACCTCTGGGATGACTGGCTCACCTGTTGGGACGGCCTCGACGGCCTCATCGTCCTCGAAACCTACGCCGCCCGCGAGGCACCCCTGCCCGGCCGTTCCGCCGCCGACCTCGCCGCCGCGGTGACCAACCCTCGATCTACCTACGCGAAAGACTTCGACGATGCCGCGCGCCAGGCCGCCGAACTCGCAAGGCCCGGCGACGTGGTCTTCACCATCGGCGCCGGCGATGTCGTCGAGGTTGGCCCGAAGCTGCTGGAGGCGCTGAGATGACGGCCATCGAACAGCTTGCCACCACACTTGCTCCCCACGGTGAACTCCGCCGCGGCGAGAACCTTGCCCGGCACACGACGTTTGGTATCGGCGGGCCCGCAGATCTCTTCCTCACGGTGCGCTCGGCTGGCTCGCTCGCCCTCGCGACGAATGCCGCCCACGACGCGGGCGTCGGGGTCTTCATCCTCGGCAGCGGGAGCAACATCCTGGTCGCCGATGCGGGCATCCGCGGCCTCGTGATCGACAACCGCGCTCGCGCTGAGCAGCCCGACTCGGCTGGAAACACGATCCGCGTCGAAAGTGGCGCCAGTTTCGCAGCCTTCGCGCGGAAAATGTGCCGCCTCGGGCTCGACGGGCTCTCGTGGGCCGTCGGCATCCCCGGCACGCTCGGGGGCGCGGTGGTCTACAACGCGGGAGCCTATGGGGGCTGCCTCGCCGATGTCCTTCGCCGCGTCCGCCTGCAGCTCCCGGGAGATGGCGACCAGTGGGTCGACGCCGTGGATCTGGGCCTGGTCTACCGCGGCAGCGTCTTCACTCGCGGCCAGTTCGCAGGCAAAGCTGTCCTCGAAGCCGAGGTGGAGCTCACCCCCGGCACCCCGCGCGAGCTGCTCGCGCGGGCGGCCGCCCACGACGAGAAGCGCCTGGCAGCCCAGCCTCGCGGCCGGAATGCCGGCTCTACCTTCAAGAACCCGCCCGAGTCGCCCGCGTGGAAGCTCATCGAGGCCGTCGGCATGCGCGGGATGCGACGTGGCGACGCTGCCATCTCCGAAAAGCACTGCAACTTCTTCGTGAACGAGGGGAACGCCACAGCCGCCGATGTCGCATGGCTCATAGCCGAAGCACAGCGCCGGGTGCGGGAACAGTTCGGGGTCACGCTCGAGCGCGAAGTCGAATTCGTGGGGGCCTGGTGATGGGACGGAAGCGCGTTGCTGTGCTGCTCGGCGGCCGTTCAGGCGAACACGAAGTGAGTGTCGTCAGCGCCCGCAGCGTCATGGCGGCCCTGGACCCGGAGCGCTGGGAAGTCGTGCCCATGGGTATCGCGAAGTCCGGCGCCTGGCTTACACCCGCCGAGACTCGCGCCCTGCTCGATTCCGGCGCGCGCTCCTTCGAGGGCGCCGGCACGCCCGTCCTGCGCTCGCACGCTGCGCTGGAGGCTCTCGATTCCTGTGCCGTCGTCTTCCCGCTCATCCACGGTACCAACGGCGAGGACGGCACCCTCCAGGGCTTCCTGGAGATCGCCGGGAAGCCCTATGCGGGCGCCGGTGTGGCCGCCAGCGCCATCGGGATGGACAAGGCCCTGATGAAGGCCTTGTTCCGCGAAGCAGGAATTCCTGTCGCACGCTATTCCGTAATCCGATCATGGGAGTATACACTTGCCCAGAATGATTCGATGGGCCTGATAGAAACCGCGATTGGATACCCATGTTTTGTCAAGCCGGCCAACGGAGGCTCCTCCGTGGGCATCACCAGGGCACGCTCCCGTGAAGATCTTCCCGGCGCCTTCGCAGCCGCCTTCGCCTACGACGACAAGGCGGTCGTAGAACAGGCCGTGATTGGCCGCGAGGTCGAGTGCTCCGTCCTCGGTAACGAACACCCGGAGGCGAGCGTGGTGGGCGAGATCGTCCCCGACCGCGAGTTCTACGACTACGACTCGAAGTATGCGAGCGGCTCCGCCACCGAGCTCCGCATCCCCGCCCCGATCACCGAGGCAGCCGCCAAAGATGTCCGCGACCTGGCCCTCCGCATGTACCGCGTGATGGGCTGCGAGGGCTATGCCCGGGTCGACTTCTTCCTGACCTCCGGAGACCGGGTGATCGCCAACGAGGTGAACACCATCCCGGGGTTCACCAGCATCAGCATGTACCCCAAGCTCTGGGAAGCCTCGGGGCTCGGTTACACGGAACTCCTCACCCGGATCCTCGAACTCGCCTTCGCCCGGCACGAGCGGAGGGCCCACCGATGATCGTCAAGCGCAATCGGCCGCCGAAAGACACCCGCACGCGGACTATCGTCAGGCGCACCCGCGCCGCCGTCGGCGTTTCGCGGCCGCGCATGATTGTGCGGAGATCGCGTGGTGCCGTTGTTGGCGGGCCGCCCCGTGGTCCTCGCGGCCCCCGCTTCTCGTGGCCATCATTCTCCTGGCGGCCATCCAGGGGGCTGCTGCTACTGTCCTCGCTCCTCGGGACGCTCGCGCTGTTCGGCTACGGCGCCTTCTGGGTGTGGAACTCACCCTTCTTCAAAATCAGCGAAGTCGAAGTGCTCGGCACCGAGCGCATCTCGGCTGCTTCGGTCATCGAGACGACCGGCATCCTGGGCGAGAGCATGTTCGATGCTGACCTCGCGGCAGCCCAGCGCGAGCTCTACAAGGAGCCCCTCGTCTACGGGGTCCGCATCGAGCGCGACTGGCCCCACACCATCCGCATCACCATCGAGGAACGCCGGCCCTGGGGGACCTGGGAGCAGTCGAGCGTCGAATACACCATCGACCGCGAAGGGGTCGTCCTCGGCGTCGGGCCCGCGCCCGAGGGTTCTCCTGTCATCCGGAGTTCCGAGCCCGGCAACCGCGTCCAGGGCGACCGGGTCGACTACCAGGCCGTGGACGCCGCCGCCGAACTCTACGAAAAGCTGCCGCGCCAGCTCGGCACCACGGTCGCCGAGGTCGCCTTTATCCAGGGCAAGGGCGTCCAGGTGACCACCACCAACGGGCTCACGGCCCTCTTCGGCGACTCGAGCGCCATCTCATACAAGCTCTCGGTCTGGGCGGCGCTCGCCGCCGAAGCCCAGGCCCGGCGCATCAACTACACCACCATCGACCTGCGCTACGGCAACCGGCCGGTGCTGCAGTAAGAGTCAGAGGAGAACCACCATGCGACGACGCAGTACCGTAGCAGCCATCGATGTCGGCTCAACCAAGGTCGCGGTTATCGTGGGTGATGTCACCGAACACGGCGACACGCGCATCCTCGGTGTTGGCGTGGCGCCCGCCGCCGGCCTCTCCCGGGGTGTGATCGACAACATCCAGAGCGCCCGCGATGCCATCAGTATCGCCGTCGAGAAGGCCGAACAGGCCTGCGGCATGCGCATCCTCAGCGCCGTCGTTGGCATCTCCGGGGGCCACATCTCCTCCCAGAACAACCGCGGCATCATCGCTATCCCCGATCGCACCCGCCCCATCTCCGCGGATGACCGCTCCCGCGTGCTCGAGAGTGCCGGCCAGGTCGCCATCCCCACGAACCGCCAGGTCATCCACGTCGTCCCCCGGGGCTACTGGGTCGAAGGCACCGACCAGGTCAGCGACCCAGTCGGCATGTTCGGGGGCCGGCTCGATGCAGAGGTCCACATCGTCTCCGGCGCCGTCTCCGCCATCCAGAACCTGACGAAATGCGTCGAAGGCGCCGGCGTCCAGGTCGATGACATCGTCCTCGAGTGCATCGCCTCCGCCACCAGCGTCCTCGAAGAGCAGGAAAAGCAGCAGGGCGTCGCCCTGGTCGACCTCGGCGGCAGCACCACCTCGATCGCCGTCTACGACGAGGGCTCCATCGCCCATACCGCCTGCCTCCCCATCGCGGGCTCGCACCTCACCCACGATCTCGCCCGTGTCCTCCGCTGCCCCTGGGAAAGTGCCGAGCAGGTGAAGTGCACCGTGGGCGCCGCCTTCGCCGACCCGGCCATGGTGAGCGAAACGGTCGAGATCCAGGCTTTCGGTACGCAATCGACCAAGCACGTGCCGCTCGGCCACATCTGCGAAATCCTGCAGGCGCGCACCGAGGAGATCCTCGAGATGGTGGCCCTCGAACTCAAGCGCGTCGGCTACCTCGACCGCCTCGCCGCGGGACTCGTCCTGACCGGCGGCACCGCCCAGCTGCGCGGCCTCCCGGAGGTCGCCGAGTCGCGGCTCGGCATCCCGGCCCGCCTGGGCCGCCCGCATGGGTACTCCGGGCTTTCCGACCTGATCGGGACGCCCGCGTTTGCCACGTCCATAGGTCTCGTGGAGTACGCGCTCGGCGGGCGCGAACGGGTGGTTGAGTCCACCGGCGCCGCCTTCGAGGTTCCGGTCGGTGGAATCTTCCGCCGCCTGGCCTCGCTTGGGAGGGCGCTCATGCCCCAATAGCCGACAAGGAGGAGGGAACGAATGAGCCAATCCGACGGACCCCGCAGTCTCGTCTCATTCAGCACAGGGAAGGACACCGCTATGAGCATCCGTTACGACACCGAGCTACTCCCCGACATCAAGGTTGTCGGCGTAGGGGGCGGCGGCTGCAACGCAGTCAACCGCATGGTCCGGGCCAAGATCCCCGGCGTCACCTTCGTGGCCTGCAATACCGATGCCCAGGCACTCATGTCCTCTGAAGCCGCCACCCGGCTTCGGATCGGCGAGAAACTGACCAAGGGCCTCGGTGTCGGCGGCGACCCCACCCGCGGCGAACGCGCCGCCGATGAGAGCCGCGACGAGCTGTACGACATCATGCGCGGCACCGAAATGGTCTTCGTCACCGCCGGCATGGGTGGCGGGACCGGCACCGGCGCCGCTCCCGTGGTCGCCGAGATCGCCAAGGACTGCGGCGCCCTCACCATCGGTGTCGTGACCCGTCCGTTCCAATGGGAAGGCGCCCGCAGGATGAAGCAGGCCGAGGAAGGCCTTGCCCGCCTGCGCGACAAGGTCGATACCCTCATCGCCATCCCGAACTCCCGGCTCATTGAGATCTGCCCGCCCGATACCACTATCGAGCAGGCCTTCGAGACCGCCGATGACGTGCTTCGCCAGGCCATCCAGTCCATCTCGAACATCATCAGCCAGAACGGTTCCATCAACCTCGACTTCAACGATGTCCGTACCACCATGAGTGAGGCCGGCCCGGCCCTCCTCGCCGTCGGCCGCGGTGTCGGCGAAAACCGCGCCGTCGAAGCAGCCCGCGCCGCCACGAACAGCCCCATCCTCGACCAGTCGATCGATGGCGCCCACAACGTCCTCTTCAATGTGACGCACAGCGGCAACCTGCAGCTGCGCGAACTCGACATGGCCGCTCGCGTCATCGCCGAAGTGGTCGACCCAAGCGCCAACATCATCTTCGGCACGGTGGTCGATCCGCGCGTGGGCGAAGAAGTCCAGCTTACCGTCATCGCGACGGGCTTCGCGCCGAAGGCAGCCACCATCGACGACCCGCTGGAGTCCACACGGATCCGCGATTACAACCTGCCTGGCGTGAGCAACATGGAAGACGCTGAACTTCCCGCATTCCTCCGGCGCAACATCCGTTCGCTCAATAGCGCGCGTGCCGTCGGAGAGGGGAGTATCGCGAAGCTGGCTGAAAGGAGGTAGCTACCTAACCGAGCGCGCTGAGTCCGGAAGGACACTCGCCCGAAGTACTCGGGTAAGCATGGGGCTTGATGCAATGGGAGATGGCATCAAGCCCCGTTCATTTGCGCCGGCTACCCCGCCGGTAGCTACCCCGCTTTCAGCCGGACGGGTACAGTACCACACTTCTTTACAGAAAGACCAGCTTTCGTACGAGATTCGAATCATCGCACCTCGTCGTTTCCACGGTTCGTGGCTACTCTTTCCCCGTGCATCTCGATCCCCACGCTGGTCTCTGCTCGCTGTGCCGCCACGCCCGCATCGTCTCCACTGCTCGGGGCTCGCAATTCTACCTCTGCGATCGCTCCCGTTTTGACCCGTCGTTCCGCAAATACCCGCCCCTCCCGGTGCGCACCTGCCCCGGGTTCGAGGCGCATCCAGCGCCGCCGGAAGCGTAGTCTCCCTCCTCGCCATCCAGGGCGTATGATGCCGCCCCACAACTATTCCTCCCATGGAGACTGTCTATGCCAGGCGCCCTCGAGGGTGTTCGCATCCTTGACTGCACACAGATCATCGCCGGCCCGCTCGCCGGCTCACTCCTCTCTGAGATGGGCGCCGATGTCGTGAAGATCGAGCCGCTCGAAGGCGAACCGTGGCGTCTCCAGGCCGAGATCATCCCCAAGGAGAGCAAGGGCTTCCTCACCCAGAACCGCGGCAAGCGCAGCCTCGCACTCAACTTCAAGGACGCTCGCTCCGGCCCGGTCCGCGATGCGCTGATCAGGTGGGCCGATGTCCTCCTCACCAACTATCGCCCGGGTGTGCCCGAAGCTCTCGGCATCGACTATGAGTCTGCCCGCCAGATCAACCCCGCGATCATCTACGCCGAGAACACCGCCTTCGGGAAACTCGGACCCGATAGCAACCGGCGTGGATACGACATTGTCGCCCAGGCTATGAGCGGCCTCACCGCCTCGAACCCCAACGTCCAGAACGGCCTCCCGATGCAGATCGCGTTCGCCCCGGCCGATGTTGTCACCGGCGTCGCGCTCGCATGGGCCATCACCGCCGCGCTCTATCACCGCGAGAAGACCGGCGAGGGCCAGGCCATCAACTCGAGCCTCCTCCTCTCCTCCCTCACGCTGCAGGCGGGCGCGCGCGAGATCGTCGCGATGGACGAAGAGGGCCGTCATGCCCGGCTCGCACACCTCGCAGAGGCCCGCGCCCGGGGCGCTACCATCGAGGAGATCTACGCCGAGCGAAAACGGTTCATGCCAGAGGCTGCGGGCAACATCTACTATCGCCCTTACAAGACAAAGGATTCGTACCTGGTCGTTGGCTGCCTCGGTCCTGGTCCTCGCGAACGCTTCCGCCATGCGCTCGATATCCATGACCCCCGGTACGAGCCCGGCTTCGATACCTCGCGGCTCCGGGAGGTCGGTGCCGACCTCGTGGCCACCTGCGAAGCGAAGTTCCAGGAGCGCACCAACGACGAGTGGGTCGCATACCTCGATGCCCGCGACATCGCCTGCGGACCAATCCGTTTCGTCGATGAGCTCTGGGATGACCCACAGGTCCAGGCGAACAACTTCCTCGTCGAATACGACCACACCCTTCTGGGGCCACTCCGCGGGCCCGCACCCATCGTGCAGATGAGTTCGACGCCAACACGCGTCCAGCGTGCCGCGCCTGCCCTCGGCGAACACAGCGATGAGGTGCTCTGCGAACTCGGCTTCTCGCCCGAGGATATCGCCCACTTCCGCGAGAGAAGGCTGGTGGGATGATTCCGGGCGGCCGGCGCCCCGCGGCCGAAGCCGGCTTGCCCTAGCGCCGCCATTGGTGCACGTCGGTGAACCGGCTCGAACCCGTGAACAGCACGCCCCCGCCGACGTTCTTCAGCCAGTCTGGGTATACGTACACATAGTTCGGGTAGGCGATCACCACCCCCGGAGCGAGCTCCTGCCACACCTGCTGAAGCTGGTCGTAGCTATCGAGGCGTACCTCGTGGTCGGTTGTTGTCCGCCCCTGCGCGATCAACTCATCGACGACAGCGTCCTCGAAGTTGGCAAGGTTCAGCCCCGCCGAGCCCATCTGGGAACTATGCCAGCCGAAGTAGGGGTCCGGGTCTGGCCCTTGTTCCCACGTCGCCACCGCAGCCTCGTATCGCCGTTCCTGGAGGAAGTCTCGCCGCAACACGGAGAACGTGGTGCTCGCCACGGTCGCCCGCACGCCGAGCTGTTCCAGCTGCCGCGCGATCTCTCCCGCAACGGCAACGCGCACCGGGTCGTTATCCACCCGGATGGTGAACCGGAACTCGCTCCCCTGACGGCTAAGGATCCCGGACGTTGCGTTGGCCGTCCACCCCGCCTCCCCCAGGAGTCTGCGCGCTTCGGCGACATCGGGTGCGGTATCGTCGTAACCTTCCGCGTACGCCCAGGTGCCCGGGGCAACCGGCGATGACGACCCCGTCGCGCCGCCGGGATACACGCGCCGGACCAGCTCTTCCCGGTCGAGTGCGAGCGAAAAGGCCCGCCGCACGCGGGCATCCTGGAACATAACGTTGGTCGCGTTCACGTACAGCAGCACCAGCGACGACCGCTGCAGCTTTTCGATCCGCGCCCCTTTGATCTGTTCCAGCGAACTCGATTGGTCCTCGCTGACCTGGTCCCTGATCAGGAGCCCTTCCACGTCGCCTTCCGTGAGCGCCCGTTGCGCCGTCGCGTAGTCTGGATAGAAGCGGAGAGTGATCCGCTCGATCCCCGGACGGCCAAGGTGGTAGCGCTCGTTCGCCACCAGCCGCGCCTCGCGTGAATCCACCGATTCGAGCCGGTAGGGCCCGCTCCCCACGGGGGCCGAGTTGAACGGCGCGTTCTCAATGTCCGCCGTGCTCAACAACCCCAGGAGATGCTCCGGTAGGATGCCCACCGTTGCGCTGCGGGCCAGGAACGGAGCCGATGGCTGCCGCAACCGCACGATCACGGTCCGGTCGTCCGGGGTCTCCACTTCGGTGCCGAGCCAGCCTTCGGTCAACACCGGGTCTCCCCGGTAGTCGGGGTCGGTGATGTTCCGGATGGTGAACGCCACGTCGCGCGAGGTGACTGGCTGGCCATCGTGCCAACGCGCGCCGTCGTTGAGCCTGAACGTGTACGTGCGGTCGTCCTCGGAAATCTCCGGCAAGTCAGCGAGGTCCGGGACGATGCTCCCATCCGGTCCAAGGCGCACCAGGCCGGCAAATACCAGCGCCGAGAGGTCCGCGTCCACGTCGTTCAGCGGCGCGTACAGCGGGTTGATCCGCTGGTACGTCCCTGCGACGCCCTCGGTGTAGCTCGTCCCGGCCACCAGCACCACGCCATCGTTGTCCGAGACGCGGAGCGCCAGCGCTCCGGCCGCCGCAACCACGGCTGCAATAAAGACTGCCGCCAGGATGACCGTTCGGCGCGAGTGCGCTCGGGTGTGGGGCATGCAGCAGTTACTTCTGCGACTGGACGCTCAGAAACGAGACGAAGATGAACACGATGATGAGCAGGATTGTCGCCTGGAACAGCGTCTTCTCGAGGCCCCGCTTCGTTCGATAGACCGACCCGCCGGACATTCCGCCCAGCGCGGCCCCGAATCCGCTGCCCTTCGCCTGCAGCAGCACGACAACGATGAGAGTCACTGAGACGATGATCTGGAGGATGTTCATGAACATGCGTGGCTTACCGTGTCAACAGCAGCGGCTTCTCTTCGGGAGCTGGCCGCCGTGGTTCGAATGTGAAAGTGTCCCGGCCATCGTACAGCCGCAGAATTGTAGCGGCGAGCTTCTGCGGATCGTGCCGGTAGCGGTTCTCTTCCGCGACCACGTCCGCTTCCACCAGCCGGATCGCGGGATGCTCGCTCAGGTCATCCTGCGACACGATCACCGGGTCTGAATGCCACGCCTCGGGGAGCTGCGGCGCGATGTTGCTGTTCGCGACCACGGCGTGGACGACGCCCTTGCCCGTGTGCCGTTCGATCGCCTCGATGTGCTCCGCCACGCCGAAACCATCCGTCTCCCCGTGCTGGGTTGCCACGTTGCAAACGAAGACCTTCATCGCAGAGGTCTGGAACAAGGCCTTCTTCAGCCCCTCCACGAGCAAGTTTGGCAGGACGCTCGTGTAGAGGCTCCCGGGCCCGATCACAATGAGGTCCGCATCGAGGACGGCCCGCACGGCATCAGGGTGCGCCTCGACGTCTATCGGGTTCAGATACAGGTCCTTGATGCGCGCACCTCGCTCGGAGATGTTGTGCTCGCCGTGGACCACTTCGTCTTCGTGTGTGCGCGCACTGAGGGTCACATCCTCCAGCGTTGAGGGCAGGATGGTGCCCCGCACATTCAGCACCCGGCTCGCTTCGTGGATCGCTGCTTCGAAGTTCCCGGTCACCTCGGACATTGCCACGATGAACAGGTTGCCGAACGAGTGTCCTTCAAGCCCCGTGCCTTCCGTGAACCGGTATTGGAACAGCTTCGACATGAGCGGCTCGCTCTCGGCCAGTGCCGCGATGCACTGTCGCAGGTCGCCGGGGGCCACCACCCCGAACTCCTGGCGCAGGCGTCCCGTGCTCCCCCCGTCATCCGCCACGGTCACGATGGCCGTCAGGTTGCTCGTGTAGTCCTTCAACCCTCGCAAGAGCGTCGAAAGCCCGGTCCCGCCCCCGATGGCCACGATCTTTGGACCGCGGCTCAGGAACCGTTTGTTGTAGATCGCCTCCGCCATGCTCTGGTCGCGCGCGTCCGGCCGGATGAACGCGTACAGGAGCGACTCGTTCAACTTGTACACCGCTATCCCGACCGTGCTCAGCGAGAGCGTGATGAACAGCAGGCCGCGCGTCCACCGCGGCATGAACTGCAGCGTCAGGTAGTAGAACGTGCCCGGCAGCGGCGCCTGCAGGTACGCCTCTTTCAGGATGTAGGCGATGCCGAGTCCCATCAGCGCGATGCCGAACAGCAGCAGCGCCAGCCAGCGCTTGATGTGCATCCCCGGGTACAGCCACTTCAGGG
>JAHDWR010000028.1 GCA_023382755.1 Dehalococcoidia bacterium
GCCGTGTTGTCGAGCACGATCGTGTCGTCGAAGTCGAGGCAGATGATGTTGGCCACGGATCGAGTTTCGCACGTTGCGCGTTGCTCGCGCTGGCCCACCCTCGTCTGGTGGACATCGAGCGCGCGCGTTACCTCGTGAGTCCCGCCGGGAGGGCCGCCCTCGCCGCAATCCCGCTCGAGGCGGGCCGCGACGACCCGAACCGGCTGGTCACCCGGCTGCGCAAGATCCATCCGCCCGCCGAGGCCTCTGCCCTCGCCGAGCAGGCGACCCTCCGCGGCAAAGCAGCCGGCCGCTTCGGCCACGACCTCGCCATGCTCCTCACCGCCTCCGGCCTGGAGATGATGACCCACCCGCTGGTCGCCGAACGCCGCGCCCGGCGCCTCGCCGCGCTCAGACTCCCCGTCGCGGACCTCACCTGCGGCCTGGGCGGCGACCTTCTTGCCTGTGCCGAACTCGGCGTCGCAGCCGCCGGGATCGAGCGCGACACCGCCACCGCGATCCTCGCCCGCGCGAACGTCCAGGCCGCCGACGTCATCCTCGGCGACGCGGCTCGGCCGCCGCTGCGCCTCGATCACCTTGCGATCATCCTCGACCCCTCACGGCGCGACGCCGCCCGCCGCACATTCGATCCCGGCGCCTTCTCCCCCCCGTGGGACACATGCATCGAGGTGCTCTCCACCGCCCGGGCCGGCGTGTTGAAGGCACCGCCCGGCCTCGACCGCGAGCGCGTGCCGCCGGCAGCCGAGATGGAGGCCGTCCAGCTCGGCACTGGCATGCGCGAGGTGACGCTCTGGACCGGCGAAGGCGCCGTACCCGGCCTCCGCCGCGCCGTCCTCCTCCCGGTGGGGGCCGAACTCACCTCGGAAGCCCCCGAGTGCGCCGAGGAACCCGGCCCCATCGGCCGCTTCCTCTTCGACCCCGAATCCTGCGTCACCAGGGCCGGCCTGGTCCGCCACCTCGCCCACAGGCTTGGCGCGTGGATGCTCGACGGCCAGGTCGCCTACCTCTCGGCAGACACCCCTTTCTTCGACCCCCTCGCAGCCACCTTCGAGGTGCTGGAAGTGGTGCCGTTCTCCGTCCGCCGCCTCAAGGACCTCCTGGCCGCCCGTGGCTGGCATGCCGGCGAGGTCCGCCGCCGCGCCTTTCCCGTCGAACCGGACGAACTCCGCCGCCTGCTCGGCCGCCCGAAGGGCGATCCCGTGACACTCCTCTGCACCACCATCGGCGGCCAACGCACCGTCGTGGTCGCTCGCCGCTTGCGCCCCGAAGACCCCGTCCCCGGGGCATAATGCCGGTCATGCCAACGCTCCTCGTCTCACCCGCGTTCATCCGCCGCTACGAGTCCGCCGTCCGCGAGGCGTGGCCCGCCATCGAGCCCATCGTCCTCCCTGCCGATGCCGCCGCCCGCCTCGACCCCGCAACCCTCGAACGGGTCGACTACGCCTACTTCTCCGGCGATGTCTTCCCCGACTACTCGCGCTCGTTCTTCGCCGCGGCCCAGGGCGCGCCCAACCTCAAGTGGCTCCACGTCTTCAACGCCGGTGTCGATGCCCCCATCTTCCAGCGCATGCTGGAACGCGGCGTCCGCCTCACCACCTCCGCCGGCTCAACCGCTCAGCCCATCGCCCAGTCAGCCATCGGCGGCATGCTTATGCTCGCCCGCCCGTTCCTCCCGTGGCTCGAAGCGCAGCGCCGCCACGCCTGGGAGCCGCTCCGCGGTGCGCCCCCACCCGACCTCGCCGGCCAGCGCATGACCGTCGTCGGCCTCGGTTCCATCGGCTCCGAGATCGCCCGCATCGCGACCGCTATCGGCCTCGACGTCACCGGCGTGCGCCGCAGCCCCCGCCGCGATACCGATCCGGTGAAGGTAATCGTCCCTCCGGCCGAGCTCCCGGCCATCGCCGCCGGGACCGACTGGCTCGTCGTCGCCTGCCCCCTCACCGACGAGACGCGCGGGCTCGTGAGCAGGGACCTGCTGGCCAAACTCAAGCCGGGCGCGCACGTCATCAACATCGGCCGCGGCGAGGTGGTCGACGAGCCTGCGCTCATCGACGCGGTCCGATCCGGCCACGTCGCCGGCGCCTATCTGGATGTGGTCTCGCAGGAGCCCCTGCCGCCCGATTCGCCGCTGTGGGACCTGCCGAACGTCATCATCTCGCCCCACAACTCGGCAGTCGCGGCCGGGAACGACGCCCGCGCCACCGGCTACTTCCTGGAGAACCTCCGGCGCATGGCGAAAGGCGACCAGCTGGTCAACGAAGTCACGAACTGAATCTAAAATAGCATCTTACAGACAGGTCTGTAGCCAGAGGTCTCTGGCCTCTTGATCAGCCTTGATTCACCCACAACAGACAGGTCTGTAGTACACTCCCGCCATGACCGTACCCGCGTCGGCCGCCCGCGAACGCATCCTCGAAACCGCCTCCCGCCTCTTCTACGAACGCGGCATCCGCGCTGTCGGCGTCGACACCATTGTGGCCGAGGCGAACGTCGCCAAGACCACCCTCTACCAGCACTTCAAGACCAAGGACGACCTGATCGAGGCCTACCTCCAGGCCTCCGACCAGAACCTCCGCGCCTGGTTCGCCACCCTCCTCGATGCCGGAGACGACCCTCCCGAGGAACGCCTGCTCGCCGTCTTCCGCCAGATGGGCGATTGGGTCGCCCGCGCCGGCTTCCGCGGCTGCGGCTTCATCAACGCCAGCCTCGAGCTTGCCGACCGAACCCACCCCGGCTCGGTCGTCGCCGCCAGCCACAAAGACTTCGTCCGCGATGGCTTCGCCGCCCTCGCCCGCGAAGCCGGCGTCACCGACCCCGACCGCCTGGCACGTGAGTTGCTCGTCCTGCTCGATGGAGCCTTCGCCGGCGCCGCCATGCAGGGGGCCGTCGCGCCGTTCGAGACCGCCGAACGCGCGGCCGCCCTCCTGCTCCGCGCCCGCGGCGTCTGACCCATCCCACCAAAGCACGCGAGCCCTCCACCGCTGTGGTGGAGGGCTCGATGCTCCTGCCGTCCGCAGCCCGCTAGGGGTTCGCGCGGTAGAACGCGACCTCGCGGTTCTTGGTCGCCCAGAAGATCTTGTGGACCTCTTCGATGGCCCCCATCAGGGCCTCGCCGTTGGCCGGATCCTGCTCGGTCTTGTTCTTCGAAGCCAGCTTCGCCGCCTTCCAGAACACGTCGTGCAGGTTCGGGTACTTCTCCAGGTGCTCCGGCTTGAAGTAGTCATGCCAGAGGATGTCCAGCTCCTTCTTCACGACCTCGGCCTGCTGTTCCTTGATCGCGATGAAGCGCGTTCGGGTGTTGATGGTCGCGAGGTCCTGGGCATCGCCAAGGGCCGCGATCTTCTTCTCCATCGAGAGCACCGCTTCCGCGGCGATCCGGGCTGCTGCCGGGTCGTACACGCCGCACGGTCCGTCGCAGTGCGCGGCCGCGACGTTCGCCGGTCGAAGCAATCGGGTGAGGAGGTTCATGGCTGTGGGCACTCCTTGCAGTTCGAATATGAATGCAATCTCCGATTATAGGCGGGCCGAACGGGCCGGGTCACCCCGCCTTCCCGCATGACGCGGCGGCTTCGCCCCGGTACAGTCCCGCCATGGCCGAAACACTCCACCAGGTGGTCGAAGACCTCGCAGCCGAACACGCCGACCTCGCCAGCGTCCTCCACAGGCTGACCCCGGCACAATGGGACACCCCCACCCACGCCCCCGGCTGGGCTGTCCGCGACCAGGTCACCCACCTCGCCGTCTTCGATGAAGCTGCCGCCCTCGCCATCACCGACGCCGCGGCCTTCCGCGCCTCGGCCGCCGTCCTGGGCCCGGACTTCGAGGCGGCGTACCTGGCCAAGGGCCGTGCCATGAGCCACGACGATCTCCTCGCCTGGTGGGGACGCGCCAGCGCCGCCCTCGTCACCGCCGGCCGTGGCGTTGATGGCAAAGCTCGCCTCCCCTGGTACGGCCCCGACATGTCGGGTGTCTCGTTCGTCACCGCACGCCTCATGGAGTGCTGGTCCCACGGACTCGATGTCGTCGATGTCGTCGCCATCCCCCGGCCCGACACCGACCGCCTCCGCCACGTCGCCTTCATCGGTGTCCGCGCCCGGCCCTATAGCTATGCCAACCGCCGCCTCGATGTCCCCGGCGTGCCTGTGCGGGTCTCCCTCACGTCACCCTCCGGCGAGACTTGGGAACTCGGCGAACCCTCCGAAGAGGACGTCGTCCGCGGCACAGCCACCGACTTCTGCCGTGTCGTCACCCGCCGCCGCCACCTGGCCGATACCGCCCTGGAAGTTACCGGTCCCGCCGCCCGCGAATGGCTGGAGATCGCGCAGGCCTTCGCCGGCCCTCCCGGCGAGGGCCGCCGCCCGGGCCAGTTCCCACGGGAGGCCACCACATGACCGAACTCGTCCACCTCGAAACCGCGGGCGGCGTGGCCACCATCACGCTCGACTCTCGCCACAACCGCAACGCCCTCTCCCGCCAGCTCCAGTCCGAGCTCCTGGCTCACCTCCGGACCGCCATCGGCGACCCCGCCATTCGCGTCGTCGTGCTCACCGCCACCGGCACCGTCTTCTGCTCCGGCGCCGACCTGAAGGAACAGCGCGAAGCCAATGCCGCCGGCGCAGCCACCGGGCCCGCGGCCCTCGGCGCCATCCTCGAGACCATCTGGCACTCGCCCACACCCGTGGTCGGCCGCATTAACGGCCCCGCGCGCGCGGGCGGCCTGGGCCTCATCGCCGCCTGCGACATCTCCGTCGGCATCGAAGACACGACCTTCGCCATCACAGAGGTCCGCATCGGCGTCATCCCCGCCATCATCTCCGTCATCCTTCTCCAGAAGATCCCGCTCACCACCATCACCGGGCTCTTCCTCACCGGAGAAACGTTCACCGGCGCCGATGCAGTCCGCTTCGGGCTCCTGAGTGCCGCCGTCCCGGCAGAGGAGCTCGATACCACTGTTGCGCGTTATGTCGCTTCCATTCGCCAGGGGGCGCCCGGCGCGCTCGCCGGAGCCAAGAGCCTCATCCGCGATGTCCCGGCCATGGACCTTTCCCAGGCGTTCGAAGAGACCGCCCGCCGCTCGGCCGCGCACTTCGCCTCCGAAGAGGCGCGCGAAGGCATGACCGCCTTCGCGGAGAAACGGCCCCCACACTGGGCCGGCTCCTGAGCCCACGCCAGCGGGCCGCGAGCGCCCGCCGCCGCCCACCTGCTACGATCGAGTCCTCACCCACACCACGAGGTACCCCATGTCCGAAACCGCGACCCTGAAGGTCGGCGATGAAGCCCCCGACTTCGAACTCCCGTCGAGCCCCCTGGGCGAAAAGTTCAAACTGAGCGACTACCGCGGCAAGAATGCCGTCGTCATCAACTTCGTCCCCGCCGCTTTCTCGACCGCCTGCAGCAACCAGATGCCGCTCATCCAGGCCAAGCAGGCCGAATTCGCCAGCCAGGGGGCTCTCCCCGTGGTCATCTCAAGCGACGGCCCCTGGGCCCAGGCAGCCTGGAAGCAGCAACTCGGCGTCGATTTCCCCATCCTGAGCGACTTCTACCCCCTTGGCGAAACCGCCCGTAAGTACGGCGTCGCCATCGAACCCCGCATGGTCGCCAACCGCATCGTCATCGTCGTCGACAAGCACGGCAAGGTCGCCTGGATCCAGCCCACCGAAAAGATCACCGACATGCCCGACTACGACCCCGTCCTGGCCTGCTCGAAGGACTAACCGCACAGGGCGACGTACTCCCCCGGAGGGCGCCTCGCGAGGCGCCCTCCTTCGTGCCGGATGCTTGCAAACCCGCGGACCGGGAGTACCGTTGGCCCACCAAACCGCGAGCCACTGCCCATGGATGCGCCGTCCCTCCTGCGCCTCGCTTTCAACGACCTCCACACCGAGCTCATGGACGACGTTGCCGGCCTTGATGACCAGGACCTGTTCTGGCAGCCCGCCGCCGGCGTCAACCACATCGGCTTCCTCCTCTGGCACATCGTCCGCGACGAAGACACCGTCATCTGCCAGTCGGTCCTCCGCCAGCCCGAGCTGTGGACCCGGGGCAGCTGGGCCAACCGGTTCGCCATGGACGCCGAAGCGCAGGGCACCGGCTTCGAAAGCGCGGAACTCCCCACCTTCCGCTACCCCCTCGCCGACCTGCTCGCCTACGCCTGGGACGTCTGGGCCCAGACCGCGGACGCCATCGGCTCGCTCGACCCCGCCCGTCTGGAAGAACCGCTCCCATGGTCGAAGGACTGGAAGCTCGCCAACCTCCTCACCACCGGCTGCCTCTCTCACGGCTGGGTCCATCTGGGCGAAATCCGCCAGTTGCGCGGCCTCCGGGGCTGGCGCTTCCGCGAGTAACGGCCCGGCGCGGAGTTGACCGTCGACTGCCCGCTCCGGCATGCTCTCCGCTCCGGGACGCGCCAATCGTCGTCCCCGGCGGGAGGTACCTCCACATGGCAACGACTACCCCAACCGCACCCTGCCGGACGAGTCCCACCCTCCTCGGCTGACGGCTCCGCCCTCGCCAGCGGCACCGGCCCTACCGGGTCCTCCTCCGCATCGTGCACCCGCATCGTCCCCCTCCCGCTGTGGAGGGCCGCCCTTGCACGCCTCATGGAGCTACCTCTCAGTGTCCCCTGTTCTTTCCCTGGAGCCCTACGACTGGATCGCCGGGCTGATGTCGACCTTCACTCCACCATGGTTCGTCTGCGGAGGCTGGGCCGTCGACGCCTGGCTTGGCCGCCAGACTCGGGAGCACGGCGATTTCGACATCACCGTCTTCCAGCACGACCAGCGCGCCCTCTTCGACCACCTCGCCAGCTGGAACCTCATCGCCCACGACCCGAACGTCGCGGGCGCCGCCACCGAGCCCTGGGATGGCCGAACCCTGGACCTGCCGGCCCACATCCACGCCCGCCCCGGCGGCACCCGGAATCGGGAGCTTCTGGAAGCCTGGGTCCGCACACCGGGTTCCCGCTCACGCGATGGGCAGGACCTCGAAATCATCCTCAATCAGCGCGACGGCAACCGTTGGGTCCTGGATGAGGAGTCCCTCGTCAGCCTTCCCGTCGACAAGTCCTACCGCCAGGCCCTTGGCGTCCCGGTCGCTGTGCCCGAAGCGCTCATGTTCTTCAAGGCCACCGCCTATCGTGGCGTCCCGGGGTACCCTCGCGCTCACGATGAAGCCGATTTCGTGGCCCTCCTTCCGCTGCTGTCCGGCGGCCGGCGCGCTTGGCTCGAACGGGCCATTGCGCGCACCTCCCCGGCTCACCCCTGGCTTTCGCGCTTCGGCACGTAGGCCCGGCAAGCGGCAGGCCCGCCAAACTGGCGGGCCTGCTCCTGCCGTCCAATTCCCGGGAGACCGCTAGAAGACGATCACGCTCCGGTTCACTTCCCCGGCCTTGAGCGCGTCATACGCCTCGTTGATCTGCTCGAGCTTATACGTCCGGGAGATGAGCTCGTCGATCTTCAGGCGCTTCTGGCGGTACAGCTCCATCAGCCACGGCATGTCGTAGGTCTGCCGCGTCGAACCGTAGTAGCTGCCCACGATGCCCTTTTCGCCGAGGAACGACATGCCCGCCTGCGGGATCGTCAGCTCTTCCGCCAGCGGCAGCATGCCCACGATGACCGCCTGGCCCCCGCGGCGGGCCATCATGAACGCCTGCTGGGCCGTCTTCATCAGGCCGATGGCCTCAAACGCGTAATCCACGCCACCGCCGGTCAGGCTCATCACCTGCTGCACCGCGTCGCCGCTCGATGCGTCGACTACATCGGTCGCGCCGAACTCCTTCGCCGCCGCCAGCTTCGATTCCAGCATGTCGACCGCGATGATCCGCGATGCGCCCGCCAGCTTCGCGCCCTGGATGATGTTCAGGCCGACACCACCGCAGCCGATCACGGCAACGGTCTGCCCGACCTGCAGTTTCACCGTGTTGGTCACTGCGCCGACGCCCGTCATGACGCTGCAGCCCACCAGCGCGGCTGCCTCCATCGTCACGCCGTCCGGCACCTTTACGCAGGCCTTCGCGCTCACCAGCTGCTTCTCGGCAAATGCCGACATACCGGCGAACTGCACCATCGGCTGCCCGTTGAGCTTGATCCGGCCGATGCGGTTCAGCGACTGCGAGTTCGAACACAGGTTCGGGCGTCCCGTCGTGCAGCGGTCACATTCACCGCACGACTGCACGAACGCGACGACCACCCGGTCGCCCGCCTTCACGTTGGTCACGCCGGGGCCGACCTTTTCGACCACCCCCGCGGACTCGTGCCCGAGCACGACTGGCATCGGGTACATCCACTTGCCTTCCATGAAGTGCAGGTCCGAATGGCAGACGCCGGTCACGCTCGTCTTGATCAGGACCTCGTTGGCCTGGGGTTCTTCGATTTCGATGTCCTCGATGACGAGAGGCTGGTTCGGTGCATAAAGCACTGCGGCTTTCATTGAGTGGGGCTCCTCCTTCTTGAAGCACGGCGATTCTTCCGCCCGGTAGGTTAGCTGTCAAACAACCTCCCAAACCTCCTCGCCCAGTGACTGGCGGAGGGAATCGAGCCCCTGGCGTCCATCCGCTTACCAGAACGCAAGAGGGAGGGGCCGCAATTGGCTCCCTCCCTTCCAACGGACCGCCCTCGATGATGGCGTGATCGAGCTATTCCTTGTCGGGTGCGACCGGCGGCGGCCCGAAAACCTGGCGGAACTGCGGCAGCGGCCCGCGAGCGAGTGCCTGCTCCTCCGGTTGCCTGATGCCGGCCGTGGCGGAAAGCACTTCGCCGGTCCCGTTGCGCAGCACAAGGACCAGGACGGCGGTACCGTCATCCTGCCCGGTCGTGACGTTCGCGACACCGCCACGCTCCCACGCCAAGACCCAAACGTCCTCAGGGTCCGTGCTGTAGAAGCCTGTGGTAACCGAGGTCGTCAGTTCCGTGACCGCCGGTTCATACCGGAGGTCCACAAGCTCCATCTGGTCGAGGGACACGCTTTCGAGCGTTTCCTTGAGGTAACCCGAAGCGAATGCCTCGGCGCGGGCGCGGATGGATGCCGGGTCTTCAAGCCGTTCATCGGCGCCTGCCGCGCTGAAGGGGTGCCCCTTCAGCGTGAAGACGCTGACGCTTGCGAAGAGGACGATCGCGGCGATGAGACCGAGCTTGTGTTTTCGACTCATGAAGATTCTCCTACCAGTATGTGTAGATCCAGACGTCGCTGTAGCCGGACTTCACGAACTTCGCGTGCTGATCGCCCTGAAACCCGCAGCTGTTCGAGCCGCTCCATTGGCCGTATAGACCAATCGAAGCAACGCCTCCGACGCCATAGGTCCAGCCGTAGTACTGAGTGCCGCAGTCCCACGCCCGCAAACCGACCGACGGCTCAAAACCGATGTAGGCCAGAGTGGTGCTAGGGCTCGTACCGGCGCGGTGGTAGAATTGGCGTGCTCGAGTTCCCGTGCAACCAGGATCGCCGTAAGCAGCTAGATCTGTGAAGATGCCGGTGCCACCGATCGTGGATGCCGTACCGTGAAGACCGCACTATGTCGATGCCGCTTTCGTGTGCTCTTCACGTGCGAAGAGTGCTAAGGCTGCGAGGATTAATACAATGGCCAGCGCGCCAGTGCTTCTGACCGGTCGCCTGATCGAAGATGTCGGTGCTGCTCTAATTGGTTGGCTTTCCACGGCTCTCCTCCTCCACGAAAGAGTCGTCCAAAGCCGCTGCGCAGTCACCCATCATTTTGTGGAAGTTTCGCCATTGCCCCGACAACCCATGCAGCTATCTGGCTGCGCTTCCGGAAGCCGAGCAGTCCGAGGATCTCGTGGACATGCGAGCCAACCGTACTCGGCCCGATGCACAGTTCGATTGCGATCTCCTTGTTGGACAGTCCATCCGCAACGAGCCTGGCGACTTCCCATTGCCGCTCGGTAAGTCCGTGAATTCTGACGGTCACCAGGACACCGCCCTTCCTTGTCCGCACGCCGATCCGGCCCGACGGATCGCCGACTCGCTGCCAGTATGCCGCGCGCTTCGTGCTCGTCAAGTAAACTTCATGCAAACTTGGCATCTAGCGCCAGGCAACACAGAGCCTTTCTGGACGGCCAACACCCGTAGGCTGTTGCTCCGCCAGTATCCCAGAGCCGGTCCGGCCGTCAGTGGGATGCAGGAGCGGTGGCGACAAACGTCAAGAGTGCTTGGATGACCTCGGCAAGGCGTTCGAAGCTGGTCGCACTATCATCTCGTTGAAGGCGGCTATGTCCGGGGTTGCGCCGAGGCCCCGCTAGAAGGGCAGCCGCAGCGGACCCACGCGCACCGTGAACCGCCGCACCGCCGCGGGGTTCAACTCCGCCCACTGTTCGAACGCGCGCACCACCACGAAGCACATCCCCACGACCGCGGCGCCCGCCACCATGTCGAAGAAGTAGTGGTTCCCCGTCACCACGATCGCCCACCACATGAACCCCGCGAAGGCCACCGCCGCCGCCCGCAAGATCCATGACTTCCAGCACCACCACACGCCCATCGCAGCCAGCGCAATCCAGCCGAAGTGATACGACGGGACCGCCGCGTACCAGTTCGCCAGGGCCCCCGGCTTGTCACGCACCTCCGCCGGGATCGTGTCCACAAACCCGAAGTGTGCATGCCCGGCAGTCGAAAGCAATCGCGGCGGCGTAACCGGGAAGATGATGTAGATGGGAACCGCAACGAAGGCCGAAAGCAGGATCGTATTCCGGATCACCCGGTGCTTCCGCGCGTCCGCCAGGAAATAGAGGAACCCCATCGCGACCAGCAACGGCATGTGGAGGTTCAGGTACGTGAAGTTTGCGATGTCCACCATGTGCGCGTTGTGCAGGATCGCGTCCTGCCACGCCGCCTCGTGGAACACCCCCAGCGTCTGCTCCATATCGATGATCTGGTTGGCGTTGTCCGTCGCCTCGGCGACCCGGTCCGCCGGAAGCCCCCGCAGCAGGAAGTACGCGATGAACAGCGGCACGAACACCGCCATGTCGAGCGCATAGTAGGCAACTTTCGCCACGAACTCCCCCGCCGCGCGCAGCGGATTCCGGAAGCTCTCCACCTCGACCAGGGCCATTGCTCCACTCCAGATCGGGGGCGTTGATCCACCGGGAACTGTAGCAGCCCGACGGTTTAGGAACCTTGCGGCTGCGCCCGGTTGCCTTGCGAATGCATTGCGGCTTTACCCCGGCGTAGACTCCCCCCACTACCCCGGAGGTTCCCCACCCATGGACATTCAAGGCGGCGTCACCATCGTCACCGGTTCCGCCACGGGCGTCGGCGCTGCTTGCGCCAGGCTCCTCGCCAGCAAGGGCTGCAACGTCGTCATCAACTACACGAAGAGCGAAGCGGAAGCGAAGGGGACCCAACGCGAATGCGAAGCGCTCGGCGTCGAGACCCTCCTCTGCCAGGCCGATGTCTCGGTCGACGCCGACTGCCGCCGCATGGCCGCCGCCGCCATCGAAAAGTGGGGCCGCATCGACGGCCTCATCAACAACGCCGGCACCACCCAGTTCGTCAACCACGCCAACCTCGAAGGGCTCACGGCCGATGACTTCCATCGCATCTACGCGGTCAACGTCATCGGCCCCTACCAGATGACCCGCGCCGTCGCCGAACAGATGAAGAAGCAGGGCCGGGGGGCCGTCGTCAACGTCTCCTCGATCGCCGGCGTGATGGGCGTCGGCAGCTCCATCGCCTACACCGCCTCGAAGGGCGCCCTCAACACGATGACCCTTTCCCTCGCCCGCGCCCTCGGCCCCGAGATCCGCGTCAACACCATCTGCCCCGGGTTCATCCAGGGCCGCTGGCTCCGTGGTGGCATGGGCGACGACGCCTACGAGGCCGCGAAGGCCGCCCAGGAGCGCAACACCCCGCTCCGCAAGGCCGGCACCCCCGAGGACATGGCCCAGGCCGCCGTCTGGTTCGTCGAAGGCGCCGACCTCATCACCGGCGAGATCCTCATAGTCGATGCCGGCTCCCACCTCGGCGCCGCCCCCCTCATCGCGCGCTGACATCCGGATCATGTAGCATCCCGCCCGATGCGGGGTGTGGCACTGGTCGCGGCGACGGTGATGGCCGTGCTGTGCCCCGCGCTCCTCCGCTTCACCTCTCCGGCCGGCGCCGAGGCGATCCTCTCCGACCCCGGGTTCGAGTCATTCGGTGAAGGGCCGTGGACCGTCGAGGACGGCGTCATCGCCGAGCCCGTCGAGAATCCCGGCTCCGGCTTCGCGCTGCGGGTCACCCTCTCCGGTGGGAACACCGGTGTGCTCCAGAACATCGAGGGGGCCCGGCCCGGCGCCGGCTACGCGGCATCGATCGAGGTCTGGGGCGACGCAGGCGTAACCGCCGTGCTCGGGTTCGAGTTCCTCGATGCCGATTGGACCGCGCTCGGTGCGGGGGCCCAGGGCGCCCCCGCCACCCTCGGCACCGGGCTCCACACCATCACCGTCTCGCTCCCGGCGGCGCCGGCGGGTACCGCCAACCTCCGCCTCAAGGTCGCGCTCAACGGGTCTGCCGGGCTTTCGGCGACGCTCGACAACGCGACCCTTCAGGAGACCGCGCCAGAGCCCACGCCCTCGCCGGAGCCAACCGCCACGCCAACGACCGCTCCGCCAACCTCCACTCCAACGGCCGCCCCTTCCCCAACGCCAACGCGCACGGCGACCCCGACGAAGACCCCGACACCCCCGAAGGAGCCCACCGAGACCCGCACGCCGACTCCCACCCGCACTTCCACGCCGCCGAAGGAGGCAACCCCGACCCGCACGCCCACCATGCTCCCCACCTCCACCCCCACCGCCCGCCCGGGGAGCGCCGGATTCGGGGGCCTCCTGGCCAACGGCGACTTCGAGCAGGTCTCGGGCGGGAAGCCGGTGGGCTGGGCGAAGTTCGGTGGCGAAGTGGCCTCGAACGTCAACGCCGCCCGCGGCAGTTTTGCCGCCTGCCTCGAATCCAGCACGGACTCAACGAAGTGGCTCCACCAGGTCGTGCCCGTCGAAGGCGGGGCCTGGTACACGGCAGCGGTCACCGCCCGCGTGGCCGGGCCCGCCGCCGCGTCGATCCGGGTCAGCTGGTACGCGTCGGACGATGGCGGCGGCACGGCCATCGCGCAGCACGCAGCCGCCGAGACCACCTCAGCCACCTGGACCGAACTCGCCACCGGCCCCGTCCAGGCGCCGGAGGGCGCGGGGTCGGCCCGCATCCGGCTCATGATCTGGCCCGCGGGCAGCTCCAACGCCTGCTTCGACGATGCCTTCTTCGGGCTCACGTCCGCTCCTCCGCCCACGCCGACACCTGCGGTACCTGTTCCCCCGGGGAAGTCTGCAACTCCCTCGGCCGTGCCCACCCGGACGCCCGCGCCAACCCGCCGCGTGCTCTCTTCCCCCACTGCCCCGGCCCCTCTCCAACCGCTGGTAGAGGGAGCCGCGACTCCCGGGCCCACCACCATGCGCATCTCGGAAATCTTCAGCGACCCGCCCGAGGGTGGCCGCGACGCCGCCTTCGAATGGGTCGAACTGGTGAATACCGGCACCGCACCGGTCGACCTCGCCGGCTGGGTCATCGAGGATGGTTCGTCCGCCGATATCCTCCCCGCCGCCATCGTGCCGCCCGGCGGTTACATCGTTGTCGCCGGCAAGTCCGCCGCCCTCCCGCCATCCGCCACCGCCGTCACTCCCGCCGACGGCGAAATCGGCAACGGCCTCGGCAACGCAGGCGACCGCGTACGCCTTCTCGCGCCGGATGGTACCGTCGTAGACGAAATGTCCTACGGCGACAACACCTCTGTCTTCGACCCTCCGCCCCTCGCCCCACCAGCCGGGCGCACCATCGGCCTGCTCGATCCCCTTGCCGACCCCGGCGGAGACGCCTGGGCGCTGACCTTCACGATCACGCCCGGCGCACAGAACGTGTTCCCTCTGCCCGCGAAGGACACGCCACCTGCGACCCCTACCGCGAGCGCTGACGACCCGCATCGAGAGCCCATACCGCTGACCGGCACTTCGAGGGGTGGCGGCTCGGTCGCCCCCTGGATGATCCTCGGGGGCATCCTCGGCATTAGCGTGGGCATGGCCGGCGCAGCCCTTGCGCCTCGCATCCGCAAAGCCATCGAGGCCCGCCGTGGCAAGTGAACGCCTCCAGAAGATTCTCTCCAACGCCGGCACGGCCTCCCGCCGCGTCGCCGAGGAGATGATCCTCGCTGGCCGCGTCGCCGTGAACGGCACCGTCCAAAACACCCTCGGCGCGCGCGCCGACCCCGAAGTCGACGAGGTCACCGTCGACGGTGTCCCCGTGCTCAAGGCGCGCTACCGCTACTTCGCCCTCCACAAGCCCGCGGGCTTCGTCACCACCGCCCGCGACGAGCAGGGCCGCGAGACCGTGCTCGACCTCATCCCCATCGGCGACATCCAGCTCCACCCGGTGGGCCGCCTCGATATGGATACCGAAGGCCTCGTCATCATCACCAACGACGGCCACCTCACCGACCTCCTCACCCACCCCCGCTACGAGGTCGAAAAGGAATACCTGGTCGGGCTCGACAACGTCCTCTCAAAGCGCGACATGGAGCGCCTCGTCCGCGGCATCGAGGAGGGCGGCGACCGCCTCCGCGCCGTCGCCGCCCGGCCGGCGATGGCCCCGGCAACCCTCCCCGGCGAGGAGGGCCCCAGCGCTGGCGCGTGGATGCTCCTCACCCTCCGCGAGGGCAAGAACCGCGAGGTCCGGCGCATGATGACCGCCCTCGGCCGCAAGGTGCTCCACCTCCGCCGTATCCGCATCGGGCCCCTCCACCTGGGCACCCTCGGCTCCGGCGCCTTCCGCGAACTCACCTCCGAGGAAGTCGATGCGCTCTACCGTGCCGGCACCGCCAAGCGCGATGCCGCCCCCGCCGGGCCTCGTGGCCAATAGGCCCCCATCCGCTACGATGCGTCCCCGATGAACCGCCCGCTCCCCACCCCCATCGCCATCGACGGCCCCGCTGCATCGGGGAAGTCAACCCTCGGCATGGAACTGGCCGAGCGTTTCGGCTACGCCTTCCTCGATACCGGCTTGATGTACCGCGCCGTCACCCTGGCCGCCGTCCGCGCGGGCATCCCGGCCGAGGACAAAGCAGCCCGCCGTTTCGTCCGCACGCTCGACATGCGCGTCGAGGCCACCACAACCACCCGCATCTTCCTCGGCGATGACGACGTGACCGATCGCCTGCGCGACCCCGAGGTCGAGGCGAACGTGAGCCTCTACAGCGCCCTCCCCTCCGTCAGGGATGCGATGGTCCGCAAGCAGCGCGCCATCGCCGCGGAAGGCCTCGCCGTCCTCGCCGGGCGCGATATCGGCACCGTCGTCCTCCCCGATGCTCCGCTGAAGTTCTATCTGGAAGCCTCCGAGGATGCGCGCGCCGAACGCCGCAGCAGGCAGGCATCCGGCGAATGGGGCCAGGCCCAGCGGGACGCCGATGCCCGCAAGGACATCGCCATGCGCGACTCCATCGATAGCACCCGCAAGGTCGCCCCCCTCCGTCCCGCCGGCGATGCCATCATCATCGACACGACCGGCCTCACCCTGGACCAGGTCCTCGATCTCGCACTGGAGAAGGTGGCATGCGCGAGCGACTGAAGCTTCCGAGCCGCCAGACCTTCGTGCCCCCCTTCTACTGGTCGCTCACGCGCCTCCTCCGGGGCGTCCTCTGGGTCGTCGTCCGCTGGGAGGTCACCGGCCGCGAGAACATCCCCGCCGAGGGGCCCCTCATCGTCGTCTCCAACCACCTGAACAACGCCGATCCGCCCATCATCGGCGCCGGGATCGCCCGCCGCCGCATCCGCTGGATGGCCAAGATCGAACTCTTCAAACTGCCCTTCGGGCTCATCATCCGCGCCTGGGGGGCTTTCCCCGTCCGCCGCTTCGATGCCGACCTGGCCGCCATGCTCAACGCCGAACGGATCCTCAAGCGCGGCGGTGTCATCGGCATGTTCCCCGAAGGCACCCGCTCCCGCACCGGCTACATGGGCCCGCCTCACCCCGGCACCGCCGTCATCGCCCTCCGCTCCGGGGCCACCCTCCTCCCCTGCGCCATTACCGGCACCGAGCGCCTGAGGAATCCGCTGGTCATCCTGCGCCGGCCCCGCTTCACCTTCACCATCGGCGAGCCCATCCACCTCGAACCGGTCCGCCGCCCGACCGAGCAACAGGTGAGCGAACTCACCGGCCGCATCTACGATTCGATTAAGGCGCTGTTACCCGAGAGCTACCGCCCTCCCTATACTGGTTCTGAGGGCACTGCCCCCGGGGAGCCGCGTGGTCCAGATAATCCGGGCAAATGAAATGGGGTTCTGCATGGGCGTCCGCCGCGCCGTGCAGATCATGGAGGGCGAGGCGACTCCCGAACGGCCCGTCTTCTCCGTCGGCGAAATCGTCCACAACCCCCACGTGGTCCGCGGGCTCGAACACTCGGGCGTGATCCAGCTCCCCGGCCCGGACGATATCGACGGCGATGTCGGGCTCGCCACGGCGGAACGCGTGAACCAGGGCCGCGTCGCCATCACCGCCCACGGTGTCGGCGAAAAGGTGGTCCGCCAGCTCCAAGCTACCGGCCTCGAAATCATCGACACCACCTGCCCCATCGTCACCCGCGCCCAGCGCTACGGCCAGAAGTTCGTCCGCGATGGCTGGCACGTCCTCATCTTCGGCGACCCCGGCCACAAGGAAGTCCGCGGCATCACCGGCTGGACCATGGACAGGGACGGCGCGCCCCACGCCACCATCGTCCCCGGCACGAGCTACGACGAGCTCAAGCGCCTGGTCGACGGCTTCCCCGGCGGCTTCCCCAACAAGATCGGCGTCATGGCCCAGACGACCCACAAGGTCGAAGACTTCGCGAAGTTCGTCGCCAACCTCATGCTCCTCCAGCGCGACAAGAACTTCGAGTTCCACGTCGTCAACACCCTCTGCCACGCCACCACCGGCCAGCAGGAGGCCGCCGCCGCCCTCGCCGCTACGGTCGACGTCATGGTCGTCGTCGGCGGCCGTAAGAGCGCCAACACCCGCCACCTCAAGGAAGTCTGCGAGGAGCAGGGCACGCGCGCCTACCACATCGAAGGCCCCGGCGAGCTCGAAGCCGACTGGTTCCAGGGCGCCAACCGGATCGGCCTCACCGCCGGCGCCTCCACCCCCGACTACTCCATCGACCAGGTCGAAGCCCGCATCCGCGAATTGATCGACGCCTGACCATGCCCGCCGCCCCCACCGCCCCTCGCAAATCGGAAACCGGAAATCGGAAATCCCCCGCCCCCGGCGTGGTCTCCGGCGTCCGCCCCGGCTCGCTCGCCGATGAAGCCGGCATCGAGCCCGGCGATAGCGTCCTCTCCGCCAACGGCCACGTCCTCCGCGATGTCGTCGACCTCCAGTTCTACGCCGCCGACGCCGAAGTCGAAGTCCACATCCGCAAGGCCAACGGCCTCGACGACCTCGTCCTGTTCGAGAAAGACATCGACGAGGACCTGGGCCTCGAGTTCGAGCGAGCCACCTGGGACGACGTCATCCTCTGTAACAACAACTGCTTCTTCTGCTTCCTCAAGGGTCTGCCCAGGGGCATGCGCAAGACGCTCTACACCAAGGACGACGACTACCGGCTCTCCTTCCTCCACGGCAACTTCGTCACGCTCACGAACCTGAGCGAAGACGACTGGGAGCGCCTCGAAGAGCAGCGGCTGAGCCCCCTGAACGTCTCCGTCCACTCCACGGAACTCGACCTCCGGCGCCACATGCTCTCCAACCCCACGGCTCCCAATGTCCTCGACCAGCTGCGCCGCCTTGGTTCGCTCGGCATCCAGGCCCACACCCAGATCGTCCTCTGTCCCGGCGTGAACGACGGCGAGCACCTCGCGCGCTCCATCCGCGACCTGGGCGAGCTTTACCCCACGGTCCAGACCGTCTCCGTTGTCCCCGTCGGCGCCAGCCCCAAGCTCGAAGAGTGGTCGCTCAACCGCGACGGCATCCCCCTCGTCCGCCCCACGCCCGAGTACGCCCGCGAAGTCGTCGGCATCCTCGCTCCCTTCCAGAAAGAGTTCCGCCGCCGCTTCGGCGCCACCATCGTCCAGTGCAGCGACGAGTTCTACGTCACCGCCGGCGCATCCATCCCCGGTGCCGCGGCCTACGACGGCTTCCCCCAGTACGAAAACGGCATCGGCATGGTCCGCACCATGCTCCAGGACTGGACCGCAACGAAGCGCCGTCTCCGCGCCCGTTCCAGGCCCGTCTCCCTCGCGGGCCGCAGCGCCCTCATCGGTACCGCCAACCTGATCGCGCCAACCCTCGCGGCTGTCGCCCGCGAGTTCTCTGAAGTCACCGGGGCCGATGTGCGGGTGCAGGGCGTCACGAACACCGTCTTCGGCGAACGCGTAAACGTCTCGGGCCTCCTCTGTGGCAAGGACTATGTCGAACAACTCGCCGCGGACGATGCCGATATCGTCATCCTCCCCCGGCCGAGCCTCGACTACTTCGGCGAGAAGTTCCTCGATTCGATGACGATCGACGATGCGGAAGCCGCACTGGGCAGGCCCACCGCCTTCGCCGCCTTCTGGTCCAATGTCCTCGACATCCTCGAACATGGCCCGCGCCGCCCCGGGCGGAATGAGGCGCCGAACGGCGCCTTCTGGTCCGAAGAGCGCAAGTAGCCCGGCACTTCCAGGCTCGCGGCCCTGAGCTGGCGTGCCCCATTCCGAGGCATCGGACGCGGACGTTCCCGGTCCTTCTGACCACCGGACCGCGGAGTGCTGGCCGGAGCGAAAGTACAGCCGTCAGCTGCCTGTTTCTGCATCCCCGATTGGTATAGTTCGCGCGGAGTTCAACCGGGGGGACAGCACCATGACTGGTCAAGAACAACGGAACATGGACACGGTCCGGCGGAACTGGGAGTTGCACGAACGGATGGAGTACGATGCCGCGCTCGAACTCTGGGCTGATGACTGTCGCAACCATGGACGGCCCGTGGGCAAGGAAGGCATGCGGAAAGTCTGGGCGGACATTCGAACGACGTTCCCCGATTGGCACTTGACCATCGTCGAGATGATCGCGCGGGGCACAGAGGTAGTCGCCATCGTGAGGGCTTCTGGCACCCACCTTGGCGTTGGCACAATGCCGGTAAACGGCGGCATGCTGCTCGGCGTGCCGCCCACGGGGCGCCGCGTTGATGTTCAGCACATCCACTGGTTCACCTTCAACGCGGATGGCCGGATCTCCAACCACCGCGCGAGCCGGGATGATCTCGGCATGATGCAGCAGCTGGGGCTATTGCCTTCCCCCCAGACCGGGAGCCGGCAGAGCTGATCCCGGCCGGTCCAGTCGTGGATCACCTGACGGCGCCGCTGGCCGGAGAGTGGCCCTTGTCCATCCCGCGGGAGCCGCCCTCAGAAGGACGCTCCTCTTCGCTTCCCCGCGCAGACCCGCGCAGAATAAACTCCGCCAGGACGTGACAAATGTCGCAGTCTCCGGCCGGGCAGGACGCCAAGGTCGATCCCGAGATGACTCACCGATCTCCCTCCCTCGATGTCCCCCTCGTCGTCCGCGTGCCCCGCGCGCCCACCGTCGTGCTGCCCGGCCGCCCCTGGATGTTCGCCATCTGGATGGCCGCCGCGTCGATGATCGCCGTCGGTGCCGGGCTCGTCCTCGGTATCCTGGCCGCTACCGAGGCCAGCATCGGTGGCAGCCGCTGGACGCCCAGTGTCCAGGCCCACGGCCGTCTCCAGGTATTCGGCTTCGTTGCCACCTTCGTCGTCGCCCTGGCGCTGGAGTTTCTCGTCCGCCTCAACGGCCGCCCCGCCTTCTCCGCGCGTATCCGCATCGCCGTCCCCGCCCTCCTGGGAGCCGGGGCACTCGCCCTCGCCGCCGGCCAGGTCTGGTTCGACACAATTGGCGCGCTCGCCTACGCGGGCGGCGCCGTCTTCCTCTGCGGGGCGTTGAGCTTCGCCGTCCTCACCTGGCGCATCCCCCTCTCGCGCCCGGTCCACATCGACCCGCAGCCGCTTTTTATGCGCGCAGCTGCCGCGTGGCTCGCCGTCGCGGGCGCCCTCGCCCTCTGGGGCGTCGCCGAAGCCGAATCCGGGGTGGTCCCGCTCGATATTTCCGCCGCCACCGTCGAAGTCTTCCTCCGCGGCTTCGTCACGCTGGCGATCATCGGAGTTGGCCTTCGCGCGTTCGCCGGCCACCTCGGCCTGCAGCCGCCCGGGCCGGTCCGCCAGCTGATCATCTACTCCCTCCTCAACGCGAGCGTGGTGGCATGGCTCCTGGCGAGCGGCGTGGGCGCCCTGCCAGCTTTGTCCTGGCTCGAACGCATCGCCGATGCCGCCTTCGCGGCCGGTCTGGTCGCCTTCGTGGCCTGGTTCGGCATCCTGGCCAGTCTCCGGCGCTTCCGGGGCGGCCCCCGTTACGCCCTTCTCATCCCGCTCGCGTGGGTCGGCGCCATGGCCTACGCGGCACTGCTGGCCGCCACCGCGGTCCTGCCCGGCGGCCACAACCTCGGCATCTACGAAGAAGGGGCCATCCGGCACACCTACCTGCTCGGGTTCATCGTCCCGCTCATGATCGCCATGGCCCATGTGGTCCTCGCCCGCTTCGCGCTCGGTTTCGTCCCGTGGGAGAACGCGCTCACTTCCGGCTTCTACCTCGTCTTCGCCGCATGGCCGCTCCGGACTCTCCCGTTCTTGTTCGAATCCGCTCCATCCACCCCGTCTCGCTGGCTCCTCACCACCGCGGGGCTCCTCGCGATGGCCGGCCTCCTCCTGGTCGCCACCGTTTGCGCGCGCACGGCCTGGCTGGCTACGCGCCGCGCGCGCCAGCTCGCCCACCACCACTGACCCGCCCGACAATCGACAATCGACAATCGGCAATCGACAATTGTTTTGTGCCCCGCATTCGAGTGGAACCCCTCGGCATCGAAGTCGATGCGCCCGCGAACGAGACCGTCATGGATGCCGTGGTCGCGCACGGTTTCTTCTGGCCCGTCGGTTGCGCGAAGAACGGCGAGTGCACCAACTGCGCCATGGAAGTCCTCAGCGGCATCGGCCGGCTCTCCACCATGGGCCGCTACGAGCGCCAGAATCTCCTCCGGCAGCGCGGGCCGCGCTCCGTCGAAGACCCCCGCCTCCGCCTCGCTTGCCAGGCGCGGGTATATGGCGACATCGTCGTGTATAAATCGGGCGTACGACCCGACACACTCTAGGAGGACGTCCGTGCCCTACGTCATCACCGAACCGTGCATCGGCGTCAAAGACGCCTCCTGCGTAGACGTTTGCCCCGTGGATTGCATCCACTCCACCGACGACGAGCCCCAGTACTACATCAACCCGGACCAGTGCATCGACTGTGCCGCCTGTGAACTCGCCTGCCCCGTGACCGCCATCCACCACGAAGACGCCATCGAGGGAGATGCGCGAAAGTTCATCGAGATCAACGCTAACTACTTCAGACGGTAACCGCAGTCCCGGTCCGGGGAGAATCAGTTTGGAACTCGCGCAACTCGAAGCCTTCATCCAGGTGGCCCATCACCGGTCATTCAGCCGTGCCGCTGAGGCGCTCTTCCTCACGCAGCCCTCGGTCACCGCTCGCATCCAGTCTCTCGAACGCGAAATCGGCGAGCGACTCTTCGAACGCACCGGCCGCAGCGTCACCCTCACCGATGCCGGCCACGCCTTCATGCCCCACGCCCAGCGCGCCCTCACCGCCGTCCAGGAAGGCACCGACGCCATCGAGGCCGTCCGCCACGGCGATGTCGGCAGCATCCGCATCGGCGCATCCTCCTCCATCGCCACCTACGTCCTCCCGGCAATCCTCAAGAAGTTCCGCGAAAACCGGCCCCGGGTCCACGTCTACCTCAGCACAGGCCAGACCGAGGAGATCATCGAGGGCATGCTCACCGGCGAAACCCACCTCGC
>JAHDWR010000029.1 GCA_023382755.1 Dehalococcoidia bacterium
GCTCCCACCAGGGCTTCTCTTCCGCGGTGGGCGATTCGGTCACCGGCTCGCTGGAGGCGACAGCCTCGACCGGTGCCTCTTCTTCGACAGCGGGCTGCTCCCACCAGGGCTTCTCTTCCGCGGTGGGCGATTCGGTCACCGGCTCGCTGGATGCGACAGCCTCGATCGGTGCTTCTTCAGCTCCAGTCGAGGTGGCGGCCCCGGGGTCAGGTCCATCGAATGCACCAAGCGAAAGCTGGAAGGCTGCGCCCGCGGGCGCCGGCTCATCCGTTTCCGCGGTGCCGCCAGGTTCGGAAACTGCCACCCTTGGCTCGTCCAGAGCGAACGGCTCAGGTTCCCATGCGAACTCGTCCTCATCTCCGGGGTCCTCGGCGGCGACTGCGAAGGACGCAGGCTCAGTTGCCGGATTGTCGTCCTCCGAAGGGGCCGTCCCGGCCTCGGTGCTCGTCCGACCTGTCGCAACCGGTTGCTCGAAGGCTGCCACCAGCTCGTGGAGCAACGCCGCCGGCGACGGTTCGTCCACCTCGACCCACTCATCCTCGAATCCGTCCGAGGTCTCGAACGAGCCGGTATCCCCGGTCGACCGGGCGCCAGCGCCGGTGGGTACTTCCTCATCCGCCGGGAGGGAACCGGCGGTCTGCCACTCCTGCTCCACGGAGGCCCACGGTCCGGCAACTTCGCTCGCGACGGTCCGGACGTCGTCCGCTTCCGCTTCGGCCGGGAGGGCCCACGTGCCGGGCTCTTGCACAGGCTGGTCCTCGGCCGGCTCAGGTTCAGGCTGCTGCTTCTTGCGCCCGAACAACCGTCCGAACATGCCGCGCTTCTTCCCGGCCGCCGCCGGCGCTTCCGGCCGGGCAAAGAGGTCCTCGAGCGACTCGTCCTCGTCCGCCATTTCCGCGGGGATCTGGTCCGAGCCGATGGTAAGTTCGAACAACTCGTCGATTGTCTGTCCGGAAGGTTCACGGCTGCCGTCCGCTGTTACCAGCTCGTTCTGCCAGTCCGTCGTGACCTCAGCGGCCTCGGCGCGGGAGTACTCCTCCGCGGCGTCATCCGGCCCGCCGATCGCCGCCGAAGGCTCCTGGGCCGCAGATGTCGCGTCGACCAGTTCTTCTTCGGGTTCCCAGTTGGACTGCTCGCCGATTTCGGCGGCAGTGGGGTCGCCCGTTTCCGCGCGTTCGTCTGTCTCGAGTTCCCAGTCGAAGGGCTTGAGGAACTCTTCCGGGATGCCGGGTTCCACCTCAGGTTCGGGGCGCTTCATCGCCCAGTCACGCATCGCCGCGAGGCCCTCGTTCGGCCCGCCGGCATCGTCGTCGGCCTCGTCGCCCTCGCCCGGCTGCCTCACGCCAAAGAATTGGTCCCACCGGGTCGGTTCCTCGTCCGAATTGCCTGGCCCGGGATCCTGTTGCGGTTCGGTGCGCGACCGGAGGACGATCGGGATCGTCCTGGGCTCCTCGGGCATCGGGGGCGCCACACCCTCGTCCGTGGGTGGCTGCTCGCCCGGGTGGTCTCCATGGTTTCGCGGCCGCAGCGGGATGACTGGCGTCTCGGCGACGGCGTCCTCGTCCGGCGTGTGGTGCTGGAGCGCAAAGTGGCGGTGTTCGGCTTCCTTCGCCCGTTCGGCCCACTGCCGCATGCTCTCCAGCATGTCAGCCGGTTCCGTGGGTTCCGCGCCACCACCCGCGGGGCCGCTGTTTTCCGCGGCGCTCTCATTCGTGCTCGAAGGGCCGGCCCATCCGCCTGGCTCGAATTCCCGGTCGGGCCCGTGTTCACCCGGTTGAACCGCACGCGGGCGCAATTGCAGCACGTCATTCCGCGGAGCGGGCGCGCCGTCTCCATCGTCGTCAGCGTCGTCCATCGCCGGCGCGGTCGCCCACGACCTCATCCGGGCGAGGAAGGCGGCGTCGGGGTCTCCCGCCTGCTCGCTTTCTTCGTCCTCCGTGGCCACGGGGAACGCATCGGCCGGCGCATCCGCGCTCACCGCAAAGGAGGTCTCGGCAACCTCCGGGACCCACTGGTCGGGCTCCCGGTCATCCGTCTCAGCGTTTGGCTCGTCCGCCTGTGGCTCGCCCTCAGCCTGGCCGCCGCGGGCCCAGAACTGCATGCGCTCCCGGAAGTCCTGCTCCCCATCTCCGGCCGGTGAGTCGTCGTCGTCAGAGGCCCCGATCGACCACCCGGCGTCCGGGGCTGCCCAGGGTTCGCGCTGTTCCGGCTCGGCGTGCCGGCGGAGCACCAGGTCGGGCTGGTGTTCCAGGCGGAGCGGGATTTCCGTCGACCAGTCATCGGCTTCGTCGGCGGTGCCGCTGTTCGGGTCTTCCTCCGAGGGTGGGCCGGTCCGGTTGATCGCCCAGGTCCCCCCCGCACTTTCATGCGGAGGTTCTGGTTGCTGCTTCTTCTTGCGGCCGAAGCCGAAGAGGCCGCCCTTCGCCGGCGGCTCAGGCTCCGGGACGCGCCGCGCGAAGGGATCGCTCTTCGCCTTTTCGGCATCCTCGGAGATATTGCCGAGCACGCGCTGCCGCAGCGTCCGGTTCTTTTCTTCCTGCCGCTCCCAGGCACCGCCCGGAAGGTCGAAGTACCAACCCTGCGGGTCTTCTCCGCCCGCTTCTTCTTCGTCCAGCGGACGGCCGTCGCCATTTTCCATCGTCATCAGAGTACCATAGCCTCCCCGCTGCGCCTCCGGAGTCGCGCTGGTCGCCCTTTACAGCCGATTGACCTACCCTCGGCCGGCATGACCGACGCGCTCGAACCATCGGACGAGCACCTGGTCTCTTTATCAAAGGACGGCAGTCTCGACGCCTTCAACAGTCTCGTTGAGCGATATCAGGCTGCGGTCTACAACTTGTGCCTGCGGTTGATCGGCGATTCGGCCGCCGCCGAGGATGCCGCCCAGGAGGCATTTCTTTCCGCATATCGCTCCATCCAGCGCTTCGAAGGCGGGAACTTGCGCAGTTGGCTCCTCCGCATCGCGGCCAACCAGAGCAAGGACGAACTCCGGCGCCGGACCCGCCGTGGTCCGCACGATTCGCTCTCGGCCTCCGACCCCGACGACCCGCCGATCGACCTTCCGGACTCAGGCGAATCTGCCGACCAATACGTGGAACGCATGGCCATTGGCAAGGGTATCCAACAGGCGCTGCTCCAGCTTCCCTTCGAGCAGCGCCAGGCGGTGCTCCTCTCCGACCTCCACGGCTACCACTACGAGGAAATCGCCCTCATCGCCGGGTCGTCCGTTGGCACGGTGAAGTCGCGCATCCATCGCGGCCGCGAGCGCCTCAGGACCATTCTCTCGAGCCAGCCGGAACTTTTTGGCCACCATGGTCGTCTGGAGGGATGAGGAAACGATGAGATTCATTCCGTTTGGCCGCAGCCATTCCAGTTTCCGCGACATGATCGATGCCTTCGCGGATGCCGAGCTTGCCCCGGCCGAGGCCGCCCGGATGGATGCTCATTTGGCCGCTTGCGCCCAGTGCAGGGCCTCCCTCGATGCCGCTCGCGTGGTCACGGCCTCTGTCGCCTCGCTCCCCGAAGTTGCCGTCCCGCGCTCCTTCCGTCTTACGGCGGCCATGGTGGCGCCCGCACGCCCGGTGGCCACGAAAGCCACGACCCCCGCCTTCCTCATGGTCGCCCGCATCGGTGCTGCCGCCAGCGTCGCCGCGTTCGCCGTCGTCGCGACCCTCAACTTCTCCAGCACGGGGGATACCGGCGACCAGACCATGCCCGCCAGCGCGCCAGCGCCCGAAGGGGCCGAACTCAAGAGCGCCGCCGGAGCGCCCGGCGACGATGATGCTGCCGCCCAGGACATGCAAAGCCAACCCGGGGCGGCATCTCCGCCCTCCGGCGGCGGCGTCTCGGGCGCTGGCGTCGACACCCCCGTAGCCCCCTCGACTGGCGCGGAATCGACCCCTGACGCCTCCCGCAACATCCTCGCCGGCGATGGGACGGCTCTGACCAACACCACCGAGGATCCCCCGGCCGACTCATTCAGCGTTGCGTACGGGACCACCCCTGCCCAAGACACCGACTACACGCCCTGGCTTGCCGGTCTGGGGGCGCTCGCGATTGCTGCCCTTGGTACCCTCGCCTTCATGGAAGTCCGCCGCCGGAGGTCGTAATGCGCTACCTGCTGATCCCGATCCTTGCGCTCGCCCTGTTCGCCACTGCATGCGAGGGAGGCACCACCGTGAACGTTCCACCCCACGACTCCACCGTGACCGACGGTATCTCTGTCTCCGGCCTCGGCGAAGTCCGCACCGAGCCCGATATCGCAATCATCAACATCGGTATCGAAGCCTCCGGGGCCACCGTCCAGGAGGCCCGCGATAAGGGCGCCGACGCCGCCAACAAGCTCATCGCCTCGCTCAAGAGCAATGGCGTCGAGGAAAAGGACATCCTCACCACTTCGGTCAACCTCTATCCCCAGTACTTCTATTCGCAGAACGACCCGCCCCGCATAACCGGGTACATCGCCAACAACCAGCTCGCTGTGACCGTTCGCGACCTGGAAAAGGCCGGAAAGGTCATCGACGATGGAGTTGCCGCCGGAGGCGATTCAGCCCGCCTGCAAGGCATCCAGTTCGGCATCGACGACCCGAAGCCCCTCCTGAAAGAGGCGCGCGAGAAGGCCGTCGCCGACGCCAGGGCGCGTGCCGAAACGTACGCGGCGGCGTCCGGAGTGAAACTCGGCGCGATCGTCGCCATCTCCGAGTCGTCCCCGCCCTCCATCCCCATCCTGCGCGCCCCGGCCACGGGCTACGACGCCGCTGCCGAGACTCCGATCCAGCCCGGCGAGACCACGGTCTCCGCCAGCGTCGCCATTCGGTTCGCGATCGAACCCTGAGTCCGGCCCCGACCTTTGGCGCCCCACCTTGACGGTCTCTCCCGCAGGAGTACATTCCGCTCCATCCACGGCCTCGGAGGTCAACGCGAGAGCTAACAGGCGCGCGAGTCAGGCGCGGCATAACCGGTAACTCACGTTGCGTTGTTCTCCCCGGGGGACGTGGTCCAGTTGACGAAACGAAGTCTCTCTCGGAGGTCGGTCCTGCTTGGCGCTGCCGCCTTCGCCGCGGGAGCGCTGGCGGAAGCCGCACCCTCATTACGGCCCGCGAACCTGCCGGGTGCGGTGGTCTCTCCCGACCCGTTTCTTTCGAACTACGCCACCGCCCGGCAAGCACGGCAAGCCGCCGAGGGACGCCTCGCGGCCCTCCTCAACGCCGAAGGTCCCCGGCCGCCCGGCATCGAGTACTACCTCGACCGCGTCCCGGCCGACCTTCTCACAACGCCTCCCCCGGGCCTGTCCAAACCGGTGTGGGGACCTTCCGTGCTCAATACGTTCGTTTCGAGAGGCCCCCAGGACCGGCCCATGGTCGCCCTCACCATCGACGATGGGGCCGTGTCCCTGGACGAGACCCTCAAGGTGATCCGCGAAGAGCGGGCCGGGGCCACCTTCTTTCTCACCGGCAAGTACCTCGCCAGGCGGAAGGACTTCCTCCAGCAGGCGCTCGAGACTCCCGGCGTCGAGATAGCCAACCACACCTGGAATCACAGCAACCTCTCCTCCCTTGGCGACGACCAGATCCGCGAAGAGCTGACGCGTTTCGAGACCATGCTCGCCGATACCGTCCGCGGGGCATCGAGCGCGCCATTCATGCGTCCGCCCGGCGGGGCAAACTCCGAACGCGTGGTGCAGGTCGCCGCCGGGCTCGGCTACCGGACCATCCTCTGGACCATCTCGGGCGATGCCGGCACCCTGACGCCAGACCAGCTGGTGGAACACTACCTGCGCCAGATCGACAGGAGGACGGAGGTCGTGGATGGCCAGGTTTCGTACCGCGGGGCATGGGGCTCGATCATCCTCATGCACTTTCGCCCGGGCACCTGTTCGGTGCTTCCCGATATCATCCGGGAGATCCGGGCACGCGGGATGCAGCCGGTCGCTCTCTCCCGCCTCTACGAGGACGGCCGGACGTAGGTCCCGGCCGTGGGAGGCCGAAAGCCGTGGTTAAGCCTCGCCTTTACGCCGTGGCCCCGGCCATCCGAAGCTAGAGCCCCATGCCGAAGTTCCTCCTCGCGGCACTCCTGCCGGCGGGCGCGCTCGGCCTCGTCGCCGTCATGGCGCTCGCCGTGGTCCTCACCCGGTCCAGCTCCGGCGACGACGAGACAAACCAGGCGGCCGCACCCACTCCCGCGCAACCCGACGCCCTGCCCCGGCTCGCCCCGGAGGGCAACGTCTGCCAGGGCCTGCTCCGCCGCCCCGACCCGTCCGCGCCGCGACTCTTCGCCCCCGAGTACACCAAACGTGTGGATGTCGCCGGGTTCGCCATCGTGGCCAACCAGGACGTGAGCGACGAAGCCATCGAGGTCGCTCGCCAGACGGTCGAGCGCGTCTTCCTGAGTAACGACCTGGAGGACTCGCTCGCCGAAGAAGGCGCCTACGTGATTGTCGCCGCCAGCAACCAGGGGGTCCTCGACCTCCCCGAGTTTCGCTGCCTGGAAAACGCCCGCAGCCAGGACTACTTCAGCCACGTGTGCGGCGTCGCCGACCGCGCAGACTACCCGGTCGTGACCGTGAACGAACTCGACCTCCTGGGGGACCGATCGGGGCCCTGCCGAGGGCTCAACATCCTGTTCCACGAACTCGGGCACCTTGTCCAGGGCTGGACGCTCCCCCAGGCCGACTACTTCGATGTCCGCCAGTTCTTCCAGGACGCGCGCAACGCCGGCAAGTACGAGGGCGACTACGCGGCGACGAACGCAAACGAGTACTTCGCCGAAGCCACCCAGTCCTACTTCCTGGATACCGACCCGCGCAGCGGCCGCGGCCGCGCCTGGCTCGAACAGTACGACCCGGCCATCTACGAGCTACTGGCCCGCACCTACGGGGACTAGGCTTCGCCCTTTGCCCGCAGGACGGCATACCGCGATGCGCACTTGCCGACGTAGTCTTCGAGCTCGGGGTACCTCGCGCGCATCGCCACCATGAACTCGGCCATCCGCATCCGCCGCCGCTCCCACCCGGACCCGTCCGGCAGGTCGGCCACCTTTTTGGCGACCACCAGGTAGAACGGCCGCACGGTGATGGTCCCCTGCTGGAACTCGGTGTTATGGCGGGTCGCCTTGCATTCGAAGAACCCGATCAGCTCGAGCCGCCCTGTGGTCGCGCCCATGCGTTCGATGGCAGCCGCCTTCACAAAGGCTTCCGGCGCCCCGTCGCCTGTTGGGCCCTCGATCATCTCCCACTTCGCAGCGCCCTTTGCGCGCGTCGCGTACCCATGGTCGCCCATGCACACCATGCCGTACGCCCAGTGCACGGGCGCGTTCGCCGGGAGCTCCTGCTCATCGACCCAGCGTGCCCGCCACTGGTCGTGCAGGTTGAGTTCCAACACGCCCGGCCATCGGGGCTCGTATGCGCCCAGGCTCATCAGGTCTACACCCATCGCTACGGTCTCCGTCGGTAAAATGGCTTCGCCACCACCGTTGCCCGGTCCGCTCCCGCCCGGAGTTCGCGCCCCGGCAACGCATGGCGACTCTCGATAATGCCGAGTCCTATCGTCGAATTCAACGATAGCGAGCGGACACACGAACGCAATTCTCCCACGCGCTCGTCCCCCGCCCAGAGCGGCGTCGCGACGGCGGGCACCCCTACCCCATCGAACAAGAGTGCCGTCAGGGTGCGGTCCTCGGCCCCCCCGGGGACATCGAGCAGGACGTCCAGGTCGGCCTCCGCCGGCGAAAGGCCGGGTTCGAGGTCGGGCTCGAACGCCGGGATGCACGCCTCCACGCGCGCCACTTCGAGCGCCTCGTGCCCCGCCAGCGGTGTGCCGGCCGCGTGCAACGTCTCGATGAGGTGCTGCGCCACCGCCGGCGCGAGCATAAACTCGAACCCGTCTTCTCCCGTGTCGCTGGTCCGGATCGCAAGCCCCCGGAACCCATGGAACTCGAATGCCATGCACTGGAGCGCCTGCAAGCGGGCCGGCAGCGCTTCCGAAAGATGCTCGTTCGCCACCAGTGGCGCCTCCGGTCCCGCCAGCCCGATGAGGCAGGTGGTCTCTGTCCGGTCGTCGGCCCGCGCATCGAAGTCCGCCTGGATGGCCGCCTGGAGCCGGGCCAGCGTTTCGGCCCGCCGTCCCGGTTCGCCGCTCACCAGGTACGCGATTCCCCCGGTCCGGGCGATGAGCGCCACGTCGTCGATGGTCCCGCCGGCTCCCAGCGCGACCGTCCGCATCGCCCGGCCCTCTTCCAGGTCCTCCACATGCCCGGCGAACACCGCCTTTAGCACCTCGACAGCGTCCGTACCCGTGACCAGGAACCGGCTGCGGGAAGAGAGGTCGAACAGGGCGGCACGCCCACGCAGTGCCGCCAGCTCGGTATCCGGGTCGCCGTAGCGCATGGGTACCGCCCAGCCCGCGGCGACATTGAAGACGGCGCCGTTTGCGGCGTGCAGTTCGCGCAGTGCCAGGTGGTACACCGGTCGCGGGAGGCTCATTCGCTCACGAATGTCCGGCGGCCGTCGCGCTCCGTCAACCGGCCCACCCCCGGAAACGGGTTGTGCACACAGATCAGCAAAGCATTCTCCTTGAGCGCCCGCTCCGCCAGCCGCTTCTTCGTTTCGAGCGATACCAGCGGCAACACATCGAAGGCCGCGATCCACGCGGGCCGTTCCACCTGCACGGCGTGGTGCACCAGGTCGCCCGTGTAGATCGCCGTTTCCCCCTTCGAACTCAACGCGATCGAGGCGTGGTCGGCCGTGTGCCCGGGCGTCGGCCAGTACTTCACCCCCGGGATGAGCTCGGTCTCGCCCTCCACCAGCTCGAGTTGTCCGGCCGCCTCCAGCGGCTCGAAGTTCTCAGCGAAATACGTCCCCCGCGTTCGCTCGTTCGGGTGGCGCGCTACTGCGTATTCGCCCGCCTGCACGTAGTACCGGGCGTTCGGAAACGTCGGGACCACGCTCCCGTCGGCTGCGAACGTGGTGTTCCAGCCGCAGTGGTCCGCATGCAGGTGGGTGTTCGCGACAACGGTGACGTCACCGGGCGTGAGCCCCAGGGCCGCGAGCCCCTCCATGAGCATCCCGTACTCCCCCGGGAACCCCCGCTCACGCACCGGCCCGCTCACCTTGTTCCCCATGCCGGTGTCCACGAGCAACACGTCGTCGCCGCTGCGGGCGACGATGCAGTTCAGCGAGAGCTTCATCCGGTGTTCGGCGTCGATGTTTTCCTTGCCCAGGATCGGCTCCCACATCACCCGCGGGATGAGCCCCATCACCGCCCCGGCGTCGAGCTTGATGTACCCATCGCAGATCACCGCGATATCGATATCCCCAACCTGGTACCGTACTGGCTCTTTCACAATCGCCGACCATACGGTTGCCAGCGGCCCACAGGCAATGTTCCAGAGGGCGACCGAAGTTGGTAGTTGCAACTCGTTGCAAGGCGCACCCCGGTTCAGGCAAACTGGGTAAGCCGGGTTGTTATCGCCGGATTCCTGACGTCTCGGGGGAGACCGATGTCCGTTCCGCTCTTTCTGCTCCACGCGCCCGATGGGTTCTTTTCCACCCCGGTCGCGCTTGCCTTCTGGGTGGTCACCGTCGCCGCCCTGGCAATCTCGCTCCGCCGCGCGGGGGCGCAGCTCGATGAGCGCGCCGTGCCCCTCATGGGCGTGATGGCCGCATTCATCTTTGCCGCCCAGATGTTCAATTTCCAGATCCCGGGCGGCACATCGGGGCACCTCCTCGGCGGCGTCCTCGCGGCCATCTTGCTCGGCCCCTACGCCGGCACCATCGTGATGGCCTGCGTCATTTCCGTGCAGGCCCTGGTCTTCCAGGACGGCGGCCTGCTGGTCCTCGGCGCCAACATCTTCAACATGGGCATCATCGGGACCTTCGGCGGGTACTGGCTCTATCGCCTCGTGGCCGCCGCCCTGGGTGGCGAAGAAAAAGGCAGGCTCCCCGCCGCAGCGATCGCCGCATGGTCCGCTGTCGTCGCCGCGGCTGTCCTCACGGCCTTCCAGCTCGCCTTCTCCGATACCACTTCGCTCGCGACCGCCCTGGTGGCCATGGTTGGCTGGCACGTCATCATCGGCGTTGGCGAAGCGGTCATCACTGTCGGCGCCCTCAGCTTCATCGCCGCGAGCCGGGCCGATCTCCTCCGCCTCCGCGATGGCCGGATGGCCCAGGCGTAAGGACCACCGATGTCGAACCCCGTGCCACCCGAACCCTCCTTCTTCCGCCGGTATCGCTGGGCGATTGCAGGGCTCCTCATCACCGTCCTCGTCGTCATCTTCCTTGCTCCGCTGGCGTCATCCGACCCGGACGGCCTGGATCGCGTGTCCGAAGACAAGGGCTTCGCCGATCAGGGCAAGGACTCACCCTACTCATTCCTCCCCGACTACTCGGTCCCCGGCATCGACGATGAGCGCGCGACGGTGATCATCTCCGGCTTGATCGGCGTCGCCATCGTCTTCGTGCTCACCATGGCGTTCGGTGCGTACGTGCGCCAGCAGTCCCGCAGGAGCACAAACACCTGAACCTCGATCGCTACGTCGCCCGCGAGAGTCCGGTGCACCGGGCTGACGCCCGGCTCAAGTTCGTCCTGGTCGTTGGCTTCATCCTTTCGGTGAGCCTGCTCCCGGTCGGGTCCTTCGCCGCGCTGGGCATGGCGTGGCTCGTCCTGGTGGCTGTCTCGTTCCTTGCCCGGCTCGGCCCCGTGCGCATGGTCCGCGGGTCGTTCGTCGCTCTCCCGTTCATCGTCGCCGCGTTCCCCCTGCTCTTCACCAGGAAGGGCGACCCCATCGGCACGGTCGACCTCTGGCTGTTCGACCTCACTCTGAGTGGTGAAGGCCTCCGCATCGTCCTCACGATCATGCTCAAGAGCTGGATCAGCGTGCAGGCCGCCACCCTGTTGGTGTTCTCTACACCCTTCCACGACCTCCTGGAGGGCCTTGAGCGCCTGCGCCTGCCAAAGCTCATGGTGGCCATCATCTCACTCATGTACCGGTACCTGGCGGTCCTCACGGGCGAAGCCTCCCGCATGATGCGGGCACGTGCCTCGCGCGCCGCCGCTCTCCCCGGCGCCCCCCGCCCATCTGTTGTGTGGCAGGCCCGCGTTGTCGGGAACATGGTCGGCTCGCTTTTCATCCGCTCATACGAACGCAGCGAGCGGGTATACCTCGCGATGCAGTCACGCGGTTACACCGGGCACATCCGGCACATCCACGACCGCCCGTTCCCGCGCAACCAGTGGTTCGTGCTTTTGGCGGCGCTGCTACTTTTGGCGGCGTTCGAAGTGACTGCCCACGCCTGGTTGCCCCACGCATGACACCCGGATCCGTGTCCCAAACCACAGGCCCAGACGGCGCCGGCCAGCCAGCGCTCTCCGTCGACGTGCGCGACCTCAAGTTCACCTACCCTGATGGCTTCGAGGCGCTCAAGGGAGTCTCGCTCTCCATCGCCGACGGCGAAAAAGTCGCCCTCATCGGGCCGAACGGCGCGGGCAAGAGCACCCTCATGCTCCACCTCAACGGGATCAACGAGCCCACCTCGGGGTCGGTCACCATCGCGGGCCTCCCCGTGACTCGCCAGAACATCGGCCGCATCCGGGCCGCTGTCGGCCTCGTCTTCCAGGACCCGGACGACCAGCTTTTCAGCCCGACCGTCTACGACGATGTCGCCTTCGGGCCCATCCACATGGGCCTTCCCAGGGCGGAGGTCGACGCGCGAGTGACCGCAGCCCTTGCCGCGGTCGGCCTTCCCGGCTTCGAACGGCGCCAGCCGTTCCACCTCTCGATCGGCCAGCGCAAGCGCGCCGCCCTCGCGACCGTGCTCTCGATGGCGCCCAGCGTGCTTGTCCTCGATGAGCCCTCGGCGGGCCTCGATCCCCGCGGCCGGCGCGAGCTCATCAACCTCCTCCGCGGCCTCGAACAGACCATGCTCGTGAGTACTCACGACATGAAGCTCGTGGCAGAGATCTTCCCCCGGACGGTGATCGTGGATGGCGGCCTGGTGGTGGCTGACGGTGAAACCGCCGGGATCCTGGCCGATGCGGCGCTCCTCGAATCCCACGGCCTCGAACAGCCCTGAATCTTTCCCGCGGATGAGTGACGGAATTCACACTGCGCCACGTATACTGGGTAGCGTGCTCCACGAAGATTTCGAGGCCTTCACCCGGGCGATTACCGGCGCCGACCATGAGGTCGACCTCTTCGGTGCCGCCATGGTTATCGCCCGCCTCGGCGGGCACCCGGTCGACCCACACCGCACCGCCGCCAGGCTCGATGCATTCGCCGAGGCCGCCCGCGAGCAGGCCGGCGAGGGTGCCTCGCCCGATGCCCTCGCACACGCCATCGACCACCAGCTCTTCAGCGTCCAGGGATTCCAGGCGAACACCGATGATTACACGGACCCGGCCAACAGCTACCTGGACCAGGTCGTGGAACGGCGCCGCGGCATCCCCATCACGCTTTCGCTCGTCTACATGGAGGTTGGCCAGCGTATTGGGCTCCACTGCGACGGCATCGGTTACCCGGGCCACTTCATGGTCCGCTACGGCGGCATCGAGGATGCCGTCTACGTCGACCCGTTCCAGCAGGGCGTCCGCATCGACCGTGCCGAACTACTCGCGAGGCTCCGCACGCTCAACGTCGGGACCGCCAACCCGGAGACGTTCCTCGCCTCGGTCACCCGGCGCCAGATCCTCCAGCGCATGCTGAACAACCTTCACGCCATCTTCCGCGACCGGCGCGACCTCGAACGCTGGTACGCCGTCCTGGAGCTGCAATTGCGTCTCGAACCGTGGAACGCCGCCCTGGTTGGCGAACGCGGGATGTTGCACTACCGGCTGGGCCGCCTCGATGAAGCCTTTCGCGACCTCGAAGCGTATGTGTCCAGTGGCGGGCGGCCCGAGACCAGTACCGGCGCCATCCGCCTGCTCGATCAACTACGCCTCCGCTATGGGGGCACGGGGGAACCGCGATGACCACACTGACCGAAGCCCGCCATGCACCCGCCCGCGGCCGCCAGGCCCTCCAGCGCTCCATCGCCTGGTACCTGCGCCAGCTCAGCCGCGTCCTCAACGTCCTCAGCGATGAGGAACTTGGCCGCCTCATCCCCCTCCTGACCGAGCGCCAGTTCAAGCCCCGCCAGGTAATCTTCACCGCGGGCGACCCGGCCGAGCGCGTCTACCTCATCCTCAAGGGCCGCGTGAAGATCTACCAGGTCGCCGAGAACGGCAAGGAGATCATTCTCGATGTCGTCGGCAAGGGCGGTGTCGTCGGCGACATGGCCATCGTCGAGGACGGTGAGCGCACGGCCTGCGCCCAGGCGATCGACGACACCATGGCCGTCAGCATCTCGTGGGAAGACTTCGCCCACCTGCTCCAGCAATCGCCGCGCCTCGGCTTCGCGATGATGGAACTGATGGCGCACCGCCTGGCCGGCATGCAACGCACCTTCATGAACATCGTTTCCAAGCCGGTCTCGGCGCGCCTCGCCGATACGCTCATCAGCCGCCAGGAAGAGGGCTTCGTCTACCTTGGCCTCACGCACCAGGAGTTGGCCCAGACCATCGGGACCAGCCGCGAGACCGTGACCGCCCTCCTCAGCCGCTTCGTCACTCTCGGCGCCGTTACGCCCGTCCCCGATGGCTACCGGATCACCGACGAAGACCTGCTCGACGACATCGCCAACGGCGATGTGCCCGTCTCGCCCCGGCATCCCGTCAATCCCCAGGCGAGTACCATGGCGGGGTAATGGCGCAGTCCGCCTCCGCCTTCGCGCACTTCCTCCCCGGCCGCAGCGGGCCAGCCATCATCGCTCACGGCGGCGGAAACTCCGTTGACCACGTCCGCGACTACGTCGCCGCAGGCGCCGACTACCTCGAAGTCGACCTCTGGATCCATCGTGGCCGCTTCGAAGCCCGCCATGAGCGCCGCGTGCGCATGCTCCCCCTCCTCTTCGAGAAGTGGTACCTCCGCCGTGTGCCCAGCCCTCACTACGGCCTCGTCGAACTCCTCGAAGCGGCCGCGGGCAGCTCCGCCGGTATCTTTCTCGACCTCAAGAACGGCGGCGCTGAGGCCGCCGGGGCCATCTCCCGGGTGATGGCGGCCACCGACGCCGCGCCGCGCATCGTTGCCTCCTCGCAGCAATGGAAGGCCCTCCGCGCCGTCGCCGAGGAACTCCCCCAGGTCGACACGTTCTACTCTATCGATGTCCACGCCAAGCTCGACCTCTTCCTTTCGGTATCCGACCGCGATGTTCGCCCGCGCGGCGTCTCGTGCCGCCACTCCCTCCTGACCGCCCCGGTCGTCCGCCGGCTTTGCGACCGCGGCCTGTTGGTCGTTGCCTGGACGGTGGATGACACCGGGCGCGCGCGGGAACTCGTGGACTGGGGGGTCCACGGCATCACCACCCACCGCGTCGCCGAAATGCACGAAGAATTCGGCCGCCAGTGACGCCTCCCCTCGCTGTCTACGTCCACATCCCCTTCTGCACCGTGAAGTGCGGCTACTGCGACTTCAACGCCTACTCGGGCATGGATAACCTGAAAGAAGCCTACGGCGCAGCCCTCCTCGCGGAAGTCCACGCGGACACTCCCCTGCTGACGGGCCGCACCATCACTTCCATAGGCTTCGGCGGAGGCACGCCCGGAGAGGTCCCCGCCAGCCATATCCGTGCGGTGATCAGCGCCATTCGGGATAACGGGTCGCTCGCGCCCCACGCCGAGGTCACCCTGGAGGCCAACCCCGGCACCCTCGATGGCCCCGCCTTCGAAGCCCTCCGCGCCGCGGGTGTCACGCGGCTCTCGCTCGGCGCGCAGAGCTTCCACGCAGACGAGCTTCGCTTCCTCGACCGGATCCACTCCCCCGAGGCGACCGCCGCCGCCGTCCAGACCGCCCGCACAGTCGGTTTCGAAAGCGTCGGCCTGGACCTCATCTACGGCCTCCCCGGCCAGCCCCTCGAAGCGTGGACCGCCTCGCTCAACGCCGCCATCCGCCTCTCTCCCGACCACATCTCAATCTATGCTCTCACCGTCGAGGAGGGGACTCCCCTGGCCCGCCGCGTGCGAAAAGGCGAGATCGTGCCGCTCGACCCCGACGCGGTCGCCGACCTTTACGAAGCCGCGACTGGCCTCCTCGGCGAAGCAGGCTACCTCCAGTACGAGCTCTCGAACTGGGCGCGGCTGGGCCACCACTCCCGCCACAACCTGGTCTACTGGACCGATGGTGACTACCTGGCCATCGGCGCCGGCGCGCACGGATACCTGGACGGTGAGCGCTACGAGAATGCGGCCCACCCTCGCGACTACATCGCCGCGGTCGAGCGCGGTGCTCCGGCGCCCCGTCCCGCCCTCGCGTCTGCCTACCGCCCCGACCCGGTGACGGCGATGGCCGACTGGTTCTCCCTGCGCCTGCGCCTCGTGGAAGGCTTCGAGCCGCCCGAATTCGCGGACCGGTTCGGTGTCCCGCTCGAGGACGTGGCCGGTCCGTGCCTCGACGAATGCGCGGCGGCGGGTGTCCTCGAACTCGGCCCGCGGGTCCGGCTGACTCGCGCCGGCCGGCTCCTTCACGGCGAAGTGAGCGCCCGTTTCCTCGCCCACCTCCAGAACGCTCGCGCCCACACCCGCTAGACTCGATGTTCATGCACGTCATTGGCACCGCAGGCCACGTCGATCACGGCAAGAGCACCCTCGTGAAAGCCCTGACCGGCATCGATCCCGACCGCCTTCGCGAGGAGAAGGAACGCGGCCTGACCATCGACCTCGGCTTCGCCTGGCTCGATCTCCCTTCGGGCCGCGAGGTCAGCATCGTCGACGTGCCAGGCCATGAGCGCTTTATCAAGAACATGCTTGCCGGCGCCGGCGGCGTGGACCTGGCGCTCCTCGTCGTCGCCGCTGACGAAGGCCCCATGCCGCAGACCCGTGAGCACCTGGCCATCCTCGACTTGCTCGACATCCCTGCTGGCCTTGTGGTCATCACCCGGACCGACCTCGTCGAGGCCGAGTACGTCGACCTGGTCGAGGCCGAACTTGAGGATGTCCTCGCCGGGTCGCGCCTCCAGGGGGCGCCCATCCTCCGGGTCTGCCCGCCCTCTGGGGAGGGCATTGAATCGCTCAAGCTCGCCATCGACCGCGCCCTGGACGCCACCCCGCCAAAACGCGACCTCGGCCGGCCCCGCCTGCCCATCGACCGCGCTTTCACCATCCAGGGGTTCGGCGTAGTGGTTACCGGTACGCTCGTCGATGGCGCCCTCATGGTCGGCCAGGAGATCGAACTGCAACCCGGGGGCCAACGGGCCCGCATCCGCGGCCTGCAGCGCCACCGCGCGAAGGTAGACCGGCTTGAGCCGGGGACTCGCGCCGCGGTCAACCTCAGTGGCATCCGCGTGGAGGACATCCGGCGCGGCATGGTCGTGGCCGCTCCCGGCTCCGTCGTGCCGGCGCGCGTGCTCGATGTCCGCATTCGCGCGACACCGATGCTCCCGCACCCACTGGCGCACGACGCCGGGGTTACGGTCCTCAGTGCGACCGCCGAATCGGAGGCGCGTATCCGGCTCCTGGACCGCGACGCCCTGGTGGCCGGGGAGGAGGCGTGGGCCCAGCTCGTCCTCGATCAACCGATCCCGGCGCTCCCCCGGGACCATTGCATCGTGCGCACCCCGAACGACACCGTCGCCGGCGGGGTCATCGTGGAGGTGAACGCGCGCCGCCACCGCAGGAATCACGCCCCCACGCTCAATGCGCTGTCGAGGCTCCTGCAGGGGACACCCCGGGACCGGCTCCTCGATCGCCTCCTCGCGGGCCCCGCCCTCCGTGCCGACGTTGCGCGCCCGGGAGATGATGGGGATGCGGCCGCGGCCGCGCTGGAGTCACTGATTGCAGACGGCGCCGTCATCGCGTCCGGGGGGCTGTTGGTCGCAAGCGCATGGTTGGGGGCACAGGCAGCACGTGTGTCCGCGGCGGTGGCCGAATACCTCCAGGCTAACCCGCTTCGCCTGGCGGCCCCTCGCGAGCACGTGCGCAGCTCGCTCCGCCTTGACGCGGCCGGATTCGACCTGGTGGTCGGACAGGCCGTGACCGCCGGAGCCGTGGCCGAGGCCGGTTCTGGTCTGGCGCCACCCGGGTATCAGCCGCTCCTCACTCCTGCTCAGCAGCGGGAAGCCGATACCTTCATGGCCTCGATTCAGGCCGGTCGCTTCAGCCCTCCAACCGACCGTCTGCCGGAAGCCCCCTTGCTCGCATACCTTGCCGAAAGCCGGGCTGTGGTCGATACCGGCACCGGCGTCGTGTTCGATGCCGCCATCTTCACCGAGATGATGGACGTCACGCGCGGGCACATCCGCGAGCGCGGCTCGATCTCGCTGGCCGAGGTCCGTGACCTCTTCGGCACCAGCCGAAAGTACGCCCAGGCATTCCTCGAACACCTCGACGCGCTCCACGTCACTCGTCGCAACGGCGATACGCGCACCCTCCGCTGAGCTGGCGCCAGCGTGGACGCGAAGACGCCGGGGCAGGAACGATCTCCAGCACCGGCGTTAGTCGTGTTACGCCATTGCGGCGATGCTACACGGCGCCAGCAGCGACATCCGGCTCCTGGGCCGAACCGCGGAGCCGCCGCCAGAACTTCCCGATGTCGCCGTTCTCCCAGACAACCAGCAACTGGGAAGCCACGCCGATGCTCGAATACGTCCCGGCCACGATGCCCACGAGCAGCACCAGCAGGAAGTTCCGGATAGTCTCGCCGCCGATCAACATCATCGCCAGGACCGTGAAGACCACGACCAGCGACGTGTTGATCGAACGGGCCAGCGTCTCGGTCATGCTCGCGTTGACTGCCTCTTCGAACGGCACGTACGGGTCGTTGGATACGGTCTCGCGGATGCGGTCGAACACCACGATCGTGTCGTGCACCGAGAAGCCGATGACCGTCAGGATCGCGGTGATGAACGCCGTGTCGACTTCAGTGTTGCGGAACTCCCCGAGGACGGCGAACAGGCCGAGGATGATGAACGAGTCATGCACGAGGGCCACAATCGCGCACGTCCCGTAGCGCCACGGCTTTGGCAGCTGGCGGAACATCACCCACACGTAGAGCAGGATCGCCACGGCTGCCGCGAAGACGGCCAACGTCGCGTACCGGGCAATCTCACTCGAGACCGTCCCCGACACCGTGGAGAAGTCCTCCCGTGTGAACTCACCGAAGCGGGTGCGAAGCGCCGACTCGATTTCATCGATTTCCCCGGGCGGCGCGGGTCCCGCCGCGCTGTCGAGGCTCGGCGCGTTTTCCAGCTCCGATGTCCGGATGATGTACGTGTTCGTCCCGGCGCCCTGGATGCGGGCCTCCGGGTGGCCGAGGTCGCGCATCGCCTGGCGAAGGTCCGACTGCGTCACCGTCTGCTCGGTGAATTCGAGCGTGAACGACGACCCGGAAGTGAACTCGATGCCCGCCTTCAGCCCCCACAGGCCCAGGGCCCCGGCCGAGGCGAGGAACAGCACGATCGAGACCGAGAGATACCACCACCGCTTTCCAGCGAAGTCCAGCATGCAGCTATTCCCCCGTTGCCCGGGCCGCGCGCCCGGCCGTCTTCGTTCGTTTCACCTCTTCGGCGTTGAACAGGAAGTGGCTCTTTGCCAGGGGAGTGCCCAGCACCATCTTCAGGAACGTCCGCGTCACCGTGATCGCCGAGAACATGCTGATCCCCACGCCGATCGCCAGCGTGAGCGCGAACCCCTGCACGAGCGATGCCCCGAACTGGCTCCCGAACCAGTACAGGATGAGACACGTGATCAGCGTTGATACGTTCGAGTCCCGGATCGATGACCACGCGCGGGCGAAGCCGATGTCGATCGCGGCGCTGAGCGTGCGGCCCCGCCGTAACTCCTCCTTCATCCGCTCGAAGATGAGTACGTTCGCATCGACCGCGATGCCGATGGACAGCACGAAGGCCGCGATCCCCGAGAGGGTCAGCGTGACGGGCCAGAGCTTGAACACCATCAGCGTGACCGACGTGTAAACCAGCAGCGCGGCCGAGGCCAGCACTCCGGGCAGACGGTAGAACAGGATCATGAAGAGCATCACGGCCAACAGGCCGACCTCGCCCGCCTTCACGGAGTCGAGCACCGAATCCTCTCCCAGCGTCGCGCTCACCTCTTTCGCCTGGATGATCTCCAGCGGGATCGGCAGGGCGCCGGCGTTCAGCTGCTTGGAGAGGTTGTTGGCGGCCGTGAACGACTCTTGTCCCGTGATCCGGCCCTGGTCGGTGATGACGGCCTGCACCGCCGCCTCGGAAAGCACTTCGCCGTCGAGCATGACCACCAGGAAGTTTCGGGCGTCCGACGATGGGTACTGCACCGCGCGTGTGGTGATCTGCTCCAGGAGGCGCGATCCGACGCCGGTCGTCTCGAAGACCACCGCATACGTTGTGCCCGACCGTTCGGCGAACGTGTTGTTCTTCAGGTGTGCGCCCGTCATGGCGATGGTCTGGCCGTCGATGACGCCCGTCGCCGGCACGAGCTCCGTGTTGTCGTTGTAGGTCATGAACTGGAGCGCCGCCGTCTTCCCGATCAGGCTCTGCGCATCGGCCAGCGAGAGGCCGGGGACCTGCACGGTCAGCCTGTTGCCGCTCGTCTTCTGGATTTCCGCCTCGCTCACGCCGAACTCATTGACGCGCCGTTCGACAACGTCCTTGGCGCCATCCATCGCCTGGTCCAGGTCTCCCTGGTAGTCGGCCGGGGGATTCGCCTGGAGCACCAGGTACGAGCCGCCCCGCAGGTCCAACCCGAGCCGCATGGTCTCGCGCTCCCAGTCGCCGATCTTGATGCCCTTGCCGTCGGGCCAGAAGTCCCCGGGCAGGTAGCGGTCTGGCGAACTGGGCCAAACGACAATGACGCTGAACGTGGTCAGCGCCGCGACGAACAGGAAGAGGAGGACGGTGGTGGTACTACGCACTGTTGTGAGAAACCTCGCCGGGATTGACCTCGGCCGTTGTTGCTTCGTTGGTGGGCGTCTCCAGCGTGCTCAGCCGCCGTTGGATGGCTTCCGTGAGGGCGCGCACCCGGACTCCCGGCGCCAGTTCCAGGATGATTTCCGTAGGCCCGTCGACCGGTACCACCACATCCTTCACCTCGCCGATGAGCCCGCCGCTGGTCACCACCTCATCACCGATTTTCAGCTGCTGGACCGCTTTCTTTTGCTGCTTCTGGTTCTGCAACACCGGGCGCAACAGGAAGAAGTAGAAGGCCACCACCGTCAGCCCGGTGTAGAAAATGACGCTCCACATTGCGGCCATATTGGGAATCTCCTGCTCGGGGGCCCCGGCCGGCTACTCTGCGGCCTTCAGGGTTTCCAGGACCGAGCGTGCCAGCGCCAGTGCCTCGTGCCTCGTGGTTACGGCGCGTTCGAGTTGAGCTCGGCGAACCGATGTTAGGACAGCCCCCAACAAGCGTCCACCAGAAAGGTCAAGCTCGGCGATCAGGTCGTCCCCTGTCACCAGCGGCGGCTCGCCCTCCTCGGCCACTGCCCAGGCGCGCGCGGCAACGTAGTTCACGAACGTGCAGTGCCGGCGGTAGTTCTCCCGGGTGTATCCAGGCCCCCTCGTGGCCATCCCATCGGCCAGGTTCACCAGCATCAGCGGCAACACGTGGCCGTCCAGGTCGGTCACGAATTTCCGTACGGCCCGGTCCGTCGCCGCCCCGTTCCGGATGAGCTCGCCCGGGCGCAGGTGGTGCCGGATCAGCCGCGCCACCAGGTCGGTCGCCTCCGGTCGAAAACCCAGCAACGTCAGCCGTTCGCGCATCATCTCCGCCCCGCGCGGCCCATGCCTTGGGAACCGGACCCGGCCGTCGACAAAGACCGCGGTGGCGGGTTTCGCCACGTCGTGCGCCAGCGCCGCCAGGCGCACCAGGGCCGCGAGGGGCAGGCCTCCCACCTCGCGGCCGAGCGATGCCTCAATGTCGATCCAGGCGAGGGCCTCGCGCAGCTCGCGGTTGTCCTCGCCGTCACCGAGGGCCGCGTCGATCGCCGCGACTGCCGCCAGGTTGTGGTCGAGGACGTCGTAGTAGTGCAGCTCCGGCTGGACGAAGCCTCGCCCGGCTTCGAGCTCGGGGATGGCCGCGCTGAGCTGCCCGCGGGCGTCAAGTTCCCGAACCGCCTCGGCCGCGCGGTCTGCCATCAGCGCGTCAATCAGCACGCGGTAATTCATCCGCAAAGCGTACAGGCGCGCCATCCGGCGCGCCTGTACGTGTGGTCACCAGAGCAAGGGCTCAGGCGCGGGGATGAGCCTTGTCGTACTCGCGCCGCTTCTGGTCGTCGGTCAGGTGGGTGTAGATCTGGGTCGTGGAGATGCTGGCATGGCCCAGGGCGTCCTGGACATTGCGGAGTGGCATGCCG
>JAHDWR010000030.1 GCA_023382755.1 Dehalococcoidia bacterium
CACCTGCCGCTCCTTCACCACGATCTTCAGGTTCTCCACCAGCCCGCCGCTGCTGTGGCGTGCCGCCGGAGCGGTGTCCTCCGTAACCTCCTCGTCCTCCGGCCCACCTTCCCGCACGAAGATGTACACCAGCACCGCTGCAATCCCGTAGAGCCCCGCGCAGAAGATGAACGATTCGCGGATGCCCAGGTTCGCCGCCACCACTCCGCCGATCACCGGCCCGAGCATGTTCGCCGTGAACTGCCCCGTCTGGAGCGTCCCCAGGGCATAGCCGACCCGTTCCCGCGGCGTGCTCGAGGCCACCAGGGCCGCCGCCGCCCCCATCGTCCCCGCGAACGCCCCCATCAGGAACCGCAGCAGCACCAGCTGCCACACCGCCTGGGCGATCCCCATCACCCCGATCAGGATCCCGGCGCCAATCAGCGCCCGCAGGAACATCGGCTTCCGGCCGAACCGGTCCGCAAGCGACCCCCAGACCGGCGCCGTCAGGGTTAGCGAAAGTCCCGTCGCGCTCGCCGTCAGGCCCGTGTAGAACGCGACCTCCGACTTGTCGCTCACGCCCAGTTCCTGGATGTAGAACGGGATGAACGGGAACACGAAGTTGGCGCCCATCAGCCCGACGAAGACGCCGATCCACACGAACAGGAGGTTCCGCCGCCACCCCGGCCGCTCGGCCCGGCGAACGTTCGAGGACACCGTCATGAGGCGGCGCTCCCACGAGGGCACGACGGGTCAGCAAGATTCACGCGTAATTCCGGGAGGGGCTTCGGTCATGATGACACCACCCCCTGCTTCGCGCACCGGGACAGCGGTGGCACGCATGGGCGGGCTTCAGTGCTCCGCGGGCTCGATCTGCCGGCGAAGCTCCCGGATCTGGTCCGCGTGCAACTCGGCATGGTCGGCCCCGCGCACCAGCAGCTCGCGCACGCTCAGCGGCCCCTCAAGCGGGTGGATGCCGGTCCGGTCCCACGCCTTCGCATCGAACTGCCGCAGCAGCTCGGCGCTCGTGAACCGCAACGCATCGAAGAGCGCCAGGGCCGCCTCCGGGCTCCGCCACAGGTACTGCAGCTTCCGCTTCCATTTGTCCTCTTCGAATTCGAACAACGCCGGCTCGTCTTCCGCCAGGATGAGCCGGAACCGTGTCGCCCGCACCATCTCCGCATCCGCGAGGTGCACCAGCACGTCCCGGACCGACCAGCCTTCCTTGCCCGGCCGCGAAATCGTCCCGGCCCCCACCCCGTCCACTGCCTCTCGCACCACCGTAGGCCCCCGAACGAAACGCTCGAAGACCGGCACGATGTCGTCAGGCAGCCGCGGCACCCGCCGATTCTAGCCCTCCCGCGCCACCCGCGCCCCGGGTGTGCGGCCCGCCCACCCTTAGCACTCGGTTTGCTACACTGCTAATCACCATGGCCACCGGACAGCGCGACTACTACGAGGTGCTTGGCGTCAGCCGTTCCGCCGACGCCCAGGAACTGAAAAAGGCCTATCGCAAACTCGCGATGGAGTACCACCCCGACCGCAACCCGTCCGCCGACGCGGCCGAAAAGTTCAAGGAAATCAACCAGGCCTACGAAGTCCTCACCGATGACCAGAAGCGCGCGCTCTACGACCGCTTCGGCCACGCCGGTGTCGAAGGAGCGGCCGCGGGCGGCCCAGGCGGGTTCGAAGGCTTCCATTCGTTCGATGGCTTCGGCGATATCTTCGATGCCTTCTTCGGCGGCGGCCAGCGGGGTGGGCGCCGCCGTCGCGGCCCGGCCCGCGGCTCCGACCTCCGCTACAACCTGAAGCTCACCTTCGAAGAGGCTGTCTTCGGCGTCGAGAAGGAGATCGAGTTCCAGCGCCTCGAGCGCTGCGAAGCCTGCGACGGCCTCGGCGCCGAGCCCGGCAACGAGCCGGTCACCTGCCCCGAGTGCAACGGTGCAGGCGAGCTCCGCCGCTCCCAGCAGAGCATCTTCGGCCAGTTCGTCAACGTCACCGTGTGCGGCCGCTGCCAGGGCGAGGGCCGTGTCATCACCAACCCCTGCGCCACCTGCCGCGGCACCGGGCGCACCCGCCAGGCGCGCCGCATCGCCGTAAAGGTCCCCGCCGGCGTCGATGATGGCGCCCAGATCCGCATCGGCGGCGAAGGCGAGGCCGGCCCCCGCGGCGGCGAGCCCGGCCACCTCTACGTCGTCCTTTCCGTCGCCGCCCACGAACGCTTCGAACGCGTCGAAGACCACATCGTCCTCGAGTTCCCGGTCAACGTAGCCCAGGCGGCCCTCGGCGCCGAGGTCACCATCCCCACGCTCGACGGCGACATGCAGTTCGAAGTTCCTCCCGGCACCCAGAGCGGGGAAGACTTCGTCATCCGCGGCAAGGGCGTCCCCCACCTCCGCGGAGCCGGCCGCGGTGATATGGTCGTCCGCGTCACCGTCGTCGTCCCCGAAACGCTGACCGACGACCAGCGTGAGCTGCTCGAAAAGCTGGCGTCCACCATGGGTACCCCCACGCTCCCCCGCCGCAATAAGGGCTTCTTCGAGCGCATCCGCGACGCGATGGCTGGCTAGGGCGTGAGCAACCTCTGGTTCGAGATCACCGCGCAGGTCCCACCGTCCCTGGTCGAAGAAGTCTCGGACCTGGTCCGGGTTGTCGCGCCGGGCGGGATCACGGTCGAGGAACCGGTCGACATCCTCGGCCCCGAAAAGGGTTTTCGCATTCGCGGGGGCGAGCCAGTCCTCATCCGCGCCTACCTCCCCAGCTCGGAGCTCGGCGCCGTCCTCACCGAGGACCTCCGCCGCTCCATGGAGCCCTACCCGTCCGTCGAACTCACCGCCCGCCCGATCTTCGAACAGGACTGGGCCGTCTCATGGCGCGAGTTCTTCGGCGTCGTCGATACCGGCGGCCGCGCGGTCATCGTCCCTTCCTGGATCGAGCACGAGGTTGGCCCCGGCCAGGTCGCGATCCGCCTCGACCCCGGTCAGGCCTTCGGCACTGGTCACCACGAGACCACCCGGCTCTGCCTCGCTGCCCTCGATACGCTCGCCCGTCCCGGCATCGCCATGCTCGATGTCGGCACCGGTTCGGGCGTGCTCTCGATCGCTGCCGTCAAGCTCGGCGTCCCCCGCGTCGCGGCCATCGACATCGACCCCGTCGCCGCCGAGATCGCCCGCCGCAACTGCGAAGAGAACGGCATCGGCCCGGAAGTCTCCATCAAGGCCGGCGTGCTTACCCCTGCCCACGAGGGCCGCTACGAACTCGTCCTTTCGAACATCAGCACCGACGCCAACATCGGCCTGGCCGCGGCGTTCGGCACAGTCGTGAAGCCCGGAGGCGATCTCGTCCTCTCCGGCATCCTCGCGCCCGATGCCCCGCGGGTGGTCTCCTCGATGGAGCCCCATGGTTTCCGCCTTGCCGCCATGGCCCACGAACGCGATTGGTGCCTCATCCACCTCCACAGGCCGTGACCCTGTCGACAATTCGCAATTGCCAATCGACAATCCTCCCATGCCCCTCTCGATGCCCCCACCCGCGCTCGAAGTCGCCGAACGCCTCTTTGCCGCCATCACCGCCGGCGACATCGATGCCGTCGCCGCGCTCTACCACCCCGACGTCGTCGTCTGGCACAACACCGACGGCATGGAACAGACCGCCCAGGACAACCTCATCATCCTTCGCTGGGTCACTCACAACATCGCCGACCTCCGCTACGAAGAGGTCCGCCGTGCCGAGACGCCGGCCGGGTTCGTCCAGCAGCACGTGATGCGCGGCATCGCCCCCAACGGCACGCCCATCGAGGTCCCCGCCTGCGTCGTCTGCACCGTCGAAAACGGCAAGATCACCCGCCTCGATGAGTACCTCGACGCGACCCACACGGCGCCCCTCCGTGGGTGACCGCCCCTCACCGGGCGCCCGCCTTCGCGCCCTGATGGAACGCGGGACCGTAACCGCCCCGTTCGTCTTCGATGGCGTCCAGGCGCGCCTCGCCGAGGCCGCCGGCTTCGAGGCCGTCTACATGTCCGGCTTCGGCACCGCTGCCTCCTGGGGGCTCCCCGATATGGGACTCATCGGCCTCGGCGAGATGTCGGCGAACGCTGCCCGCATCGCTACAGCCGTCTCCGTGCCCGTCATCGCCGATGCCGATACCGGCTACGGGAACGAGACCAGTATCGCGCGCACCGTCGCCCTCTACGAGCGGGCCGGCGTTGCCGCCCTCCACATCGAAGATCAGGAGTGGCCCAAGCGCTGCGGTTTCCTCGAAGGCAAGCGCGTCGTCCCCGCCGCCGAGATGGTGCTCAAGGTCCGCGCCGCCGTGGCCGCCCGCACCGACCCCGGCCTCGTCATTATCGCCCGCACCGACGCCCTTCAGCCGAACGGCTGGGACGACGCCGTCGCCCGGCTCCGGAGCTACCGCGAGGCTGGCGCCGATGTGGTCTTCATGGATGGCCTGAAGACTCGAGACCTCGTGGAAGCCGCCGCTCGCGACCTTGCCGGCATCCCCCAGCTACTAAACTCCTGGCTCGTGACGCCCACCGAGGCGCGACAGATGGGCTTCGCGATCTACATCCACCTGGGCGTCATGCTCCGCCACTTCGCCGATTTCCAGGCCGCCCTCCAGGAGCTGCGCGACACCGGCCGCGTCCACGTCCCCCGCGAGTCGCTCTCCGTCGAGCCCATCACCCGGCTTCTTTCCCGCGAGTGACTCGCCTGCCGGCCTTCCGGGCGCAGGCACCCGTCGACCTCCACGCGGCTGCGCCGGGGGCTCCGCACCACGGGGCCGCGGTTCGTAGCCGTCGTCGTCCTGACCGTCCCACGCTGGCATCGCCACCCCCTCAGAACGCCAGCGGCTCGCCTGTCTCGATCAGCGACTTCAGGCTGTTCAAGAGCGGCGCCCACCCCTGCGAAATCGACTGGTACGTCGGGCCCGCCGACTCGAACTGGTCGTGCCGGAGCTCCACCTTCGTCGTCTCGCCCATCGGCGTGAGCTCCCACGTCACCCGCGAAAACGGTTCCGCCGCCATCTCGGGGTCGTAGAGCGCGCGCCAGGTGTACGAGAGCAACCGCGGAGCATCGACCTCCAGGATCTCACCCGTCACGGCCGCCTGGCCATCCGGCTGCCGGTACTCGAGCGGCGCACCCGGCCTGAGCTCGGCCACGAACGTCGTGTCGTGGAAGTAGCGGCGAGTGATCTCACCATTGGTGATGCCCTCCCAGACGCGCTCGGGCGTCGCGCGGATATAGACGGTGTAGACGTGGACCGGCTTTTCCATGGCTTCTAACTCCAGGCTGTGCTTGAGGTCGCTCAGCGCGCGGGTAAACGGCTGCGCGTATTTGCTGATCCAGCGGTCGGCGACCTGCTGTATCGGCACCGGGTTGAGGTAGTGGAACTTCTCGCGGCCCACCTTCTTCGTCGTGATCAGCCCCGCGGCTTCGAGCACGCCAAGATGCTTCATCACGCCGAAGCGCGACATCCCCGGCAGGTGCGCCTGCAGCTCACCCAGCGTTTGGCCGTCGCGCTCGAACAGTGCATCCAGCAACAGCCTCCGGCTAGGGTCTGCCAGTCCCCTGAAGACCTCTTCCACCGGCGGACTATATGTGACCTTTTGGTAACATGTCAACACTATCGCCGGCTGCCCGCTGATGACGATGGACAATTGGGCGCTATCATTCCCGCCTACCACCTAGAGACCGAACCTGATACGGTCGCCTTACCCCCGGGGTTAACGAAGAATGGGTGAACTTGGGAGCTTGCTGACCCGCGCGCGCGAAGCCCGCGGCCTCACACTCGAAGACGCCGAACGCGACACGCGTATTTCCCGCCGGTACCTCCAGGCGCTCGAATCCGAGCAGTTCGAGGTCATACCGGCGCCTGTCTATGCCCGCGGCTTCCTCCGCTCCTACTCCCAGTACCTTGGCCTCGACCCCCAGGAAACGCTCGCCATGTTCCCCCGCGAGGACGACCCGGAATACCAGCGCGCCGCCGATGCGACCGCCGCTCCCCCGCGCCCCAGCCCCGACCGCCCCGTCAGCCCCGTCTCGGCCTCACGTCCTACCTGGCGTTCCACGCCGGCCTCCGCACCCCAGCAGCCCGGCCAGCGCCCACCCGGGCAACGCCCCGCACCATCGGGCCGCCCCACGCCGATGCAGCCGCGCCGCCAGGAGCCGGCCGAATCCTACGAACCCGTCATCGGCGTCGATATCGGCGTCCCCTCCCCGGCCCGGCGCATCAAGACCGACCCCGCCGCCCAGACCCGCTCCATGGTGATCGCCATCGTCGCCATCGCGGCCGTCATCGGCGTTGTGCTTCTCGCCTACATCATCTCCAGCCTCGGCGGCGACGACTCAGCCCCCGGTACCACCGCGGGAGACGACTCAGCGGACCAGACCACCACCGCCGGCGACGACGCCACCCCCGCATCCAGCGACAACCAGCCCAGCGGCCTCGATGTCACGCCCGGGATCGTCCCCGACCTCATCGGTGTCCAGGAGGATGTCGCCCGCCGCGCCATCGCCGAGGCCGGCTACGTCGTCCAGGAGCTTCGGGAGCAGAACAGCCAGCCGAAGGGCACCGTCGTCAACCAGTCGCCCGCGCCGGAAGTCGAATACGCAGCCGGCTCCACCATCCGCATCGTCATCAGCGAGGGCCCCTGATGGCAGTCCCGAAGACCTACCACCTGGTCACCCTCGGCTGCCCCAAGAACGACGTCGATAGCGAACACCTCGAACGGCTCCTCACCGGCGGCGAACTCCTGCCCGTCCTCCAGCCCGGGGACGCCGATGCGATCATCGTCAACACCTGCGGCTTTATCGAACAGAGCCAGGAACAGTCGATGGCGGCCGTCCGCGAACTCGCCGCCGCCAAGCGCGAGGGCCAAACCCTCATCGTCGCCGGGTGCATGACCCAGCTCTATGGCCGCCAGGTCAAGGAAGAGACGCCCGCCGTCGACCACATCTTCGGCGTCGGCCAGTGGCAGGATGTCGCCCGCCTCCTCAGCGTCGATGTCGATGCCATCTTCGACATCCCCGAAAGCAACGTCCACGTCGCCGGCCCCAGTGCCTACCTCAAGATCTCCGATGGCTGCGACGCCCCCTGCGAGTTCTGCGTCATCCCGAAAATCAAGGGCGGCCTCCGCTCCGCCCCTGCCGGGCTGCTCGTGAAAGAGGCCGGGCGCCTCGTCGCCGCCGGGGCGAAAGAGCTCGTCCTCGTCGGCCAGGACACCACCGCCTGGGGCGAAGACCTCGGCATGGCCGCCGGCGCCGGCCTCCCCGGCCTCCTCCAGATGCTCTCCGAAGCTGTCGGCCCCGATGTCTGGCTCCGGCTCATGTACGCCTATCCCAGCCGGGTCTCCCCCGCGCTCATCGAGGCGATGGCTTCGCTCCCCAACGTCGTCCACTACCTGGATGTGCCGCTCCAGCACGGCAGCGAGGCTGTGCTCCGCCGCATGAAGCGCCCCCACAACCTCGAGCGCGTCCACGCCTTCATCCGCGAGCTTCGCGCCGCAATGCCCGACGTGGTCCTGCGCACCTCCTTCATCGCCGGCTTCCCCGGAGAAACCGAGGCCGAGTTCAAGGAACTCCTCGACTTCGCGCGCGAGATCCGCTTCGACCACGCGGGTTGCTTCACGTACTCGCGCCAGCAGTGGACCGGCGCCTTCGAAATGGACGGTCAGGTCCCGGACGACGTGAAAGCCGAACGCCGCGACCGCTTCATGCGCCAGCAGCAGAACATCGCGGCCAAACAGGCCCGCCGCTTCGTCGGCCGCACGCTCGATCTCCTGGTCGAAGGCGCGGGCGAGGACGAGGATGGCGCCGCGGTCGTGGCTGGCCGCACCTACCGCGAGGCGCCCGAAGTCGATGGCATGGTCTTCGCCCGCGGCACCGTCCCCGTGGGCGCCAGGGTGCCGGTCCGCATCGATGAGGCATCGGCGTATGACCTTTTTGGCACGCTCCTCTCGCATCCCTGAGGGCTTAGGGAGTACAGTACCGCCGTGTCCATCGGATCCCAGCGCCAACACCGCTCCCGCGTCCCGGTCCGGGGCGTCCCCCAGAAGTCCGGGCCGGTCCCCGGCAAGGTCTCGCCGGCCCCTTCCCCCGTCACCGCCCTGCAGTCGGCTGCCGGGAACCAGGCCGTCCAGCGCTCGCTCGCCTCGTCTGCCGGAGCTACGGTCACCGGTACTTCCACCCGCAATGTCGCGCGTCCTCCCTCCGTCCACCGCCTGATCTCCACCGAGGACTTCAAGAAGCAGACCAACGCCGGCTTCCTCGCCGGCCGCGGCAAGACGATGAAGCAGATCGATGCGCTTCTGGCCGAGTACCACGCCCTCCGCGCAAAAGGCATGCACCTCCAGCCCGGCTCCACCCAGGACCGCGCCATCAACATCCTCCACGAGATCCGCGAAAACGTGAACCTCTGGATGGATACCCACGAAGGCGACACGTCGCGCAGTAAGAAGCGGACCCCCGGCATGGCCGCCCTCTTCCTTGACGCCGGCAAGGAGCTGGCCGAACTCACCAAGATCCGCGACGCCGCGCGCGAGTTCATGGGCGAAGACCAGAAGCCCGTCGAGCGCACCGAGAACAAGTTCAAGACCCAGATGGAGGGCGATGTTTCCTCCATCCTCTCCAAGATCGGGCCGATCATCGGCGCAGCCGCGCCCTCCAGTGGCGATACCGCCGAACTCGAAATCGAAGTCAAGGTCCCCATCGAACCCTCGGGCGTCGGGTACCTCGGCTTCCGCTTCAAAGCCTCCGTCGAACGCCTGAAGAAGCAGGCGCTCAAGGTCGGCTTCGAAGTCGCCGTCACGGGTGGCGCCAACATCCCCAACGTCGTCGAAATCGGCGGCGAGCTGGGCATGTACGTCGAGGCACAGGGTGCGACGCCACAGAAGGCGATGGAGCTCGTCTCCTACGGCATGTACCGCCGCATCCGCGAATCGCGCCTCATCCCCAACGAAGTCGCGAACTTCATCTGGGGTGGCAGCGGCTCATCGGTCGGCTGGAAGCGCGCCGAAAAGTGGGCCGCCAAGGTCGAAAAAGAAAACTTCAAGGACAAGTCCCTCAACCTCGGAGGCACCGGCGATTCCGACGAAGAGGACGCCTACGTCGAGACGGGCGGCCTCGCCGGCGCCAAAGCCAAGGGTGGCATCGGTGGCGTCGTCGATATGGAAGGCAGCGTCGGCTACAAATCCGGCAAGAAGTACGACTACGAGTCTGTGAAGGCCCGCAAGTCCGCCGGCCTTGGCAAGGCATCCGCGTTGCCCAAGATGCGCGGCCTCACCGAGGTCCTCGGAGAGAGCACCCACCACCTGGAGTTCGCCCTCTCCGCCACCGGCGGCCCCTTCAGCGGCGGCATCAAGGTCGGCATCGACTGGGCGACCGCCGGTAAGGGCCAGACCGCTTCACTCCAGTCTCTCACCGTCTCTCTCGATGTCGCCGCATCGATCCCCATGAACGAGCTGGTCGCGAAGGGCGTCGGCGGCTACATCCCGCCGCTTGCCTCCAACCTGGCGATCGCCATCCGCAAGGCCATCCAGGCCGCGGCCAACGACAAGTCCACCACTTCCCAGGATGTCGGCACGCTCATCTCCGCGGGCGAAAATGGCGCCTCCTCCATCCTCCAGATCGCCCAGGTCCCCCAGACCGCCTGGGTGCCCAAGTTCGAAGCCGGCGCTCCTCCCGAGACGTTCTCCGCGCCCGCCTCCCTCAAGCTCACGCTCACCGGCGGCTACGACTTCTCCAAGAAGGAGTTCAAGTTCGAGGCCAAGCTCGAATACATCAAGGGCATCGAGGTCAACGTTGGTGTCTTCGCGATGAAGGTCAAGCAGGGCCAGAAACTCGTCCGCGTCTTCTACGATGGCGGCAAGTGGGGCATCGATTAGCCCCCCGCTCCCGGAGCCGCCATGACAACCGCAACCACCCGGGCCGAGTTCTCCGCGCCCCTCACTCTCGAACCGCCGGAAGGTCCGCCGTTTCGCGTTGCCGGCCGCGAAATCGTGGTGACCACCAGCGACGACAACCCCACGGAATGCCGTCTCCTCTTCGAACTCGAACCCGAACAGTACCGCGCAGCTGCCACCCGCGGCCTCTTCCACCTCGCCCCGGATAACCGCGGCCCCGGAGCCGATTCGTTCGCCCCCAGCGCGCCCGTCCGCATCGAAGCTCGCCTGGATCCCGGCCACCTCGCCGAAGTCGAACTCCTCCAGTCGGACCCGGAGTTGCTTGCCGCCGCCCTCCGCGATGCCTCGTCGACCGGCCGCTGGTCCCCCTTGCTCGAGACCGAGGCGTGGCTGGCCCTCCACGTCACCAGCGCGGTGCCCCAGGACATCGACGCCGAAGGCGAACTTCGCGTCGGCTACAGCACCGTGTTCGCCCTCCAGCCCCCGGACTCCGGGCCTCCCCCTGCTCCCCGCCTCCACTTGCCCATGCTCGCCCTGGCCCTTCAGGCCCTGGAATCCCGGGGCATCGAATGGGAGGAGACGCCAGACCCGGAGGTCATCCGGGCCGAAGTCGCCAGCGCCAACGGCGAATGGACACTCTTCGTCGTTTGCCGCGAGGAGTATGGCCGCTGCAGCATCTACTCCCAGGCGCCCTGGACCGCCCCCGAGCCCTCCCGCCCGGCCATGGCCGAACTCCTCGCCCGCCTCAATTACGGCCTCGCCCTCGGAAACCTCGAAATGGACTTCGCCGATGGCGAGGTGCGCTTCAAGACCAGTGTCGATGTCGCCGGCGGGCAGCTTCCCCTCGCCATGTTCGATGCGCTCCTCGATGCCAACCTCGCCGCCATGGACGCCTACCTCCCCGCCCTCGACGCCGTCCGCGACGGCCGCATGTCCCCGCCCGAGGCAGCAGCCTCCGTCGAAGCCTGAACCCCCGTGGCCGGCAACCTGCCCGTAACAACCACGCGCTACACTGGCACCGAGCGATTGTGGTGTCTGGAGAGTCCCCGATGAGCGAATCCGCTTCCTACGTCATCTCCGCCTGCCGCGAAAACGACGTCAAGTTCATTCGCCTCTGGTTCGCCGATATTGTCGGCGCCCTCAAGAGCTTCGCCATCACCGTCGAAGAGCTCGAAAAGGCTCTCGACGAAGGCATGGGCTTCGATGGCTCGAGCATCGAGGGCTTCGCCCGGATCGACGAGTCCGACATGATCGCCCGGCCCGACCCGGCGACCTTCCAGCTTGTCCCCTGGCGCCCCCGCGAAGCCGGCGTCGCCCGCATGTTCTGCGATATCTACCACCCGGACGGCGAACCCTTCGAGGGCGACCCGCGCTTCGTCCTTAAGCGCCAGCTCAAGCGCGCCGCCGACCTCGGCTACACCTTCTACGTCAGCCCCGAACTCGAATACTTCTACTTCAGGTCTTCCGACCGCCCCGAACCGCTCGACCGCGGCGGCTACTTTGACCAGACTTCCGATGCCGCCAGCGACCTCCGCCGCGAAACCGTCCTCGCCCTCGAGGCCATGGGCATCGAAGTGGAGTACAGCCACCACGAGGTCGCCCCCAGCCAGCACGAGATCGCCCTCCGCTACACCGACGCGCTCACCATGGCCGATGCCGCCATGACCTACCGCCTCGTCGTCAAGGAGATCGCCCTGGCGAACGGCGTGTTCGCCTCGTTCATGCCAAAACCCATGGCCGACCAGAACGGCAGCGGCATGCACGTCCACCAGTCGCTCTTCAAGGGCGAGCGCAACGCCTTCTTCGACCCCGCCGACCCCTACCACCTGAGCGCAATCGCCCGGTCGTATATCGCCGGCCTTCTCCACCACTCCGCCGCCCTCACACTGGTGACCAACCAGTGGGTCAACAGCTACAAGCGCCTCCTGCCCGGCTTCGAAGCGCCCGTCTACATCACCTGGGCTCGCCGCAACCGCAGCGACCTCGTCCGCATCCCCGAATACAAGCCGGGCAAGGAAACCCACACCCGCATCGAGTACCGATCGCCCGATTCCGCCTGCAACCCCTATCTCGCCTTCGCGGTCATGCTCGCCGCCGGTCTGGATGGCATCGAAAACGAGCGCCCCATCCCGGCGCCGGTCGAGGAAAACGTCTTCGAACTCACCCCCGCCGAACGCGCCGCCCGCGGCATCCAGGTACTCCCCGGCAGCCTCATCGAAGCCATCGAACGGGCCGAACAGTCACCCTTCCTGCGTACCGCCCTCGGCGACCACACGTTCGAAAGCCTCATTAAGAACAAGCGCATCGAATGGGAACGCTACCGCCGGCACATCACGGACTTCGAACTGGCCGAGTACCTCCCCATCCTCTGAACCGGCCGCCTACTCCGGCAAGTCCTTCGCCAGCGACTCGTACCGGCGGGCCAGGCGCCCAACATCCGGCTCCGGCCCCATGGCCGCGTCGACTTCCTTGCCGAACTTCGCCTCGGCCTCCGCGAGCTGGTCCGCCATCGTCTTGTGCTGCGCGAATTTGCTCACGATCCGGCGCATGTCGTGGCCCGGCTCCTTGCCGGCGTTCACGCACTTCGGCGCCACGATGTTAGTCTGGACACTTCGCGAGAAGACTTCCTCCCGCGAACCACATTTGGGGCACATGAATTCATACAGGGGCATACACGAATAGTAGCGGCCCGCCTCACAGATTGCGAAGCGGGCCGCGGTTCCCCTCGTTCGATCCAGGGCGGCTACTTGGCCGAGCCGGCCCGGCCATCCTGCCCGGTCAGGTAGTGCTCCGCCGCTATCGCCGCCGTTGCCCCGTCACCGGCTGCGCTGATCAACTGGCGAGCCGCCTGCGTCCGCAGGTCGCCTGCCACAAACAGCCCGGGCACGCGCGTCTTCATCTGCAGGTCGACCACCGCATGACCGCCCGCGTCCAGCTCCACCAGCCCCTCGAGCAAGTGGCTGTTCGGCGTCTGCCCGATGAACACGAACACCGCGCTGGTTGGCACTGTGCTCGTTTCGCCGGTCTTCACGTTCCGCAGCACGACCCGCTCCACCTGCCCCTCGCCGTCGATCCGCTCGACCACCGAGTTCCAGGTAAAGTGCATGTTTGGCGTGGCGAATGCCCGCTCCTGGAGGATCGCGCTCGCACGGAGCGAGTCGCGCCGGTGCACCACGTTCACGCTCCGGGCGTACCGCGCCACGAACATCCCCTCATCGAGCGCCGAATCGCCACCGCCGACGACCGTCACGTCCATCCCCGCGAAGAACGCAGCATCGCAGGTGCCGCAGTAGCTCACGCCCCGCCCCGTCAGCTCCGTCTCGCCCGGCACGCCGAGCTTGTTGTAGTCCGCCCCCGCCGTCGCGATCACCGCCCGCGCCCGGATGGTCCGCTCCGTCGACCGGAGCTGGAACATCCCATCGGGCAGCCGTGTCAGCTCCTCGACCCGCTCATACGCGGTCTCCGCGCCGAACTTCTCCGCCTGCCTGTGGAAGTGCTGTGCGAGGTCGAAACCGTTGATCCCGTCCGGGACCCCCGGGTAGTTCTCGACGATATCCGTCGTGGCGATCTGGCCGCCGGTCACCAGGCCCTCGAACACGATCGTCGAACGCCGCGCCCGCGCGCTGTAGATCGCTGCCGTGAGGCCGGCGCCGCCGCCGCCGATGATGGCCACGTCGTAGTTGTTCATCCTGGTACCCCTCAGTGGTTCGAAGAAAAAGCAGGGCCGGCGGGATTGCTCCGGCCGGCCCTGACTCGCTACCGTCTCGCTCGCCGTCTTAGACGAGAGCCTCGTCGATGCGCTTCTTCAGGTCGCTCTTCGGCCGGAACCCGACCACCGTCCCCTTCAGTTCGCCACCCTTGAAAATCAGCAGCGAGGGGATGCTCCGGATGCCGAACTTGCTCGGCACCATCGGGTTCTCATCGGTGTTCATCTTCATGAAGTTCACCTTCCCCGCGTACTCCTCGCTCAGCTCCTGCACGATCGGCGCGACCATCCGGCACGGCCCGCACCACGGCGCCCAGAAGTCGACCAGCACCGGCAGGTCCGACTTCAGGACATCGCTGTCCCAGGTCGTATCGGTCACTTCGCGTACGTCAGACATGTTTGTAGAGTTCCTTTCCCTTGCGGCCACCCGTCGCCCGACCGTTGCATCGTTGGATGCGGGTGTGTGTAGACGTAATATACCCCCGAGGGGTATGATAGTCAACACCACGGAGGGCCCCCACCCATGACTCCCGAAGAAACCAAGCGCTTGCTCGACCGCCTCGCCCGTATCGAAGGCCAGGTGCGCGGGCTCCGCAACATGCTCGAAGACCAGCGCTGCTGCGAGGATGTCCTCACCCAGCTCCTCGCCGTCCGCTCCGGCCTCGAATCGGCCAGCCTGCTCGTCCTCGAAAGGCACCTGAACGATTGCGTGCTCAGCGATGCCACCATCGATAACGCGACCGTCGACAAGCTGCGCGAGACCCTCAGGCTCTGGAGCCGCCACACCTCGCCCGTCGGGTAGCTCGCCCGCCACGCCCCCGAAAAGATCTGCTCGCGCGGGTGATCGAATTCCCCTATACTCCCTCCATCTGGTGGCTTCGGAGGGTCCCCGTGAGCGAAACGTCTTCCTACCGCACCGAGCTCACCGCCCGGCTCCGCGCCGTCACCGACGATATCGCATGGCTCGTCCGGGGGCTCTCGCTCGAACAGGCCCTCTACAAGCCCTCCGATGGCGAATGGTCCATCCACGAGCACCTCTCCCATCTCCGCGACATGGAGCAGCAGGTCTACCTGCCGCTCCTCCGCTGGGCCACCGTCCCCGACATGCTCGACCCGCTCGACTACAGCCGCCGCGAATGGCACGACCACCGCTACCGCCCGGCCGAGCCGCTCGCCTCGCTTGTCGCCGATGTCCAGCGCATCCGCGACGAGGAACTCGTCATCTTTCGCGACATGAACGACATCGCGTGGACCAGGCTCCGCGATGACACGCGATGGGGCCCACTCTCCTGCCAGTGGCTCGCCGAGCTCATGTACCGCCACGCCCTCGACCACCTCCAGGGCATGATGGCCCTCAAGCAGGACATCAACCTCGCCGCCCTCCAGCCCCCGCCCATCGTCGTCGGCGGCTACATCGGAGGACAGTCCTGACCATGCGCCTCCGCAGTATCGTCTCCGTCGGCGTCTCCGGCGCTGGCCTCGATGACGCCCTGGGCTCCCAGGCCGATGCCGTCCTCATGACGCTCGCCGACGCGTCCCGCCCTATTCTCGACCTCCGCCACGAGGTCACCGCCGGCCTCGGCCGCACGGCCACCCATGAGAAGGCGGCGCTCGTCGTCGTGAACCACCCACGCACCCGCCTCCTGCGCGACGACCTCTCCGCCATCCTCAGCCCCCTGGTGAAGGGCGTCCTCCTGCCGCACGCCGTCGAAGCCCAGGACGTCCGCGATATCGCCGTCCTCCTCCGCGAGTTCGAGCTCCAGCGCGGCATCGAGCCCGGTGACACCGCGGTCTTCCCCATCATCGACACCGCACGAGGACTCATGAAGGCCGCCGAGATCGCCTCCGCCGCGCCCCGCGTGGGCGGCCTCGTCTTCCATTCCCACCGCTACGCGCGAGATATTGGCGCCCGCGATGAGCAGCGCGGCGACCGCCTCGCCCATGCCCGCGGCCAGGTCGTGGCGGTCTCCCGCTCCCTCGGGCAGACGCCCCTCGTCGTCTCCGATGGCCTCGAGCTGGTCTACCTCGCCGAATACGGCTTCGCCGGCGCCATCCTCCCCGATGCGCGCATGGTCATCGCCGCCAACGGCGCGTTCGCTCCCCCGGCCGTCGCGAAAGACCACGCCCGCGAAGCCGTGGCTGCCTACGATTTAGCTCGCGCCGAGGGCGCCTGGGTGGCGCGTGTCGCTGACCAGGTCATCGATGCCGCCGCCGCCCGCAAGGCCCGCCACCTCATCGGCGAGTAGCCGCCCGCAACCCCGCGATCCCCGTCCTGTATAGTTGCGGCTCCGCAACCACCCGCCTGGAGGAGCCCCATGCCCTACCGCACCGACCAGTACGAAGGCACGCTCGCCGAGACCGTCGTCATCCCCGGAGCCAACGGCGACCCGATCTACGCCTACTGCGCGCGCCCCCTGGGCAGCGGCCCGTTCCCGTCGGTCGTCCTCATCCATCACATGCCCGGCTGGGACACCTGGTACAAAGAGGCGGCCCGCAAGTTCGCCTCTCGCGGCTATGCGGCCATCGCCCCCGACCTCTATTGCCGTGTTGCCCAGGGCGCGCCGGAGGATGTCGGCGCGAAAGTCCGGGCCGAAGGGGGCGTCCCCGATGACCAGGTGGTCGGCGATGCCGCTGCCTGCGCCGGCTTTCTCCGCTCGCAGTCCTATGCGAACGGCCGGGTTGGTATCTTCGGGACGTGCTCGGGTGGCCGCCACGCCTACCTCGCAGCCTGCCGCACCACCGCGTTCGATGCCGTCGCCGACCTCTGGGGCGGTGGCGTCGTCATGCGCCCCGAAGACCTCACGGAGAAACGCCCGGTCGCCCCACTCGACTACACGAAGGACCTCCCCTGCCCGCTCCTCGGCCTCTTCGGCGAGGATGACCGTGCTCCCACCCCCGAGCAGGTGGCAGTCCACGAGGACGAGTTGAAGAAGCACGGCAAACAATACGAATTCACCATGTACCCCGGCGCCGGCCACGGCTTCTTCTATCACGACCGCCCGGCCGCCTACCGCGCCGAACAGGCAGTCGATGGCTGGCAAAAGGTCTTCGCCTTCTTCCGCCAGCATCTCGGCGCCGAATAGGAGTCCCCCATGTGCACCAACATCGTCGAACACACACCGCTCGCAGGCAGCGGCAAAGGCGCAAGCGGCTGGTTCAAGGTCGCCCAGGCCCACGTCACCTACGACCACCCCTTCCACGTCGACCTCGAACACGCCCTCAACATCGACTTCACCAACGACGCGGCGGGCGTGGATGCCCGCGTCGCGGTAGAACTAACCCTCGACTCGGCAAAGGACCTGGCCGCGGCCATCCTCGCCGCAGTCGAGCGTGCCGAGCGGTACGAATCCGGCAGCTGACGCTGCCTACAGCTCCGCGGCCCACCGCGCCGCAAACTCGGCCAACAACGCCGCCGCGTGCTCCATCGCTCTGCCTTCGTCCGTCTCGATGGATGAGATGGTTCGGACCCGATCCCCGTTGGCAGCCTGCCCTGCGAACACCACGACGGGCTTGCCCGCTGCCGCGGCGAGCTCCAGCAGCCGTCCAGTGACCTTCCCCTGGACCGACTGCGCATCGAACCGGCCCTCGCCGGTGACCACGATGTCCGCGGCCGCGAGCCGCTCCGATAGCCCCGTCGCCTCCGCCACCAGGTCGAATCCGCTCCCGATCCGCGCTCCCAGGAACACCGCGAGCCCGCCCGCAAGCCCGCCGGCCGCCCCCGCGCCCGCCATATCCGAAAGGTCCACCCCGAAGTGGCGGCGGACCACCATCGCATACCGGTAGAGCGCTTCCTCGAGCTCGTCGACCTCCGCGGCGCTCGCGCCCTTCTGTGGCGCGTAGACGCGCGCGGCCCCGTCCGCGCCGCACAACGGATTGGTCACATCCGTGGCGACCACGAACTCGATCCCGTCGGCCCACGCCGGTCGTTCCCACGTGATGCGTGCAAGGTCGGCCAGCGCCGCCCCGCCCGGGGGCAGGTCGCGCCCCGCCATGTCCGTGAACCGTGCCCCCAGCGCCCGGGCCGCCCCGGCCCCCCCGTCCGTGGTCGCGCTCCCGCCCACCCCGACGATCATCCGGCCCGGGGCCTCCTTCGCGGCGTCCGCGATGAGTTCGCCGACGCCGAAGCTGTCGGCGTGCAGCGCGTCGCGTTCCTCCGGCTTCAGGTGCAGCAGCCCGTTCGCCTGCGCGGCCTCGACAATGATCTCCCCGCTCGCCCGGACGCGCAGGTAGCGGCCGAGTACCTTCCGCCCCAGTGCGTCGTGGACGACCGCGGCCATCGTGTCCGCCTTGATGGCCCGCCGCATCGCATCGAGCAGTCCCGGCCCGCCGTCCGAAAGAGGCAGGACATCCAGCGTCCACTCCCGGCGCACCCGGCGGATGCCGGAGGCGATCGCTGCCGCCGCCTCGTCGGCCGCGAGGCTCCCCTTGAACTCCTGGGGCGCCACCAGCACCCGCATCAGGCGAACCACATCCGGTACACCGCGAGCAACACGATCGCGATGATGTAGCCGTAGGCCACGTTCCGGAAGAACTTCAGCCGGCTCTTCGCCTTCTCGTCGCGGAAGAACAACGCCATCACGGCCGTGATGGCGAAGAACGCGAGGATCGCCAGGAACAGGAACGACTTCACCCGCCCCTGCTACGCGTCGCCAACCACGGTCCGGTTCGTGAACTGCCAGCCGTCCGTGCCGTTCTTCAACTCGTCCCGGTAAATGGCCGTGGTCAGGATCGAGGCCGGGGGCTGCTCGCCCGGTGTGAGGCGCAACAGCATCAGGTAGCACGATCCTTTGGCCGTAGCCCCGTCGCCCTCCACAACCAGGTTGTTCGTCCAGTGCCGTGCCTTCAAGCGTTGTGCGAACGCGCTCCCGAACCCGGCCAGCTGCTCCGTGCCGGTGAAGGTCCCGGTCGCCGAACTGAATACGCCGTCCGCCGTGAAACATGCAGCCCACCCGGCCCCGTTGCCCGCGTCGATTGCATGGTTGTACCTGGCGTAGAGCTGCTGGATTGCCAAATGATCTTCGGTTGAAAGTGCCACGGAACTCCCCCGTCTCATGTGCATCGGCGCGTCAACCGCGCCGCTGGTGCCGTACGATATGGCAATCTCGCCCGAAGGACACCTGCGATGGCTCCGTGGCGCATTCCCGTCCTCGCGTCCCTCGCTACAGCGCTCCTCCTGGCCGCCTGCGGTGACGGCCGCGACTACCCCGCGAGCTTCGGCGACGACGACTACGACCTGGCCGCCATGGCCCTCCGCGCCGCCGACCTTCCGGCTGGCTTCGAAGCCCAGGAGATCGAATCGCCCGCATTCGACAACGAGAACTGGGCCCTCATCTTCGATACCGATGACCCTGAGGGGAAGCAGGCCCAGCTCGAGGCGCAGGGCCGCCTCACGAACCATGTCGCCGCGTTCTCGCCCGGCGCGCTCGGCCCGGTCCTCGCCCTGACCAACGTCTCCACCCTCTATACCGATGCCGAAGCCGCGCGCCAGTCCCTCGAGAAATTCGCGTGCGGCCTCCCCATCAACGACTCGATCCAGCTCGAGCCCTTCCTGGTACCTCAGATTGCCGACGGCGCAACCGGCTTCTTCGTGCGCCAGCAGAACGACGGCTCAACCACCTTTGTCGATACCACGCTTTGCTTCCGCACCGGCCGCATCCTCCACGCCATCCAGCAGACCAGCATCCCGGGCGTCGAGGACATCGCCCTCAGCATCCGCCTCGCCAATTCCATGCTCGAGCGCATCGACGCCGAGTTCGCGGACCTCGGAGGAGGCTAACCCTCCCGCTGTTTGAGCGCGTAGATCGTCCGCCCCTTCGCGCAGAGCCGGTTCTCCGCATCCAGGATCTCCACCTCGGAGACTGCGATCGTCCGGCCCTTCCGCAGGAAGGTCGCCTCAGCCACGATCCGCTCGCCCTTCGCCTGCCGCAGATACGTGATGTTCAGGTCGACGGTGCCGTTCGGGATGTCGTTCGGCTCCAGGCTCGCGATGAGCGCCTGCAACATCGCGATGTCCACCATCGCCGCGAGCACCCCGCCGTGCACGCTCCCGCCAACGCCCGAAAGCGTGCTCCCGTTCGTGGTCAGTACGATGCGCGCGAACCCGTTCCGCGCCTCGTCTAGCTCAAGCCCCAGCGCCTGGTGCAGCGGCTGGGCGGCGAATCGTAACTTGAGTTCCTGGAGTCCCGTTGGCATGACCGCTGATTCTAAGGGCCTGATGCTCATGTGCTACGATCCCGCCATGCAGGTCGAGATCTCACCCGAAACGCAGGACATCCTGGACGCGCTCGTGGAGCGAGGGAGCTTTGCGTCCGCTGCCGAGGCGCTGGACTATGCCGTCCAGCACCTCTGGGAGGATCAGGAGTGGGCTGACCCCGCATGGGCCGCAGAGCTCCAACGGCTTGTCGACGAAGGACGTGAGAGTCTGGCCCGCGGGCCCGGGGCCGTCATCCGGAATGCCCAGGAAGCGACTCAGCTCGCGGCCGAGATCATCTCGCGCGCCTGTGAGCGACAGCATCGGCGTCTCGCTGCGGAGTGACCCGGCACGTCGTCTTCTCGGACCCTTCGCTCAGCGACATCGAGCAAGCCTGGGACTTCCTCGCGGAAGGCAGCCAACAGGCTGCAACGCGAATAGTCGAAGGGCTCATCGCATACTTTCTGAGACTCGGCGAGTTCCCATAGGCACACCCCGCCCAGCCGGGCATATCCGGCTCAGAGGTTCGTCGAGCCGTGTATCACGGGTGGGTCATCCTGTATCAGGTTCACGAAGCCCACGTCGAAGTGGTTCGCGTCGTCTACGGGGGACGTGACCCTGCTCGCGTGCTTGCTCCGCGGTGAGTGGCGGCAGCGCCGAAGCCTCCTCCGCGTCGGGCACCTCTCCTACCACACCGCGCCCGACGGCTTCGCAGCCCCCGCCGGCGCACTGCCGTAGTCGCCGAAGGGCGAGTCCCGCCAGTCCAGCGCCGCCTTCAGACCTTTCTCGCGCGCGATCCGTCCGAACTCCGCGCCGCCCGGACGGGCCCGCCCCAGTTCCTGGATGTCGCCGCCCACCTGCATCGCGGTCCGCATCCCCATGATTTCGTAGACGCGGTTCACCTGCCGCTTGGTCATCTGCAGCATCGGGCTATCCACATTCGCAATCCGCTCCGCGAACGCCTCGGTCACCTCGCACAGCTTCTCCACCGGCACCGCCCGGTTTGCCCAGCCGATCTCCACGGCCTCGCGGCCGGTCACGCTGTCGCCCGTGTACAGGAGTTCGCGCACCTTCTTCTGATGCATCTGCCACGGGTGGTAGATGATGTCCACGGGCGTCATCGCCCGCACCGGCGGATACCCGATGATTGCGTCCTCGGCCACGAACATCAGGTCGCACATCGTGGCCAGCTCTGTCCCGCCCGCCAGGCAATACCCGTGCACCTGCGAGATCACCGGCTTGGTGCACTCCCAGATCTGCCAGTAGCCGCTGAGCAGGTGCTGCGGCCACTGCCCCTGCCCCGGGTGGATAGGCCCCACGTTCGGGAGCCC
>JAHDWR010000031.1 GCA_023382755.1 Dehalococcoidia bacterium
GCGACTCGGCCAAACGCGCACCCCGGCCGTTGGCCCCGCCGTAGAACCGCCGACCGGCAAGGGAGCGGATCGTGACTTGCTCATCCCGCCCCCGGGCAGCCCGCCCACGCCCCGCAGTGAACCGGACCGGCGGGGGATCGGATCGTGACTTGCTCATCCCGCCCCCGGGCAGCCCGCCCACGCGCCGCAGTGAACCGGACCGGCAAGGGAGCAGATCGCCACCGGCCGACCCGGCCAAACGCGCACACCAGCTGTTCGCACGGTCACGCTCAACCAGTACACTCCGCCGGTCATGGCGCTCCCGCAACCTCAGGCGCTGTTCCTCACCTGGCGCACTTACGGCACCTGGCTCCCGGGAGACGAACGCGGCTGGATCGATGAGCGCCGCAACGGTTTTGGGGAGCCAACGAACCTGCCGGACGGACGGCTCGAAGCCGCGGCCAGGGGCCAGATGCGCTCCGCGCCCATGGAGTTCACCGAATCCCAAAGGCGTGCCGTTGACCTGGCAATTCGCGAGGCATGCGAGTTTCCAGGCTGGCAGGTTGTGGCACTAAATGTCCGCACCAACCACGTCCACCTCGTGGTCCGGGCACACGAACAGCCCGCGAAGGTGCTGAACGTCCTCAAGGCCAGGGCAACTGCGGCGCTGCCCGCGGGGGGCGGATGGTGGCGGAGCATCGGCCCATATGGTCGCGCGGAGGCAGCCGCCGTGTGCTCTGGGAGGATGGGGCCCTGGCAGCCGCGGTAGAATACGTCCTGAACGGACAGTGAGTGGCTGTGCGTCCGGGCTGCCGCAGGCCGAGTCGCCCGTTCACGATCCGCTTCCTTCCCGGTCGCGGTTCCAATGGCGCGTCGGGCTCCACATTCGCCCGCCTCACGCTCGATTCGACCCAATCGCCCCTATACGCGATAACTCTCACATGACCGCTCGCATTGCCGCCGTTTCGCGCCGCACCGCCGAGACCAGCATCGACATCTCGCTGAACCTCGATGGCTCCGGGAAGTTCGTCACCGAGACCGGGGTCGGCTTCCTCGACCACATGCTCAGCCACATCGCCAAACACGGCGTGTTCGACCTCGAAGTCCGCTGCACCGGCGACCTCTGGATCGACCAGCACCACACCGTCGAAGACATCGGCATCTGCCTCGGCGAGGCCTTCGCCCAGGCTGCCGGCGATAAGGCCGGGCTCGTCCGCGCCGGCTTCGCCTACATGCCCCTCGATGAGGCCCTCGCCCGCGCCGCGGTTGACCTGAGCGGCCGTCCCTATGCCGTGCTCGACCTGCGCCTCCTCGGCCGCGAAATCGGTGGCCTGCCACCCGACCTCTTCAACCACTTCCTCGAATCCTTCGCCTTTGCCGCGAAGATCAACCTCCACCTCTCCGTGTTGGCCGGAGTGAACGACCACCACAAGATCGAGGCAGCTTTCAAGGCCATGGCCCGCGCCCTCGATACCGCCGTCCGCGTCGACCCCCGCCGGGGTGGCGACATCCCGAGCACCAAGGGCACCCTGTAACTCCCTGCCGCGTCCCCACGCGAAAACGTGATGATCGGGATCACCCCTTTTTGAAGGTCGCCTGCGTCCGCACTCGGCCCCGTTTGACACTCCCCGGAGCGAGCGACACGATTCGGGCCCCATGGAAGCGCAACTAGCCCGTTACCTCGAAGCCAGGCTCCCCGCGGAGCACGTCCGCGTCAGCAACCTCTACCGCATCCCCGGCGGCGCTTCTCGCGAGACATGGATGTTCGACGCCTCCTGGCACGAGTCCGGAGAGGAGAAGGTCGAAGCATTCGTCGTCCGCAAGGACCCGCCGGCCAGCCTCCTCGAAACCGACCGCGAGGCCGAATACGCCTTCTACTCAACCTTCTGGGGCTCGAAGGTCCCGGTCCCCCGCATGCGCTGGCTCGAACCCGATGCCAGCATCCTTGGCGGCCCCTTCTTCATCATGGACCGCATCCTCGGCTGCGAGTCCGCCACCCGCGTCATCATCGCTCCGCCCTTCACGGCCGTGCAGCCCGAGATTGCGCGGAATATGTACGAAATCCTCGCCGCCATCGCGACCTTCGACTGGCAGGGCACCCCGGCAGCGCGCGTCGCCGAGGCGCCAACCCCCGAAACGGCCTGGGAAAAGGAACTCAGCCACTGGGAGCGCATCATCAACGAGCAGGAGTTGAGCCCCCAGCCCATCATGCGTGGCGCCATTCGCTGGCTCCGCGCCAACCCCCCGCCCCCCGCCCAGCGCATAGGCGTCGTCCACGGCGACTACCGCGTCGGAAACTTCCTCTTCCAGGCGGATGGTTCCATCCATGGCATCGTCGACTGGGAGATGGCCCACCTCGGCGACCCCATCGAGGACCTTGCCTGGTCCTTTAACGAGTCGTGGCAGTGGGCCAAGGACGGCCGGCCCGGCGGGATCGTCGACCGCGAAACCGCCATCGCCCACTGGGAACGTGCCAGTGGTCTGAAGGCCGACCGCGCTGCGCTACACTGGTGGGAAGTGCTCAGCCACGTGAAGTGCCAGGGCATCTGGCTCACCGGCGCCCGCTCCTTCCAGGAAGGCCGCACCAACGAGCTCATCCTGCCACTCGTCGCCTACACGCTCATCAACGGGCAGGACCAGTACCTGCTCCGGACCATGGGGAGGATCGCATGAGGCCGGACCCGGGACGCGTCTTGCAGGGTGTCGCCGTCAATCTCCTGACGAATGTCATGCAGGAGATCCGCACGCCATTTGGCCTGCAAACGGTCGGCATTGCCGGCTCGCTCGCCATGATGACTGCCGAAGAATTCGACCGGGCAGCCGACCGCCTGGTGACCGAAAACCGCATCGTCCGCGCCATCCTCACCGATGGCCTCCCACTGGTGGATGGCGATGCGGCCGCGGCGGTATCCGCCGCCATCGCCACCCCCGCCGCGCCCAACTTCCGAGTGTCGTCGCTCCTCGCCGAGAACGATGCCCTGCGGGCCGGCCTCGTTGCGCTCCACGCCGGTGTCGATAACGCCGCCACTCCCGAAGCCCGCGCGATGGACGAGCGCATCTGGGCCGAACTGATCGAATCCACACGCCGCAGGGAGTTCACGAGCCGCCTGATATGAGAGACGATCTGCGCCGCTTGCTCGCGGCGTACGTGCCCCAGACCCAGCAACCCGACCCCCTCCCGCCCCCGGCGGGCGTGCTCCTGCTGCTCCACGAGCGCCCCGGTGGCCCGCACATCATCTTCCAGAAGCGCACCGAGAGCGTCCGCGACCACAAGGGCCAGATCAGCTTCCCCGGCGGCGCCATGGACCCCGGCGACCCGCACGTGCTCCACACCGCCCTCCGCGAAACTCACGAGGAGATCGGCGTCGACCCCGGCCACGTCGATGTCCTCGGACAGCTGGACGACATGGTGACCGTTTCGAACTTCCTGGTGACCCCGTACGTCGGCTGGCTCGACCGCTACCCCTACGAGTGGCGCTTCAGTTCCCACGAGGTCGCCTACCTCCTCGAAGTCCCCCTCGAACACCTCCGCGACCCCCGCAACCTCATCCCCGACCGCCGGGTCATCAACGGGCGCGAGTACACGTTCCAGTCCTACCAGTTCGGCGACGACCTTATCTGGGGCGCCACCGCCCGCATGCTCGGGAACTTCCTCGACATCCTGGAAGCCATGTAACCAGCCTCAGGAGCGGCCCATGCCAGCACCGAAACAAGCCCCCATCGACTGCCTCCGCTGTGGTCGCCCCCTCTACTTCCTCGGCGTCCGCGAGTTCCACGAAGGCTCCCGGCCCGGCGTCTTCGGCGACTTCTTCGAGCTGTTCCAGCATCGCGAGGAGATGGACATGTTCGCCTGCGGCTTCTGCGGGCACATCGAGTTCTTCGTCGGCGGTGTCGGCGATGCGCTCAGGGGCTTCGAAGTCCAGGGCAAGGTCCGCAAACGCCGGAAGCAGACTGGCCGGCCCCCCGAAGAGGGACACTGAGCGCCCTTCCCCCTACGATTGCGGCATGACCGACGCCGAACCGCGCACGCTCGCATCGCTTCTCCAGGAACTGCCGGGTGCCAGGCTCCTTCGTGGCGAGTCAACGACGTCCATCAGCTCCATCGAGCACGATTCGCGCCGGGCCGGCCCCGGGACGCTGTTCGTAGCCATCCCCGGCTTCACCGTCGATGGCCACTCCTTCTTGCCCCAGGTTGCCACGGCCGGCGCTGCCGCCGCCATCATCGAGGCGGGCCACGCACTTCCTCCGGGCCTCAACGACAGCCTTGCGCTCATCGAGGTCCCCCGTACGCGTCCCGCCCTTGCCGCCGCGTCTGCCTGGTTCTACGGCCACCCCGGCCGCGAGATGGTCGTCATCGGTATCACCGGCACCGATGGCAAGACCACCACCTCACACCTCCTGACCTCGGTCCTCGAAGCCGCCGGCGGCTCGGTCGGGCGTCTCGGCACCGTCGATACCTACTTCCCGGGCGAGTCCGGCAAGGTCACCGACCGCATGACCACGCCCGAGGCGCCGGAGGTCCAGCGCCTCCTGCGTCGCATGGCCGATGCCGGCTGCCAGTTCGCCATCGTCGAGTCCACCAGCCACGGCCTTGCCCTGAACCGGCTCGACCACGTCGAGTACGACGTCGCGGCCTTCACCAACATCACCGGCGACCACCTGGACTTCCACAAGACGTTCGAGGCCTACCGCGAGGCAAAGGGACTGCTCTTCGAGGCCCTCGATACGGCCACTCACAAGGGCATCGCCAAGACCGCGGTGGTCAACGCCGACGACCCCTCGGCGAACTACATGCTCGATCGCTCCCGCGCGGAACCGCTGACGTTCGGGCTGGAAGCCCGCGACGCCATGGTCACCGCTCACAACCTGGCCCTCCGTTCCGACGGCACGGGCTTCCAGCTCGTTACCCCCCGCGGCACCGCCGATGCCTCCATCCAGCTGCCCGCCGTGTTCAACGTCCTCAATGCCCTGGCCGCCGCCTCTGTCGGGCTCGCCTGCGGTGCCGGCGTGGAAGATGTCGCGCGCGGGCTTGGCGAATGTCCCGGCGTGCCCGGGCGCATGGAGCGCGTCGTCCAGGGCCAGCCGTTCGAGGTCATCGTCGACTACGCCCACACCGGCGACGCGGTCCGCAAAGTGCTCGAGGTCCTCCGCGAGGTCTGCCGGGGCCGACTCATCATCGTCGTCGGGGCAGCCGGCGAACGCGACCCCGGCCGCCGGTTCGGCGTCGGCCGGGCGGCCGCAGAAGGTGCCGACTTCGCCGTCTTCACCAGCGAGGACCCTCGCTCCGAAGACCCGGCGGCCATCGTCCACGAGATCGGCCGCCATGCCGAAGGCGCCGGCCGCGTGCGCGGACGCGACTTCCTGGAAATCGAGGACCGCCGCGAGGCCATCGCCGAAGCCCTCCGCCGGGCCGCTCCCGGCGACATTGTCGTCGTCGCCGGCAAGGGCCACGAAAAGTCCATCGTCTACGGCTCCGAGTCCCGCCCGTGGGACGACCGCGACGTCACCCGCGCCGAGCTCGGCCGCATCGGTTTCGGATCGGACTGACGCTCTTTCTCCCCCGTTTCCCCGGCCCGTTTGGACGCTATTCGGGCCCTTCGTATACTGCTTGGCAGTAGGCCATTCGAGCGCCCGTCCCCGATACGAGGTTTCACCCGTGCCCAAGCGAAAACGACGCGAGCTGCAACACCTGCGGCAAGAACCATCTCGCCGCAAGAACTACCAGCTCGGGAGCTCTGCCCCCAGCGATATCTACCGGCCCGGGTTCCCCATGAACCTGCTCGGCAACGTGAAGTTCTTCGCGATTGTCGGCGTCGTCGTGGCTGTGCTCATGGTCGGCGGCGCCCTCCTCACCCAGACCAACCTCGATCAGGGCGATCCGGACATCCTCCCCACCAACACCCCCTCCAGTTCCGAAACGCCCGATGGCTCGGTGACTGCCAGCCCCACCGCCGCCGTCAAGTCCTTCGAAAAGGCCGAGACCGTCATCGACGCCACCACCAAGAAATACTCGGCGACCGTCAAGACCAGTAAGGGCGACTTCGTCATCGAACTCGATGCCGACAAGGCCCCAAACACGGTCAACAGCTTCGTGTTCCTCGCCCAACAGGATTACTTCGACGGCATCATCTTCCATCGGGTGATCGATAACTTCGTCATCCAGGGTGGCGACCCGACCGGCACCGGCGGTGGTGGCCCCGGCTACCAGACCGCCGACGAGCCCAACGAGGTGCGCAACCTCAAGTACACGGTCTCGATGGCGAAAGTCGGTGGTCAGGCCGTCTTCGGCAGCCAGTTCTTCATTAACCTGAAGGACAACCCCTCACTCGACTTCGATAACCCAACCGTCAACAAGTACTACCCCTTCGGCAAGGTCGTCAGCGGCCAGGACGTGGTCGATTCCATCGGAAAAGTCCCCACCGCGGCTGGCGATAAGCCCATCGACCCGGTAACCATCACCGACGTGGAGATCACCGAAACCGCGAAGTGACCGCTGACGCGGGTTCATGACGATTGAGGCCGGGCACGCGAACGCCCGGCCTCGTCATTCCCCGGCCAGGCGCGCGTCCTGGCGCCCCCTGATGGCCGCGACATACTCAGCCGTCACCCGCCCGTCGCGGTCCCCAGCGAACACGCTCCGGACGATGTTGCCTTCCGCTCCGTACGTTGCGATCAGCGTCACACGCGCCTGGCCTTCCTCGGCTGTCACCCTGAAGGCGCGCGCCCCGGCGATCGGCGCGATCTCCTCGGTCACCCGTTCGCCCCCTGGGAGCCAGAGAATCCCCGACGCCGCCAGGTCCTCCGCGTCGGCATCGAGGCTGGCGACCCAGGCGGCCGCCTGCTCCGCCGATCCGAACACCAGTACCTGGCACACCACGTTCACCGGCGGGTCGAACGGAGGCTTCGGCAGGCGCTCCTTCCAGAACACGAACCGCCCGCGTTCCATCCCGGCGGCGCGGTATTCGCGCTTCCTCGTTTCCGGGTCCCGCCCCAGGCCCCCGAGGTCCTCCCGCGAAAATGCCCCCGCCACCAGCTGCAAGAATCCGCCGTCCAGGTCCCCCGGTTCGCAAAGGTACGGGTCGAGGGCCGTGTCGCCCGCCTCGCTTGCATCCGAACACCCTCCGAGGGCCAGACAAAGCGCGCCCAGCGCGAGGGCCAGCCTAGCCTTCACTGTCCCGATGGATCTCCGGGCCGATCATCCCGTGCTTCGCCTGGTAGCGCTCCACCAGCACGATTAGTCCAAAAAACGGAAAGAATGCCAGCGTCGCCGCCAGCCCCCACCACCACTCGGGGATGATGAAGAGCAGGATGGCGCAGGCCGCCGTAAACGCCATGCCGATGATGGAGAAGATGCGCCCAGCAAGGACGTAGGGCGTAACGGGCGTGTTCATTGTCCCCAGTTTCGCCGGGCCGCCGCAGCGGGTCTACTCCCCGCAGCCGCCATGTCGCCTTCCGCTCTCTCACGTATACTCGGGCCGATTCCCCAAGGAGTACCCACATGGCTCGACCTGTGTTGCGAACCGCGCTCTGCGACATGCTCGGTATCGAGTACCCCGTCGTCCTGGCGGGCATGGGCCCGGTCGCCGGTGGCATCAGCGGCCCCGTCGCCACCGCTCCCCTCGTTGCCGCGGTCTCGAACGCAGGCGGTCTTGGCGTCATCGGTGGCGCCGGCTTCAGCGCCGAACGCCTGCGCCAGGAAATCCAGACCGTCCGCTCGATGACCGATAAACCTTTCGGTGTCGACCTCCTCCTCCCTTCGAACTTCATGGGCGGCGCCGCCGGTGGCGAGATGCCCCGCGACCCGCGCGAACTCATCCCCGCCGAGACCCGGGCCGGCCTCCGGAAGATGGCCGAGGACCTGGGCATCCGCTGGGAGGAAGTGCCCCGCGAACCCCGCGCCGAAACTCCGCGCCCCCGCTCGGGCGGCATGTCCGATGAGCAGATGGAAGTCGTCATCGAGGAGAAGGTGGCCGTCTTCGCCAGCGGCCTCGGCAGCCCCGCCCAGTGGATGGACCGCCTCAAGGCCAATGGCACGAAGGTCCTCTGCCTGGTCGGCAATGTGAAGAACGCGAAGCGCGTCGCCGCCTCCGGCGCCGATGTTGTCGTCGCCCAGGGCACCGAAGCGGGCGGCCACACCGGCCGCATCGCCACCCTCGCCCTCATCCCCCAGGTCGTCGATGCTGTTGCCCCCACGCCCGTCATCGCCGCCGGCGGCATCGCCGATGGCCGCGGTATCGCTGCCGCCCTCGCTCTCGGCGCCGTCGGCGTCTGGTGCGGCACTGCCTTCCTGGTCGCCGCCGAGGCGAACCAGCCCGAGACCCAGAAGCAGCGCGTCCTCGCCGCGGGCGATGAGGACACCAGGATCACCCGCCTCTACAGCGGAAAGACGATGCGCAACATCACCAATCCGCTCATCGAAGCGTGGGAAGCCTCCGGCTTGCAGGCGCTCCCCATGGGACTCCAGGGGCTCCTCATCCAGGACCTGGTCTACTCCATCCGCAAGGCCGGGCGCGAAGAACTGATGATGAACGCCGCCGGCCAGGTGTCGGGCATGCTCAGCCGCGTGCGACCCGCCGCCGAAATCCTTCACGACATGGTGGCCCAGGCCGCCGGCATCATCGGCGGAGGGCTTCAGGCCCGCGTCACCGCCATCCCCGGAGATTAGCTCATGACCGAACAGGCGCTCGCAGGCGTCCGCGTTGTTGAACTGACCGACGAACTCGGTTCGTATTGCGGCAGGTTGCTTGCCGACCTCGGAGCCGAGGTGATCAAGGTCGAGCCCCCAGGGGGTGGACGGCTCCGCAACTCCGCGCCCTTCCTCGCCGGCCATGAAGGCAACCCCGATGCCAGCCTCGCCTTCTGGGTACACAACACCTCCAAGAAGTCGGTGGTACTGGACCTCGATACGGAAGCCGGCCGGGCGGCCGCCCGGAAGCTCGCGCTTTCCGCCGACATCCTGATCGAGGACAACCCCGTCGGGTACCTGGCGGCCCGGGGCCTGGGCTACCAGGACCTCCACGCGAAAAAGCCGTCTCTCGTCTACTCGTCCATCACCGGTTTCGGGCAGACCGGCCCCCACGCCGCCTGGGCCTACAGCGATATCGTCGGCCAGGCGACCGGCGGCATCATGACCCTTGCCGGCGAGCCCGCAGACCCTCCGAACATGATTTACGGCCGCCAGGCCGACATTTCGGCGAGCATCCAGGCCGCCCAGGGCACCCTCATGGCGCTCCTCCACGCCGAAGCCACCGGCCAGGGACAGCTCGTCGATGTCTCCGCCCAGGAGGCCATCTCCATGTCCCAGGAAACCGCCATGCAGACCTGGGACTTTCAGAAGAAGAACCGCGTCCGTGCCGGCGCCCAGGGTGGCATCCCCATCGCCATCCCCGGCTCGGGCACGCTGAAGACCAGAGATGGCTATATCCTCCTCTACATCATCGCTCCCGCCGGCGGAGACCTCCCGGACCTCATCGACTGGATGCGCGAGGAGGGCAAGGCCGCGGACCTCGATGACGAGCCCTACGCGTCGCTCATCTCCCAGCTCAACATGGGCTGGCTGACCCAGCTGATGGGCAACCCCGAAGACGCCATGAAGTACATTCCGCTGCTTCCCCACGTCAACGAAGTCATCGCGAACTTCTTTGCCGAAAAGACTGCCCGCGAGGCCTATGAGGTCGGCCAGGAACGGCGGCTCCTCATCGGCATCGTCTCCACGCCGAAGGACCTGGCCGAAAATACCCAGCTCCGTGCCCGGGACTGGTTCGTCCAGTTTCCCGAGGCGCCCGCCGGCAAACCCGTCGAGTTCCCAGGCCCGCCCTACCGGCTCTCCGAGTCACCCGCGATCATCAGCCGCCCGCCCCGCCTGGGCGAACATACCGCCGCCGTGCTCGGCGCTCTCGCATAGGAGGACCATCCATGCCCAAACGACCGCTCGAAGGCATCCGCGTTGCCGACTTCTCCTGGTTCGGAGCCGGCCCCATCGCCGGCAACACCCTCTCCACCTACGGCGCCGAGGTCATCCGCGTCGAATCGGAGACCAAAATCGATGCCCTCCGCCGCGTCCACCCCTTCGCCATGAACGAAGACGGCTCCTTCAAGGGCGGCTACAACGTCTCGGGCTACTTCAACAACTTCAACGCCGGAAAACTCTCGCTCCAGCTCAACCTCAACACCGAAAAGGGCCAGGAGATCGGCTACCGCCTCATCGAGAAGTGCGACATCTTCCTCACGAACTTCACACCGCGCGTCATCGACAAGTGGAACCTGCACTACCACCAGATAGCGAAAGTGAACCCGCGCATCATCGCCGCCTACGCCCCCATGCAGGGTATGGAAGGGCCGCATCGCGATTTCCTGGGCTTTGGCGCCGTGCTCACCCCGGTCACAGGTATCAGCGAGATGTCCGGCTTCCCCAACCGCCCGCCGTTCGGCGTCGGCACCAACTACCCCGACTACGTCATCAACCCGGGCCACACCGTGACCGCGATGATGGCCGCCCTCCGCTACCGGAACCGCACCGGCAAGGGCCAGTGCATCGAACTCCCCCAGCTCGAATCGGTCGTCAACACCCTCGGCACCGCTGTCGTCGAACGCCTGGCCAACGGTACCAACCCGACGCGCACCGGCAACCGCAACCCTAATGCCGCGCCCCACGGCGCCTTCCGGTGCGCCGATGACCCCGATTCGGTTGGCTCACCCGACCGCTGGGTAGTCATCGCCTGCCGCGACGACGCTGAGTGGCAACGGGCCGCGGCCGCCCTCGGCCACCCCGAAGCCGCCGCCGACCCGAAGTTCGCCACCTTCGCGGCCAGGAAGCATGACGAAGACGAGCTCGAATCGCTCATCACCTCCTGGACGAAGGGCCGCAAGGCCGAGGACGCCTGCGCCGCTCTGCAGGCCTCCGGCGTGCCCGCCGGCGTCGTCCAAAACTCCCAGGACCTGCTCGACCGCGACGAGCACATCAAGAGCCGCGGCTACTACCAGTACGTCGACCATCCGGAGGCCGGCCGCGAAGCGCACGACGGCCCTGCCTTCGTCCTCAGCGAGACCCCGGGGTACATCGCCGCCCCGGCCCCGCTCATGGGCGAACACACCATGGATGTCTGCGAGCGCATTATCGGCCTCAACATGGACGAGATCGCCGACCTCCTCGCCGACGGCGTCCTCCTCTAAGCGTCTCTCCGCCGGGGCGGCAGGGCTGCCCCGGCGGTACATGTGTTCTATACTCGGGGTACTCAATCCCCCAGGGGTGGATGTGCTTTACGGGAAGTGGCGGCCACGCGGGTTCGACGAGGTCGTCGGTCAGGACCACATCGTCCGCACACTGCGGAACGCGCTGGCATCCGGCCAGGTCGCCCATGCATACCTCTTCAGCGGCCCCCGCGGCACCGGCAAAACCACCACCGCCCGCATCCTTGCCCGCTCCCTCAACTGCGCCAACCTCAGCGATGGCGAGCCCTGCAACGCCTGCCCACCCTGCCGGGCGATCCTCGCCGGCAACGCCCTCGACCTCATCGAAATGGACGCCGCCAGCAACCGCGGCATCGAGGACATCCGCGAACTGCGCGAGAAGATCGCCTTTGCACCTTCGGACCTCAAGAAGAAGGTCTACCTCCTCGACGAAGTCCACATGCTCACCGACGGGGCCTTCAACGCACTCCTGAAAACGCTCGAAGAGCCGCCCCCGCACGCGGTTTTCATCCTCGCCACCACCGACCTCCACAAGGTCCCCGCAACCATCATTTCGCGCTGCCAGCGCTACGACTTCCACCGCGTCCCCAACGAGGCCATCATCGACCGCCTCCAGTTCATCTGCGGACAGGAGGGCTTCTCCGTCCCTCGCGATGGCCTCCTCGCCATCGCCGTCCAGTCGCGCGGAGGCCTGCGTGACGCGATCACCATGCTCGAACAGGTCACCGCCCGCTACGGCAACTCGCCGACAGTCGATGACGTGCGCGCCGCCATGGGTCAGGTGAACGATGCTCGTGTCTCCGGCCTGGTCGGCGCCATCCTTGCCGATGACCTCGGCGCAGCGCTCGAAATCGCCCGATCCGTGGCCGATGACGGTATCGATATCGCGCGCTTCACGCGCGCCACCATCGACCTCATGCGCGAACTCGTCCCCGAGGCACTCAAGCGCGAATCTCCCGCCGAGCATCCCCACGGAGACCTGATCGCCTCTACCCGCGGTCGAAACGGCGGTGTCCGCCTGCTTGCCGCCGCCATCGCCGAACTCGCCAGGGCCGATTTCCGCCTCGACCCGGCCAGCCCCATCCCCCTCGAAGTCGCCTGCGCGTCAGTGATCCTTGGTGGCGGCCTTACCGCCGCTCCACCGGCGGAGATGGTCGCGGCGGCCGCCCCCGGAGCCGCGCGCCAACCCGTCGAGCGTCCCGCGGCCGGCGCCCAGGCTCCGGTCCCGAGCAATACCCCCCTGTCGCGCGAGGAGAGGTTCGCCCGCGACCTTTACGAACACTGCAAGATGGTCAACCCCTCGCACGCAATGTGGCTCAACGGTTCGTTCGAAGTCCTCTCCATGGATGGCGAAGAACTCTCCCTGGGCTTTCAGCGCCAGATGCCCATGGATAAGGTCAACACGGTCTGCCGGGCGATGGTCGAACAGCAGGCTGCCGTCATTCTCGGCCACCCGGTAACCTTGAAGGTAACGTTGATCGACGGCAGCGCCCAACCGCGCCGCGAAACGCGCCGCGGCCACCTCGCCGAGGCCGCGAAGGCCATGGGCGCCACACCCGTCGGGAAGGACTGACATGGCAAAGAGCAGCGGCAACAACCGGTACCTGCGGCGTGGCGGCGGCGGCCTCCCCGGCCGTAGTTCGATGGGTGGCGCCGGGGCCAACCCCAACGCGCTCGCCCAGGCCCAGGAGATGCTGGCCAAAGCCCAGGCCGAACTCGCCGCCTCCGCCGTCGAAGGCACGGCCGGCGGTGGTGCCGTCCGCGTCACCATGTCAGGCGAACAGAAGATCACGGGTATCAAGCTCTCGGCAGATGTCGTCGATCCCGAGGACGTCGAAATGCTCGAGGACCTCATCATGGCCGCCATCTCCGACGCATCCGAAAAGGCCAACGAGTTGCAGCAACAGTCCTTCGGGGCCATCACGGGCGGCCTCGGCCTGCCCGGGCTCGGTATCGGTTAGCCCGCCCCGTGGCAGGAGGCTCGTCTACCCCTGAGCCGATCCAGCGTTTGGTCGAGTCGTTTCACCGGCTGCCCGGTGTCGGCCCCAAGTCCGCCCAGCGCCTCGCCTACCACATCCTGCGCACCAGCGAGCAGGAAGCCGCCGCCCTCGCCCAGGCCATCCTCGATGTGAAGCAGCGCATCCGCCTCTGTTCCCAGTGCATGAACATCACTGAATCCGACCCCTGCGCTTTCTGCCGCGATGAACGCCGCGACCGCTCTGTCGTCTGCGTCGTCGAGCAACCGCTCGACGTGCTCGCCATCGAGCGCTCCGGCGGATACCGCGGCCTCTACCATGTACTCCACGGAGTCCTGAGCCCCATGGACGGCATCGGCCCGGAGCACATCCACGTCCGCGAACTCGTCATTCGCCTCCAGGCCGGCGAAATCCAGGAAGTGATCATGGCCACGAATCCCAGCCTTGAAGGCGAAGCGACCGCCATGTACGTCCAGCGCCTCATCGGTCCCGCCGGTGTCAGGGTCACCCGGCTTGCGCGCGGCCTGCCAAGCGGCGCCGACCTCGAATACACCGACGACGTGACCCTCGCGCGCGCACTCGAGGGCCGCCAGGAGCTCTAGGTGACTGACCGCTCGCGGAGCTACTCCACCGAGGGCATCGTCCTCCGCCGCCGGAACATCGGCGAGGCCGACTCGATCCTGACGCTTTTCAGCCTCCACGAAGGCAAGTTCGATGCGGTTGCCCGCGGCGTGCGCAAGGCAAAGAGCCGGATGCGCGGCCATCTGGAACCACTTACCCGGGTGCAAGTGCACGTCGCCCGCGGACGCAACCTGGATGTCTTCACGCAGGCTGAGACGATTGAGGCGCACCGCGCGCTCAAGTCCGACCTCGAACGCATGAACCTGGCACTCTATTGCGCGGAGCTGGCCGACCGCTTCACCATCGACCGCGTCGAGCAGCGTCCCATCTACGAACTCCTTGTCGATGTCTTCCGCGCCCTGGATGGCGGCGCATCGTCCCAGGCGGCCCGCTACTTCGAACTCCACCTGCTCGCGATTACCGGCTACGAGGCCCAGCTCGACGCCTGCGCCATCTGCCGCCAAAAACTCCCGGAGGAGGAGACGCTCATTTCCGGCCCCGCCGGCGGTCTCGTCTGCCGCGCCTGCCGCCCGGCGGCCACCTCCGGGCGCATCCTCACCGTCCGCGCTATCAAGGTCCTGCGCTATGGCCGCCATGCCACCATCGAGCAGTTCGACAACCTCAAGCTCGACTCGTCGCTCGAACACGAACTCCGGGCTGCGCTCGGCGATCTCGTCCGCGAGGTGCTCGACCGCGAACTGAACACCACCCGCTACATGGACGCGCTGGAACGAGCGGACCGGATCCCGGCTCTTTCCGCGAACCATGTACAATCAGACCATTCCAATCCCGCCCCACCGGAGCCCTGAATGCCCCTGTACGAGTACTTCTGCGAGCCCTGCAACGGCATCTTCGAAGAGCTTCGGCCCATCCGCGAAGCCTCCGACCCCGTGCCCTGCCCACAGTGCTACAAGGATGCGAAGCGCATCATGCCCACCTCGTTCGCGGCATTCACGTTCCGCGAAGGCTATCCGCGCCGCATCCCCGACGACGGCAGCTACTACCACCTGGGCAAGAAGGTTTCCAAGCTCGTCAAGAGCGCCCGCCCCAACGAGCACCCGGAGATCAACAAGCCGGAACCAAAGCGCAAGCGGAGCAAGGGCGAACAGCAGGAACTCAAAGACATGCGCGCTGCCGCTCGCCGCGGGGAGCTCACCGACCTCTATGGCAACTCGGTGAAGCCCACCGAAGTGACCAAGCTCTACGATGAGGGCCGCGTCGTCCGCCAGGGCACGCCCCGAGGCATGTAGCCTGCCGGCCGCTTAGCTCCTGCGGCTGAGCACGTACTCGCCGAGGTCGATCAGGCAGCGCTTCGTGTCGCTGTCTGGCAGGAAGGTGATGGCCTCGTTCGCCCGCTTCACGTAGTCCCGGGCGATGTCGAGTGAATCGCCGAGCACTTCCGAATTCGCCACGGCATCGAGCGCCTCTCGCAGGCGCGCGTCCCGGTCGCGCTTCGCCAGGATGAACCGCTTGATCGGGTTGTCCTGAGGGTAGCGCTCCAGGAAGAGCAGGCCCGGGAGCGTGATCGTCCCTTCCAGCAGGTCGCTCCCAACCGGCTTCCCCATCGATGCTTCATCACCGTTGTAGTCCAGCACATCGTCGACAATCTGGAAGGCCATGCCCAGGCTGTAGCCGTAAGTCCGCAGCGCCTCGACCGTGCGTTCATCGCACTTCCCGAGAGTCGCGCCCCCTTCGGTGGCGTTCGCGAAGAGCGCCGCCGTCTTCCCGCCGATCCGCCAGAGGTACTGCTGGACATCCTTGCCGACGTCGAAGGCGGCCGCGTCCTGGTCGAGCTCTCCGCTGGTCATCTTCATCAGCGCCAGCGCGAACAGCCGCGTCACGGCCAGGCTGCCAGTCCGGGTGACCATCTCTGCAGCATTCGCGAACATGTAGTCGCCCAGCAGCACCGTCAGTGCGTTATCGAACACTGCGTTGGCTGTTGGCCGCCCCCGGCGGCTCATGGCCCCGTCCACGACATCGTCGTGCACCAGGCTCGCGGTGTGCAGCAGCTCTATGGCCGCCCCGAGCGGCACCAGTCTGTTCAGGTCGTAATCGCCCAGGCTCCCCGCAAGCAGCACCAGCCCGGGCCGCATCCGCTTTCCCTTGGCGTCCAGCGCGTGGTCCAGCATGCGCTTCAGGGGGGCCAGGTCGACGTTCTTCGTCGATTCCAGCAGGTCCTCGACGAGGATCATGTCCTCGGCCACCGGCCCGTAGAGCGTCTTCATCTGCAGTTGGGTCATGCCGCGCCTGCCCTTGCCGGGACGCGCAACCGGAAGAGCCGCTCGGCATTCGCGGTCGTCTGGGAGAGGAGAGTCTCGAGACTCTCGCCCCGCGCAGCGGCCACCGCCTGCGCTGTGTGGAGAATGTGGGCCGGTTCGTTCAGTTTGCCGCGCATTGCCTGAGGCGGAAGGTACGGGCTGTCGGTCTCCACGACAAGTGAGCGCGCTGGCAGTCCCGCTGCAAGGTGGCGCGCGTCGGCGTTCCGGGGGTACGTAATCGGCCCCGCGATCGAGACCATAAACCCGAGCTCGACGTAACGCAGCGCCTGCTCCAATGTCCCCCCGAAACAGTGCATCACCCCCGGGACATCCAGCCCGCCCGCTCGGGCCCGTTCCGCATAGGGGGCGAGGTGCTCGTGGACCGCGTCTTCGGCTCCCCGCGTGTGGACGCTCACCGGCTTGCCCACGCGCAGCGCGATTTCGAGCTGCGCGTCGAGCAGCCTGCGCTGGTTGGCCTCCTCGGCCAGCCCGCGATAGAAGTCGAGCCCGATCTCGCCCACCGCAACTACCTCCGCCAGCGCGGCAAGCCCCTCGAGCTCCGCCAGCATCGCCTGGCTCACCTCATCCGCCTCGTGAGGGTGGAACCCGACGGTCGGGAACACGCCCGGTTCGGCCGCGGCCAGCGAGATCGCCAGCTCGTTAGACGCCGCGTCGTACCCGCACAGCGCGATCCCTGCAACGCCCGCGGCTTCCGCGCGCTGGAGGATCGCCTGGAAGTCGTCGAGGATCTTCCGGTCCTGCAGGTGGCTGTGCGTGTCGAACGCTACCGCCCTCAAGCGCCCGCCCCTTCCGCGGTCACATCGATCTTCGTATAGAGCGGCCGTGCCGGCGCCAGCGCCGTCCCTCGTGGGACCGGCTGGAATCCCCAGCCCTGCGAGGCCACATCGCCCGCCAGGCCGAGGTCGCCGTGGAGCTGCGTGGTGGAGAACGGCAGCACCGGGTGCAGCAACACCTTCAGCGCGTTGATCACGTCGAGCGCGACCGCGAGGGTCTCTGCGGCGTGCGCTATGTCCTGCTTCACGGCCTTCCATGGCGCGCGCTCATCCAGGTACTTGTTCGCCGATTGCGCCAGCCGCAGGCCTTCCTGCAGCCCCGCGCGGAAGTGGCACTCGTCGAACTCGGCGCTGGCCGAGTCGAACGCTGCCTTCGCCTCGGCCAGCAGTGCCTGGCTCTCCGGCGAGAGCGTGCCCGTCTCTGGCACAACGCCCTCGAAGTTGCGGTGGATCATCGAAATCACCCGGTTCGAGAGGTTCCCCCACGTAGCGATGAGGATGTCGTTGTTCGCCCGGATGAGCTCTTCTTCGCGGAACTCTGTGTCGTTCGTCTCCGGCAGCACCGTCGTCAGGTAGAACCGCACTACATCCGGCGCATAGGCATCCAGCAGGTCGAGCATCCAGGTACCGGTGCCCTTCGACTTGCTCTGCTTCTGGCCTGCCGAGAAGTTCACGTACTGGTTCGCGGGGACGTCGTAGGGCAGGTTCAGCCCGCCGTAGCCCATGAGCATCGCCGGCCAAACCACCGTATGGAACGGGATGTTGTCCTTCCCGATGAAGTAGTACGAGCGCGTGGAGGAGTCCTCCCAGAACGGCTTCCACGCATCGGGCGTCCCCCGGAGCTGCGCCCACTCCTTCGACGCGCTCAGGTAGCCGATGACCGCGTCGAACCACACATAGATGCACTTGTCTTCGTAGCCCTCGACCGGCACCGGCACGCCCCACTTGATGTCGCGCGTGATACCGCGGTCCTTCAGCCCTTCGTTGAGCATCCCGAGGGTGAAGTTCAGGACGTTCTTCCGCCAGTGATGCTTGCCGCTCACCCACTCCTTCAGCTGCTCCTCCAGCGCCGAAAGCCGCAGGAAGAAGTGCTCCGAAGGGCGCAGCACCGGCGTGGCCCCGCTGATCTTGCTCCTGGGATTCACCAGTTCGACGGCGTCCAGCGTCCGGCCGCAGTTGTCGCACTGGTCGCCCCGAGCCTCCGCGTACCCGCAGTGCGGGCAGGTGCCTTCCACGTAGCGGTCGGGAAGAAAGCGTTCCGCCTCGGGGTCGTACAGGTACTCCGCCGTCTGGGGATAGAGGTAACCGTGCTCGAGCAGCTTCAGGAACACGTCCTGGGTTACAGCGTAATGGTTCGGTGTGAGCGTCGTGGTGAACAGGTCGAACGAGATCCCGAAGCGCTCCCACACCTCCAGGATCCGCGGGTGGTAGCGGTCTACGATCACTCTCGGGTCGACGCCTTCTTTGTCCGCCGCGACGGTAATCGGCGTGCCGTGGCAGTCCGACCCGGAGACCATCAAGACCTCGTTGCCCTTGAGCCGCTGGTAGCGCGCGAAAATGTCGGCCGGCAGGTACGCGCCGGCAGCCTGGCCGACGTGCAGGAGGTAGTTGGCATAGGGCCAACCTACGCAGACGAGGATCCGTTCGGGCACAAGGGCACCTGGCAAGGAGATGTGCCTGAGTCTACCATAGCGGCCCTTCCCGGGCCCTACACCGAGTCCCAGGCGTCATAGGCTTCTTCCCGCCGGCAGCCCGTCAGTTTCGCCACCTCCGCCGCGGCTGCCGCCCTTCGAGCTCCGGCCCGCTTCATTGCGCCGAGCAGTTCCCGCATGGATTCCGCGGCGCCCTCTCGGGGCGGGACCTCGACCACGACCACACACTCGCCTCGCGTGGCCGCGAAGCGTCCGGCGAGCTCGCTCGCCCGCCCGCGGGCCACCTCTTCGTGCAGTTTCGTCAGTTCGCGGCACACCACCGTCTCCGGGTCGCCATGCAGCTCGGCCAGCTCTCCCAGTGTCCTGCCCAGGCGATTCGGGCTTTCGAAAAACACGAGGATGCTCGCTGCCGCTCGCGCACGATTGAGCAACTCCGTCCGCTCCCCCCTCTGGCGCGGTAAGAACCCGAGAAAGTGCGCGTCTGGCCCATCAAACCCGCTGACCGAGAGGGCCGCCGCCAGGGCCGACGGCCCCGCAATCGCGAACACGTGGATGCCTTCGCGGTGGGCGGCTGCCACCAGGCGGGCGCCCGGGTCGGCGATCGCCGGCGTCCCCGCGTCGCTCACGAGCGCGACAACGCCCTCGCGGGCCACGGGCAGGATCTGCGGGATCCGCTCTTCGACGTTGTGTTCGGTCAGGCTTACCAGCCGCGCCACGCTGCCCGTACCTCGCACCAGCGCGCCAGACGTCCGCGTGTCCTCGGCGGCCACCACCACCGCCTGCCGGAGCGTTTCCGCGGCCCGTGGCGTCAGGTCGCCCATGTTCCCAATGGGCGTGGCCACGACATAAAGACCGGCATGCCAGTCAGTCATTGAGTGTGCCGATACCCGGTATTGCACATAACCGAATCCGTGAAACCGATTTGTGTTGACCCGTTGCGAGTGCGGCTTCTACACTCGATCCAACACCGCGGCCGCCTCCGAGGGCCGTGACTCCATCCCCGGGAATGCGCTGACTTGAGTACTGCTGTCAACCTCTCCTCCGCCGCCTCCGATTCACCGGAGAGCGGCCCTGCGCCGTTTACCGAGAATGACGTCGCCGCTCCCAAGTTCAAGCAACTTCGCCGCGCGTACGGGTTCGATGAGGTCGCCATCGTCCCTGGCGATGTCACCATCAACCCCGAACTCACCCAGCTTGGCCTCGATATCGGCCCCCACCATTTTGCCATCCCCTTCCTCGCCTCCGCGATGGATGCCGTGGTCGACCCGAACTTCGCCATCGCCATGCACAAGGCCGGCGGGCTCGCCGTCCTGAACCTCGAAGGCGTCTGGACGAAGTATGATGACCCGTCCTCCATCCTCCAGGCGACCGCCGCGGCCAGCCGCGATGAGGCGACCGCCATCCTCCAGGAAGCCTACCAGCAGCCAATCCGCGAAGAGTACATCGCCAAGCGCATCCACGAGATGAAGGCCGGCGGCGCCATCGCGGCCGTGTCCCTCACCCCCATGAACACCAAGAAGTACGCCGCCCTCATCCAGGATGCCGGCGCCGATATCCTCGTGGTCCAGAGCACGGTCACCACCGCCCGCCACGAGTCCACCAGCATCGAGGGACTCCGCTTCGATAAGCTCTTCAAAGACATCCACATCCCGGTCGTGGTCGGCAACACCGTCGGGTTCAAAGCCACCCTCGAAATCATGCGCACCGGCGTCGCCGGCGTGCTCGTCGGCGTCGGCCCCGGCGCCGCCTGCACCAGCCGCGAAGTCCTCGGCATTGGCGTCCCCCAGGTTACCGCCACCATCGATTGCGCCGCCGCCCGCGACTTCTACCTCAAGGAAAGCGGCCGCTACGTCCCCATCATCACCGATGGCGGCATCCGCACTGGCGGCGACGTCTGCAAGTGCTTCGCCTCCGGAGCTGACGCGATCATGATGGGCTCGCCCTTCGCCGCCACTACCGAGGCCCCGGGCCGCGGCTACCACTGGGGCATGGCCACCCCGCACGCCAACCTCCCGCGCGGCACCCGCGTCGCCGTCGGCGTGAACACTACCCTCCAGAAGGCCCTTTACGGCCCCACCAGCCGCACCGACGGCACCGAGAACCTCGTTGGCGCGCTCCGCACGGCCATGGGCATGTGCGGTGCACGCACCATCCGCGAATTCCAGCAGGCCGAAATGGTCATCGCCCCCGCGATCAAGACCGAAGGGAAGATCTACC
>JAHDWR010000032.1 GCA_023382755.1 Dehalococcoidia bacterium
GGCCTGGCTTTCGACGGCGAACTCGTCCGCCTCGCCACGGCTGATGCCCCACTTCTCGGCGATGCGCTCGGCGGAGATGCCCTGCGAAGTCAGGTCATACAGTTCGCCCATGGTCTTGGTGAAGGGCGTGCCCATCCCCTGCCCGACATTGGCGCCGAGCGGGATCTGGGACATGAACTCGGTGCCGCCGGCCACAACGATGTCGTGCACGCCGGAGCCGATCTGGTTCGCGGCGAAGTGGACGGCCTGCTGGCTCGAGCTGCACTGGCGGTCGAGCGTGATACCGGGGATGGTGTAGGGCCAGCCAGCGGTGAGGACGACGTTGCGAGCGAGGTTGGTGGATTGTGCCCCGACTTCGCTGACGCACCCGTAGATGACGTCGTCGACGACTTCCGGGTCGAGGTTATTGCGGTTCACGAGCTCCTTGAGGAGGAGCGACGAGGTTTCGACGGGGTGGTTCTTGCTGAGGACGCCGCCGCGCCGTCCGAGCGGCGTGCGGATGGCATCGACGATGACGACTTCGCGCATGAGTCAGTTCCTTCGGTTGGTTGATTGCGTGTTGCGTTGGGAGTGTATCAGCGCGGCCGCGGGTTGAGACAACGAGGCGTCAGGCGGTGACCGGCTGTGAAGGTGCGGCGAAGCGGATTGCGCCGGGCATGATTTCGATCCGGGCCGGGAGGTAGCCTCCGAGCTCTCCGTCGAGGTCCAGCCGGGTCGGTTTCGGGGAGGAAAGCTCGATCACCATTGCGGGGTGGCGGTCCACGCCGTCCATATCGAGGTGGGTGCCGCCATTGCGCTGGCCGGCGACGGCCTTCAAGACGGCGGCCCGGCCGAGGTCTCCCCAGCGGATGACGTCAAACAGCCCGTCATCGGGCGAGGCGCCCGGGGCTGCCACCAGGTCGCCGCCCCAGAGTTCCATATTGTGGACGCTGATGGAGTTGTAGCGGCCGTCGAAGGGCCGCCCGTCGATAGCAAGTGTGAAGGGACGCCCCATGGGGCCGACCATCTTCACAGCGGTCACGATCATGTAGGGCGCCGTATCACCGAGCCGCTTGAGCCATCGCGGGGTGGATTGAGAGATCTCGGGCACCCAGCCGGCTGAAGCCTCGAGGAGGAAGTAGCGGACGAGGGCGTCCCCATCGGGCCCACGCGAGGTGACCTTGCCGATGTCGACGCGGCGTTCCAGACCGGAGGCGATAGCGCGAAGGGCCGCGGCGCCACGGCCCACGCCGAGACACTTGGCGATGTCCTTCCCGGTGCCCATCCCGATCGTTCCGAGCCGGACGCGATCCTGGGCGGTGAGCGCCATGATGCCGTTTGCGACTTCGAACACGGTGCCGTCGCCACCGCAGGCGACGAGGAACTCGCGGCCCGCCTCGATGGCTTCCCTGGCCAGGTCTTCGCCGTGCCCGCGATGGGTGGTGAACACCATGTCGGCTTCGAGGCCTGCCCGTTCGATCGCGTCGACCAGTGTGCCGATGCGGCGCCGGGTGCGGCCCCCGCCCGACATGGGGTTCACGATGAAAAGGGGTTTTGCGGCGGCTTCGGGGGATATGCTGTTGCTCACGGACCCACGGTAGCGAGAGACCGCGGAAAGGTGAAGGTGGCGGTGCAGTTCTCCGAGCATTTCCGCGCGATGAACACGGACGTCGACATCGTCATCGGCGCTTCGGAGGCGCCGATCGCCGCGTTCGTCGAAACGCGCCTGTTGTTCGAACAACAGGAAGGGCGGTTCTCACGGTTCCGCGAAGCGAGTCTCCTCTCCCGCGTGAACCGGGGAGAGACGGTCGACGACCCGTGGCTGGATACGGCGCTGGAACTGGCGTTCGAAGCACACGCCCAGACCCGGGGACTGTTCAACCCGATGGTCCTCCAGGCGCTGGTGCTGGCCGGGTACGACAAGAGCTTCGACCTGGTCGCCGGGGGGGCCCCGGCCGGCATCGAGGTGCCGTCGCCCGGGGGCTGCCTGGAGCACGTGGCTGAGGGGTGGCGGCTCAGGGCAGGCGCGGTGGACCTTGGCGGGATCGTGAAGGGGTGGACGGCCGACCTGGCAGCGGAGCATTTGCTCGCCCGGTACCGCGATGTGTTCCTCAACGCCGGCGGCGACATCCGTTGTGCGGGGGCCGAGGATCGGGCGCCCGGATGGAAGGTGGAGGTGGACGCGCCCGGCGGAGGGGTCGCCTGGGCCGGCACCGTGGAGGGCGCCATTGCCACCTCGAGCACCCTGAAACGGCGCTGGCGGACCGACACGGGAGCCATCGCCCACCACCTCATCGATCCCCGCACCGGTCTGCCGGCCCGGACGCCGTTCGTACAGGTGACGGTGCGTGCGGAGAGCTGCACGTGGGCGGAGGTCTGGGCGAAGGCCGTGCTCATCGGGGGCGACGAGGGCCTCGCGATCGCCGAAGAGTACGGCCTCGCGGTGCTGGCACTCGGCCGGGCAGGGGAACGAGCCGCGACCCGCGCTTGGTAACCGCGGAAGGTAAAGGCGCTTAACGCTTTTCGGGGCCTCCGCGACTCTTTTCGGGCGCGACCGGCGATGTGCTTCCCGCAATCCAGGCAGGAGGAGCACATGAATCGACTGAGTTCACTCATCACGGCCGGGCTGACGACGGGACTTTCCGCCGCCGCGCTCGGAGCAACGGCGACGGCGCAGGGTGTGTTCGGCGGCGGAGACACCGCGTCCGAAGACACTGCCGCCGTCCAGCAGGTGGCGGAAGCCACGACGGACGCGACCGCCGCGGCCGCCGCGGCCACGGCCACCGAGAGCCCCACACCCCGGATCGTGTACGTGGACAAAGAGCCCATCGTGGTGACCCGCCAGGTGCAGGTCCCCGGCACCAGCGCCCCGGCGAGCCCCGAAGGTGCCGGTGGTGCGGCCGCCGGTGGAACAAGCGGCCCGGCAGCCACACCAAGCCCTTCGGCTACGAGCCCGTCGACGCCCGCGCCGGCGGCCGCACCGCCCCAGGTCCGGTCCGCGGCACCCGAGCCGGCGCCAGGTTTCGTGCCCCCGCCAGTGCAGACTGCCCCGGCCGGCTCCAGCGATGTCTCGACCGCCGGGACGTTCGACGACAACGGCGGCGCCACTCCGCGCGACAATCGGTTCGAGGCCGGGGACGACCGGGATGACGGTCGCGACGATGACGATGATGACGACGACGGCGAAGACCGTGAGGACCGGGAGGACCGTGAGGACGATGACGATGACGACTAAGCGCACCGCGGCCCAGCAGATCAAGTTCTTCGGCACGAAAGTCGGCATCGGCGGCAGCGCGGTCGCGGTGTTCCTGGGGTTGTGGGGCGCGGTGGCCGCCGGGGCGGCGCCCGATACCAGCTGGGAGCCGGAATCCGGCGCCGCCGCCGAGGAGGCTCCCATCGTCCAGGACGGGTGGCAATGGGACGCCGCCCGCGGCGAATGGGTCATGATCGAGCAGGCAGCAGAGGCACCGGCCCCGGCGCCCGCCGAAGCGCCCGTTGTGATCGTTGAGCGCCAGCCCGTGTACTACGTTACGCAGTACGTGGAAGCGCCCGCGCCCGCGCCGGGCAAGCCGGCCGCGCCGGTGGCGGGAGCCTCGAACGGTCCGCCCGCCGCGGCAGGAACGCCGGGCTCGCAGGCGAGCCCTACAGCGGCACCCGTTAGTCCGGATGCATCCGCGGTGGTCGAACCACCCGCGCCAGCACCCGCCCCCGATGCGCCTGCCGCCCCGGCCGATACGTTCGTGGCGGTCGTGCCGGAGCCCGTGGCGCCCGCCCCGGTGATCCCCGCTCCCGCGCCCGCGGCGCCTGCAGCGCCCGCACCGGCACCGGCTCCCGCGCCGGCACCTCCGCCGCCGCCCGCGCCCTCGGCACCACCAAAGCCGGCCGCCGCGCCGAGCAAGTCGAAGGCGTCATGAGCAGGGGGATGTTGCTGTTCCTCGTTGCGTTCGCTGCCAGTGGCGCGGCCATCGGAGCGACCATGGGGAACGGCTGGGCGGAGCGGCTCCTGCCGGAAGCCGGCGCGCACGGGGCGTGGTACGCCTCGCGCGCGGCCGGGATCGCCTCGTACCTGTTTCTGTGGTTGGGCCTGGCTGGCGGGCTCATGATGTCCTCGGCGTGGTTCGATGGGCTGATCGGGCGGGCCAGGCTCCTGGCGATCCACCAGTCTGCATCGATTGCGGGTGTAATCCTCGGGCTCGGGCACGGCCTGGTGCTCATCCCGGATGGATGGACACAGTTCGGCCTGGTCGACGTGCTGGTGCCGTTCGCGTCGTACTACGAACGCGCCGACGTAGCCCTTGGGACTCTCAGCCTGTACCTTGCGGCCATCGTGTCGTTCTCGTTCTGGTTCCGGAGCGCCATCGGCACCGCGATGTGGCGCTGGGTCCACCGGTCCGCGTTCATCGCCTACGCGGCGGCACTCTGGCACGGGCTCCAGGTCGGCACCGACAGCTCTGAACCATTGCTGGTTGGGCTGTACCTTGGGACGAGCCTCCTGATGATCTTCGCGACCACCGTCCGGCTGACATTCTTGAAGGCGCCGCGGAAGCGGGTAGCCCCGGGAGCCACCGTTGCCTGAACCACGCGTCTCGCCGCAGTTACTCGAAGACCTGATCGAGCGGCGCCTTTCGGTGACGCCCGCGATGGGCGAAACGGCGGCGCTGGCCCGGCTGGCGTTCGACTGCGGCGGGATTGTGGTTGCGGGCCCGGATGCCCTCGCCCGGGACCGGATGCGCGCCCGATTTGCCGGGACGATCATGGGCGGACGGCGCAGGCGGGCACTGGGATGGTTCGCTACCGGGATAGGCGGCCAGGGACTGCAGCGGAAGCTCGCGGCGGCAGCCCTGGCCGCCACCGTGGTGGGCGGAGCCACCAGCTACAGCACGGGCGTCAGCCCTTTCGAAGCCATCGATGGCATAACCGGCTTCGTACGCTCGGTGGCCGTGAACCTCCTGCCGAACGACGGCGGCGGGAGCGGCGGACTGGTCACGCCAACAGCGACACCGTCCCCGTCACCCGCGGCGACGCCGGGCGCCTCGCCTTCTCCCGCGGCGGGAGCCACCACCACCTCCGCCGGGACACAGGCGGCCGGCAGCCAGGACACGCGGGAACCAGCGCTCCCGGCCGGCACCGGGCAGCCATCCGGCCCCGAGTACACGCCTGAAGGCGGTCAAATCGGAGAAGCCGCGACCCCGGAACCGACGCACACGCCGACGCCGACGCCGACGGCCACGGCGCGAGTGGAGCCAACACCCGAGCCCACAGCGGAGGCTGACGACCCACCGGAGACTGTGACTTCCGAGCTTCCCGGGACGCCGTCTCCTTCGCCCACCGCCACGCCCGAGGGAGACGACGAGCCGGAGGGTGACTCGCACGATGACGATGAGGACGATGACCGGCTCGGTTCGGGCCGGGACCGCGGCGAGGACGAGGAGGAGGACGACTGATGAGCGCGGCGGCGACGGTGCTGCCGTGGCGGGTGGCGGGCTTCGCGGCAGCGCTGCACCGCGCGGCGATGGAGGTGCCGCGGGCCGCTGGCGCGCCGTCCGGCACCCAGGTCCGGGCGATCCGGGAGCGCGAACCGGGCGCCTGGCACGAACTGTTCGACCGCGAAATGCCCGCCATCTACCGGTACGCGCTCTCACGCCTTGGCGATGCGGGAAGGGCGGAGGACGCGACGAGTGAGGTCTTCGAGCAGGCGTGGCGGCACGCGGAGACGTTCGAGGACCGGGGACTGCCCGTGCGGGCGTGGCTGTTCGGGATCGCCCGGAACGTTGTGGGCTCTCACCGGCGGTCGTGGTTCCGGCGCGCCCCGCAACTCGCGATCGAGGCGTTCGACGGAGCCGGGGACGACGCGGCCCTGAGCCCGGAGCGGCTCGACCTGGCGCGGGCGGTCGCGGCGCTGGAACCGGCGCACGCCGAGGTCATCAGCCTTCGCTTCGTGCATGGGCTCTCGCTACAGGAGGCTGCGGACGTGATCGGCGCCTCCGTCGATGCGGTCAAGGGACGTCAGGCTCGGGCGCTGGCCGCGTTACGCGAGCGCCTCATCGAACGTTGACCAGGTGCGCAACCGGCGCGGACACGGAGCAACAGTGACTGAGATCCTCGATCACCCGGGCCCGAAGGGCATTGCCATCCCAACGCCCTTCCGGAGCACACCGATCGCACTGGAGCCGGAGTGGCTCGACCCCAATGGCCACCTGAACATGGCCTACTACCTGGTCCTCTCCGAACGAGGCCTCGACCAGGCGTGGACCGCCATGGGAATCGGATGGGAGTACGCACGAGAGACGGGACTCTCCACGTTCACCGCGGAGGTCCACACGCGCTATCTACGGGAGCTGCTGGCCGGCACGCAGGCTGTCGTCACGTTCCAGGTGCTGGAACTCGACGAAAAGCGGCTACGCGGCGTTTCTGAAATCCGGGACGCTGGAGACGGAGCCGTCGCGGCCACGACCGAGCAGGTCTGGCTGCACGTCGACCTTGCGACCCGGCGCGTGACCCCCTGGCCAGGCGCGGTGCGCGAGGGCCTGGAAGGGTGGCGTAGCGCCCACGCCCGCCTCTCCGTCCCTGAGTGGGCCGGCCGGGGGATCGCGATGCGGCGGAGTTAGTTCCGCAGGCGCGAAAGGTCGGCGACGAAGAAGACCGTGGGCCCTTCGCGGACGGGGCTGCCGCCAGCCCGTTCGATGGTGACGACGGCGGTCTCATAGGTATTCAGGCCTTCGGGCACGACGGTCTCATAGCGGGCGAAGCCGGCGTCATCCGGCGTGAAGGTGCCGAGACTGTAGTAGCGGCCGCCGGAATTGACCCAGATCTGGTAGGTCTCGCCGTCGGGGCGTTTCGGGAGTTCGCTGGCGACGAACCAGACACGCTTCTGGTCGGAGTCCCAGACGAGGCGGCCGATGGCGTTGCCGTTTTCGTCGAGCGAGGTGACGGCAGCCACGTCGGTCGTCGGAGACATGAACGCGAGGTTGAGTTCGCGGTCATCCTTGAAGCGCTCCTCGAGCTGGGCAGCGAGCTTCTCCTGGTCATCGAGCTTACGCGTGAGGGCGGCCAGTTCGACCTTCTGGGAGAGAGCTTCGTCGATCTGCAACTGGAGGTCGGAATTCTGCTGGCGGAGGTCGCCAATCTGACCTTTCAGCGAGACCATCCCGCTAAAGGCTGCGGCGGCGACGATCACGGCGGCGAGGCCGGCTGCCGCGCGGCCGACGGTGAAGACCCGCCGGAATGGGCTTGGGCGGGTGATCCCGGCCGCGGCGAATACGCGGTGGCGGAGGCGTGGCGAGGGCTGGACTCGCGGGGACGTCATCGCGACGAGCGAGGCCAAGCGCTCAGCATCGCGGGCCATGTCCCGGCAGGCAGCACACTCGGCAAGGTGCAGGGCGATGGCACGTTCTAACACCGGTTCGAGCGAACCGATGGCGTATTCGTCCGCCTGCTCTTGCGTGATGTGTTCGGCTGCCATGGCGGGGCCGCCCTATACCTTTTGTTCGAGCGCCCGGCGCAGCTTCTGCATGCCGAGGCGGATACGCGTCTTGATGGTCCCAAGCGGCTCGTGGAGCCGGGTGGCGATTTCCTGCTGGGTGAGCCCGCCGAAGTAGGCGAGTTCGAGGCAAAGCTTCTGGTCGCGGGGGAGCGCGGCCAGCGCGCACCGCACGATGGCCTGCTCTTCGTGCAGCTGGGCGGAGTGCAGCGGATCGATCGCCTCGGTGGAGAACACCGGTTCGGCGGCTTCGTCGGGTTCGCCAAGCGAACCGCCTTCGCGCTTCCGGCGTCGCCCGCGGGCGCGGAGTTCATCGACCGCCCGGTTGCGGGTGACACTCATGAGCCAGCTGAGAAACCGGCCACGCTCGGCGATGAACGTTTCGGGGCGCTGCCAGAGCCGGACGAACACGTCCTGAGATGCGTCCTCGGCAAGCTGCGCGTCCCCGAGCACGCGGAACGAGGCCGAGTAGACAAGGTCCACGTAGCGGTCGTAGAGGACAGCGAAGGCGTGCTCGTCGCGGGCGACAATGGCAACCATCAGAGCTTCATCCGGCCAGTGAATGCGCGAGGCCAGTTCGGCCTCGGCGGGACGGGTGAACTCGACCGTCCTGCCTAAGTTACGTATACCAGGAGTATCCGGATTCCCGTTCCAGGCCATAGCTGCTCCCGCTGGGCATGATACACCCGTGCCATGGGCGAACCAGCCTCTTTACCGCGCCATGTGAAAGGAGCTTTGCCGTTTACCGGGGGCTCCCCCTGCATGCCCGACACTGCAGGCGACACAAAGAACCCAAACGCCTGGAGACACATGCATGTCCCGAATGATGCGTCCGGCCGGGGCCGGCCTGCTCGCCCTCACACTCCTCGTTGCGGCCGCCTGTTCAGACTCGAGTCCGGCACCCGCCGGAAACGGTGAAGGCGACGCTTCGACCGCACCGGCATCTCAGACTCCGGCCGCCTCCCCACCCACCCAGGTCCGCCAGAGCAACCTGATGACGGCTGCCGAGCTGGTCGCCTTCGCCGAACCCGCGGTCGTCCGGATTGCGACCGGAACGGGCGTGGGCACCGGCTTCGTCGTGGATGGGAACGGCTACATTCTGACGAACAACCATGTCATCCAGAGTTCCGTCACGGGCAGGGTGGCCTCCAGCATCGAAGTGACGTTGAGTGACGGCGGGACCTACGCGGCGAAGGTGGTCGGGACTGACGCGAGGTCGGACCTGGCTGTGTTGAAGATCGACGCGACGGGGCTGCAGGCACTGGCTTTTGCCGACCTGGACGACGTGGTGGTCGGGCAGGATGTGGTGGCTATGGGTTTCGCGCTCGACCTGGACGGAGGCGAAGGCGGCTCGTTCAGCGTGACGCGGGGGATCGTGAGCCAGAAGAACCGGGCCATCCGGGAGAGCACCCAGATCCTCGGCGCCATCCAGACAGACGCCGCGATCAACCACGGCAATAGCGGCGGTCCCCTGTTGAACATGTTCGGGCAGGTGGTGGGCGTCAACACAGCCATTGCCCCCGACCCCACCACGGGGAGCCAGGCCGTGGGCATCGGCTTCGCCGTTGGCTCGGATGTGGCGAAGGCGGTGATGGAGCAGCTGAAAGCCAACGGCCAGGTGAACCGCGGCTTCCTGAGCATTTCGGGGTTCGAAGCATTGCGCCCGGCCAGGGCGCGAGAACTCGGGATCCCGGATGAAGGCGGTGTGATCCTGGACGTGGTCACCGCTGGAGGGCCTGCCGCTTCGGGGGGCCTCCGCACGGGCGACGTGATTGTCCAGATCGGAGGCGTGGATATCAACACGGAGGCCGACCTCGCGGTCGCGCTCATCGAGCATGGCGCGGGGGAGACAGTGTCCGTGGAGTTCTACCGTGATGGGACGAAGCGGACGGCCGAGGTGACGCTGGGCACGCCACCGAACTAACCTCCGCGACCGTGCGTCGTATACGAGAAGGCCTCCCCATGGGAGGCCTTCCGCGCATCCGGGGAGTAGGCTTTGGGCGTGCGCGTGGTATCGCTCGTCCCAAGCCTGACCGAACTCGTCTGGGCGCTTGCTCCGCACGTGCTCGTCGGACGCACACGGTTCTGCCTGGAACCCGAAGCGGTACGCCTCACTCCCGCCGTGGGGGGGACGAAAAACCCGGATGTCTCAGGCATCGCCGCGATGCTTCCGGACCTGGTCATCGCCAACCGGGAGGAAAACCGCCGCGAGGATGTCGAAGCGCTGCGCATGGCTGGCCTCGAAGTGCTGGTGACCGACCCCAACACGGTCGAGCAGGCGATGGGGGTCGTCGTCGAGATCGCGACGAGGCTGGGTGTCGCCGAGCGCGGCTGGGAGATCGCCAACCAAACCGCCGCCACGCTGGGCGCACCGTTGCCGGAGAGCAAGCCGCGGGTGTTCGTGGCGGTTTGGCACGAACCGCTGATGGGGCTGGGGAGCCAGAGTTACGGCCACGACCTGATCGAACGCTGCGGGGCTCTCAACGTGCTTGCGGGGCGACCGCGCTATCCGGAGGTGACGCTGCAGGAGTTGGCCGACCTGGCACCGGAACTGATCCTTTTGCCGGATGAGCCATACCCCTTCAAGGAGAGGCACCTCGACGTTTATCGAACGGTCGCGTCCGCCCGGGTGATCGATGGGAAGCTGTTATGGTGGTACGGCCCCAGGATGGCTGAGAGCATGCACATCCTGCGGAGGATGTTCAGCGAGGCAGGCAGGTGAAACGCAAGGCGATAGTGCTTGGGGGAGCCCTGGCGGCCGTTGGCGCTGGAGGCTGGGTCGCCTGGAAGCGGCGCGCGCCCTGGCAGGCGCCGCTCCCCGAGGGGATCATCCGGGACGTCGCGGGCGCGAAAGTCCACTACATCGACGAAGGCTCAGGGCCGCCCGTGATCCTCATTCACGGGTTTGCCGGGAGCACGTTCAGCTGGCGGCTGGTGATCCCGGACCTGGCAAAGACCCACCGGGTGATCGCCGTCGACCTGCCGGGCTTCGGATTCAGCGACCGCGAGCCGGAAATCGACTATAGCCATACGGCCCAGGGGGAACGGATCGTCGCGCTCATGGACATGCTTGGTATCCGGCGGGCCACGCTCATCGGGCATTCGATGGGCGGTGCGATTGCTCAGCGCGTGGCAGCACGGCACCCGGAGCGGGTCGAACGCCTGATCCTCGTGGCCTCGGTCAACGCGGCTCATCCGCCAGATGTTGCGAAGCGGGGCCGGGCCGCGGGTCCGATGTTCGCGCTCGTGGGGGTGGCCCAGCGGTCGCCGCGGGCGATGTACGCGCTGGGCCGGCGATCCCTGGCTCGCATGGTCCACGACCGGGAGTACGCGACGGAGGAGGTGATGCGCGGCTACGTCGACCCCCTGCTGCTCCCGGGCACCGTGGCGGCCGTGCGCAGGATGACCGAGGCGACGCGTGAGGAGCCGGCGGCAGACCTCTCCGCCATCAGCGCGCCAACCCTGGTCCTCAGCGGGGCAAGCGATGCTGTCCTGCCGCCAGACAAGGGCCTCGAACTCGCCGGGGCGATCCGGGGGGCACGCCACCTGGTCATCCCGGAAGCGGGCCATCTTCTGGCGGAAGAGCGGCCCGATGCGTTCCTGGAAGAAGTCCTGGCCTTCCTCCACGAGCCCGTCACCGCCTGATGCCGATGCGCGTGGAGATCGTGCCGGCCGCGCGCTTTGCCCGGGCCTCGGTAGAGACTCTGCTGGAACTGGCGGTGCGTTACCCCGAGCCCGCGATCGGGCTGCCGACTGGCAGGACCCCGGTGGGCATGTACGAAGAACTGGCGCGGATGGTGGCCGGAGCGAGGGCCGACGTACGATCGTGGCGGCCGTTCGCTATCGATGAGTACGTGGGGCCGCGGGCCCAAGCCTGTTCGAACAGGGCGTTTTTCGGTCGCTATTGGAAGGGGCAATGGGGGGCGCGGCCGGTCGAGCAATTCGACCCGGAAGCGCCCGATCTCGCCGCCGAAGCAGAGGCATTCGAACGGCGGCTCGGCGAAGCCGGGGGCCTCCAGGTCGCCGTCCTCGGCATTGGCGCGAACGGACACCTTGCCTTCAACGAACCGGGGAGTACCCGTGAATCCACGGCCAGGGTGGTCGAACTGCACGCGGCCTCGCGCGCGAGCGCGGCGAGTTGTTGGGGGAGCGAAACGCCGACACACGGGCTGACGCTGGGACTGCGGGAGCTGCTGGCGGCGCCCGCGATCATGCTGCTCGCGGACGGGCCGGCCAAGGCGGGGGTGGTGGCTCTCGCCCTGCACGGCGCCGTCTCGCCGGAGTGCCCGGCATCATTTCTCCAGGAGCACCCGGGCGTGACGGTCGTGCTGGATGAGGCCGCGGCCGCCGGGTGACCCATCACGGGCCAGCGCGAGCACCCGTGGCGGTGTTCCGGTATCGTTGCGGGGATGATGGTGCCGCCGGAGGCGAACGACGACACGGCGCACCATGCACGGACGCTCCGCCAGGCGGGGATCGGCCCACTCGTGGTGCTGTTCATCCTCAACGCGGTCGATGAGTTCGACCGGGCGGTGCTGGCCGTTTCTCTCGACCGGATACGGGAAGACTTCGGGCTCTCGGACGCTACGGTGGGACTGCTGCCCCTGGCGGTGGTATTGATCACGGGGCTCCTCTCGTTGCCTGCGGGCAACTGGGCGGATAGCTGGAGCCGGCGGTACATCCTCTCGATCGGGGCGGTGGTGTGGGGGTTTGCGGGGTTGGCGGCGGCGGGCGCCCAGAACTTCCTCCAGCTCTTCCTGACACGTGCCTTGCTTGGGGCGGGGCAGGGGACCATTGGGCCCACGCACGGGAGCCTGATCTCTGACTATTACCCCATCCGGTTGCGAGGGCGGGCGCTGGGCTATCACCGGGCGGCAAACCCGCTTGGCCAGGTGCTCGGCGCCGTCATCGGCGGGGCCATCATCGCGGCGGCGAGCTGGCGCTGGGCGTTCCTTGCGGCCGCGATCCCGGGGCTGCTGATGGGACTGTATGCCCTGCGGCTCCGCGAGCCTGCCCGGGGCGAGGCCGACCTGAAGGACGCGGCCGCGGAAAACCCGTTGCTCAAGGAATTCCTGACCGACCCCGAGGACAAGTGGGGCTTCCGCCGCAGCCTCGGGACGATCGCGCGGAACAAGACGCTTCGCTACCTGATCCTCACGAACGCAGCGTTCGGGTTCATGCTTTCGGGCGTCGTATTCTGGATCCCGGCGTTCTACGAGCGCCGCTACGGGTTTAGCGGCCAGGAGGCGAGCTACGCGCTCGCGGGGTTGGCGCTGTGCGCGTTCATCGGCACCTGGTACGGCGGGCCACTCGCCGACCGCTGGCTGAACCGGGGGATGACATTCCTGGCGCGCATGGGCCTGGTCGCGACTATCGTACTGACGGTCACCTGGACTATTGGTTTCAGCATCCAGAACGCCGCGATCTCGCTTGCCTTCTTGCTCGCGGGCGCATTCGTCACGTCGCTGGGCATCCCGGGGCTCATCAACATCATCGCGGCGGCATCTCCGCCGCACATCCGGGCGCAGGCTTTCGCCGCGTTCGGGCTCGCCCTGGCGGTGCTCGGCGGCGCGCTAGCGCCGCTGGTGGTCGGCCTCATCTCGGAACTCTTCCAGGCGCGGTTCGATGCCACGGAGGGCGAGGGTCTGCGGTATGGGATGGTCCTGGCGACGGTGGTCGCCGGGTCGCTTGGGACGCTCCTCATGCACCGGACGACCCTGTATGCCGCCACGGACGTGCGGCGGGTGCTTGCGGAGTTCATCGCGAAACAGACGGAGCGCGCCCGGCGGGCGGCGGAGGCGGATGCCCCGGGGACCTGACTGCCCGTTCTCCGGGTGCCGGGTATAGTCCGGCTCACGTCAAGTTCGAGGTGCCCATGGATCCCCAGGTCGAAGCTCTTCTCCAGATGATGGCCGCGCAGGCCGAGGCGACTGGAGCCCCCCAAATGTGGGAACTCCCGGCGGATGTCGCGCGGGCCAACGCGGATGTTGGCTTCGCCGCGTTCAATCAGCCGATGCCCGCCACCGTCGCGATAGCGGACCGCCAGATTCCCGGCCCGGCGGGTGAGATCCCGGTGAAGCTTTTCACGCCGCAGGGGAGCGGCCCGTTTCCCCTTTTCGTGTTCCTGCACGGCGGCGGCTGGGTCATCGGCTCACCGGATACCCACGCGAAGCTCTGCGCCGAGTTCGCGGAGGGGGCCGGTGTGGTGGTGGTGAGCGTGCACTACCGGCTGGCGCCGGAACACCCCGCACCGGCCGCGCTGGATGACTGCGTGGCCGCGATCAGCTGGGCAGTCGAGCACGCCGGTGATCTGAACGCCGACGGTTCGCGGTTCGCGGTTGGGGGCGACAGTGCTGGAGGAAACCTGACGGCGGCGGCGATGCTGCGGCTGCGCGACGAGGGCGGCCCCACGGCACGGTTGCAGCTGTTGTTGTATGGGGCCTTCACCGCCAACAACGACTTGCCTTCGGTCATCGAGAACGGGGATGGGAAGATCCTGACGCGCAAGGCCATGGAGTGGTTCTACGGCCACTATCTCTCCGGTGGGGCAGACCCTGACGACCCGTACATCGCGCCCATCAAGGGCAACCTCCGCGGGCTGCCGCCAGCGCGCCTGATCGTGGGTTCACTCGACCCGCTGCTGGACGATTCGATGCTCTTTGCGAAGGCACTGGAGGATGCCGGCGTACCGGTGAAGCTCAGCGTCTACCCGGACCAGCCGCACGTGTTCCTCCAGCTCTCGGCGTTTCTCGACGGGGGGAAGCGGGGTGTGGCGGAGGCGTGCGAGGCGCTGCGCCAGGCGCTGAAATAGCTCAGGCGGCCACGGCCGGAGCCGCCGCCGGCTCCGGCAGCGGGCTGGCGACATAGGCCCGCCGCCACAGCACGTAGAGCCCCGGCATGACAACGGCGAAGAACACGGTCACGAAGGCGAACGCGGCCTGGATGGAGACATCGTCGGTGATGAAGCCGATGACCGGCTCGAAGAAGGCGAGTTCAACGCTGAGTACGAGCGCGGACATGCTCAGGACAGTGGCCCGCCTGTCGCTCGGCGTCTGCTCGTTGATATAGCTATCCATGGTCGGTCGAACGAGCCCCTGGATGAGCGCGGGTAACGCGAAGAAGGCGAAGGCGGGCTGGATATCGAATGCCGCGAGCCCCAGGAAGGCCAGGATCATCCCGCCGCAGGCGGCGGCGATGATTTTCGGGCGGCCGGCCCGGGCGACGACACGGTAGGCGAGGATGGCCGCCACCACGGCGAAAACCCGCAACGGCGCCTGGTAGACGCCGAAAAGCCCGGTCGCGACGTCATGCTTGATGAGGAAGGGCTGGACCAGGACGACCGGCGCGAACGCCGCCATCATGATGACCGAGCTCATCAGCACGGAGTAGCGGACCTGTGGCGTGCGCCAGGCGTAGGCCACCCCGTCGCGGAGGTGTTCGAGGTAGCGGCGGGATTCGTGGGCCACGTGTGGCTCGGTCATCGCGAGGGCGACGAAGAAGGCGAGGACGGGGCCGATGAAACTGACCTGGACGGTGAATGCCAGGCTGGTGAGGGTGGCAAGCAGGCCGCCGAGGATGACGCCGGTGGTGCTTGCCGTGATCGAGACGGCGAACCCGCGCCCGGCAACTTTCGAAAACGTCGATTCGAGCCCGGCCTGCTTCAGGGAGTCATACACGAGGGCCTGGTCGGCGCCGCTGCGGCATGCTCCCGCTACGGCCCAGAGCATGTAGTCCGCGAAGAGCATCCAGTAGTTGGTGGTGAAGCCGAAGCCCAGGATTGTCAGTGCGTACACGGCCGCGCCGAGTGCAAGCACGCGGCTGTGGCCCACGCGGTCCGCAAGCGCGCCGAAGGGAGCCTCGAGGCTCGCCATGACAAGCCAGAACGGCATGTCCATCAGGAGGATGTACTTGAGTTCGAGTTCGCGGACCGCGGTGAGGTACTTGATCCAGATCCCGATCCAGAACCCGAACTCCATGAGGAACAGGAACGCGTAGTAGAGGCGCACGTTCCGATGGGCTACGGCTAGGAAGTCCCGCGGCATGAGCGCGTAGCGTAGGACATCGCCGGGTTGTGGCCATCACCCCGGGCGGGGTCGGGGGGAGGGGGCGCGTCACACGCGGAAGCCAGGCCTCCGCTCATGGGCCTGGCTCCAGAACGCGACATGCGCCAGCGGGAGGCTAGACGCTGGGGATCCAGTTGAAGAGCCCGGCGCCGATAGGGGAATCCGGGAAGTCGTTCGAGGTTGCCACGATCCCGAGGACGAGCACCATGACGGTGAGGCCGACGGTGTTGGCGATGACGACCTGGGTCGAATCGGCGCTGGTGACCGACTGGACGGCGTAGATGGCCATCACAAACACCAGTACCAGCGGCACTATCGCGAAGACCGGATGGAGGACCGGGATGAACATCAGCAGCGACAGGGCGAGGGGAGCCGCCGCGTAGCCCATCGTGCGGAACAGCGCCTGCAGGTCCGCTGTTGCCTTGAAGACCTGCACCAGCATCACGTAGGCCAGCAACACCCAGACGCCATACATCGCGGCGAGGAAGATCCCCCCGAGGATGAAGGTGTTCAGGAAGAGGCTGTCCGGAGTGAAGTCGAAGTTGAACTGCCACCAGAGGAACGAGCCGAGCCCGGCGAGAAGAGCGCTAACGCCCGCCACGATGAGCGCCGGGATGAGTTCAGCGGGGTCGTCCCGGACCTCGTCGAACACGGTGGTGTCCAGCTTTGCCAGCCGAACGAGTCGATTGATGATGACGTTGGGGTCCATGCTGCCTCCTGCATGCGTCCCCGGGCGTGGTGAGCCTGCTCACGTGACTAGGATTGCCCGGCGGTCGGCGGCACTATATCACGCAATGCAAGAAACAGTGAACTGCCTACTCGCCTAAACGATTAGAGCGGCCGTTTGCCGGGCAACCCCGGCCGCCGCGGATACCTCTCCGGCGTGGGACCAAGCTTCTCCACGACGACGACCATGCCCGAGTCGCTCACTTCCTGGCGCATCGCCACGGTTGCGCGGTGGACGCAGTTGAGTTCGCCAAACGCCCGGGCGGCCTCCTCGACCTCTGCTTCGGCTCCGCTGCCCTTCGGCAGCACGACCCAGCCACCGGGCCGCGCGAGTGGCACAGTGTACTCGATCAGCTCGCGGAGTTCGGCGACCGCCCGGGCGGTGACCAGCGCGCAGCTATCGCGGAGGGGGCCGCGCCCGGCATCCTCGGCGCGATCGGGCAGGACGCGGACATTGGCGAGTCCGAGTTCGGCAGCCATGGCCTCGAGGAGGCGGGCCCGTTTCTGGAGCGGCTCCACCAGCGTGACGGGGGAATCGGGCTGAAGGATCGCGACCACGAGCCCGGGATAGCCGCCTCCGCTTCCGACATCGGCATATGGTTCGCACGAACTGGCGAAGCAGCGGGCGATGCGGAGGGTTTCGAGGCTCTCCGCATACTGGCGGCGGACGACGTTCGCGGCAGTGACGGAGGTGACCCTCGTGTGTGGCGCAGCATCGGCCACAAGCCCCGCGTGGCGCTGGAGGAGCGGAAGCCACCGCTCCGGGCCAGGGAACGAAGGGAACAGGCCTGGAAGGTCTTCCCACGAGAGTTTCACGCGATACCCCGGCGCACGATCACGTGATCGATGGTACAGTGAGTGCATGACGAACGAATCCCGGGGTGCACCCGCGGTGCAGATAACCCTCGGCGACGCCCTCAACGAATACCTGTCTTCCCTGAAGCCCGAACAGCGGCACGACTACGAAGGGTTCGTCCGCAAGTACGTCGAGTACGCCGGCGCCCAGATGGCCGTGGGCGACCTCACCGGGAGCCGCGTCGAGAGTTACGCCGAAGTCAGCATCAAGCACACGGACCCGAACGCGGACAAGCGCGTGGCGGCCCTCAAGGCGTGGTTCCAGTTCCTCAAGAAAAAGAACTACGCCAGCCAGAACTTCGGCGTGCACATCCGGATCCGCAAGCCGGCGAGTTCCCGGGCCGGGAACCGCGGCATGGCAGTCCGCATCGAAGAACCACCGATCGAAATGACTGCCGAGGGCATCGAAGACCTGAAGCGCGAACTGGCCGAGATCGAAAGCAAGGTCCCCGATATGGTCCGCGCGATCGAGCAGGCGCGTTCGGACGGCGACCTGAGAGAGAACGCACCCTATCACGCGGCCCGCGAGGCGCTGGCGTTTTCGGACAACCGGAAGAAGCGCATCGAGACCGCGCTGAAGCGCGCCGTGGTCGTCGACCGTTCGCAGAAAGAGGCCGACGTGACGGCCGTCGGTTCGGTCGTTACGGTGACGTACCTGGACAAAGGACTCCAGATTGCCTACCAGCTGGTGGGCGCGCGTGAGGCGAACGCATCGGAAAAGAAAATCTCCGTCGAGTCGCCGGTGGGCAAGGTGTTGCTCGGCCGGCGCATCGGAGAGGAAGTCGAAGTAACGGCTCCCCAGGGCGTGATGCGCTACCGCATCGATGCAATCACTCACGGGACGTAGGACGGCGGGGCGTGCGCTACGGCCAACGTTCTGCCGTAGTTAGCGGCAGAGGGTAGTGGTCCGCGGGCTGCCGCGAAGGCGATCGGGGGCCGCTCAGGTCCCGGCGTCGGGCTTTCCCCAATACGGCGCGCAGACGCTGCTGGCCATACTCCCTCGCGTCAGGAGGGAAGCCATGCTGGTGATTGGTGACGTCAAGTGCTTGCATTGCGGGTTTGTGAGGGGCCGCTGGGTGGGCCCCAAGGGAGCGGCGCTGACGGCATCTGGCCTGAAAGACGAGGCCGGGCAGGCCGTGGCCGCCCCGGACGAACCGGTGCGGTGTGTGCGGTGCGACGGTCCGGTCTTCCTGGATGACGCGAGCCTGGTGACCTCGAGCTACCGGCTGCGCAGGATCCGGCGGCTGCGGGAGCAAATCGCCGCGCTGGATGCTGAGCGGGACCGCGCCGCCTGAGCTAGCAGCAGTCATCCTTGTAGCCGCAGCGGCGGCAGACAGCGAGACGCGACCCCTTGATGTCGGCAAGCAGGGAGCCACAGCGGACACAAAGCTGGAGCGGAATCGTTTCGGATGGCATTGGCCTGCATTGCGCCATGGAGTGCCACTACGTGTCAAGGGGAATCGCTAAACCGCTTGACAAGGTTAGCATTTAGCTCCTAGATTTCAGCATGCCTTGAGCGGGCCGCGCGCCAGCGAGCGCGGCCCCGATGACAGTGCCGTCACAGAGTCGCTCACCCCGCCTCGTGCACGGAAGGCCCCCGCCCGCGGGGGCCTTCGCCGTCTTTGGCGATACTGATGCAGCTCATAGGCGAAATGGATTCCCCCATCGAAACTACCCGCACCTTGACCAGGGAGAAGTGCCAAATCGTGCACACTCGGCGACACTGGATGGTGAACACGTACTCGCTCCGTGGTGGAGCGTGAGGAGTCATAGGGTAATGCAACTGTGGAACCTGCGGCGGGTCGGGCTCTTGGTAGCTTCGGCAGCGTTGATTGGCGTGGCCGCCATGGCCTGTGGCGGTGGCGATGACGACGACGCGAATGGGAACGGCGATGGCGCCGCCACGGCGACGAGCGCCCCCGAGGTGACCGTGCCCGAGGGCGCGCCCTTCATCGACCAGGACAAGCTGAAGTTCATACCGACCGAGCTGACGGTGAAGGCGGGCGAGAAGGTCTACTTCAAGAACAGCGAGACCGCGCTGCACACCGTCACCATCAACGGCGTCGACGAGTCGGGGAATATGAAGAAGAACGATATCTTCGTATTCGAGTTCCCCAACGCGGGTGAGTACAAGATCACCTGCGAGTACCACCCGCAGATGAAGGCGACGATCACGGTCACGGGATAGCCGCGGAGGGTCAGGGGGTCTTGAGGGCAGTGGCCGGCCCGAGCCGGACGAGCACGTCGACTCCCGCGGCGGCGAGGTCTGCCGGCGGGTTCAGGAGACGGAGGTCGAACAGGCCGGCAAGCTTCCCGGCGGTGTAGTGCTTGCCCGAAAGGTCGAAGATTCCGGGTTCGCCGGGGGCTTCGGCCTTTCGCATCTGGAGGTACTCGCGCGGGATGCCGTAGGCCTCCAGGTGGGCGAGCGCCAGCCGGGCTGCCTCTTCCTGACCTTCGGGGTATTCGATCGCGATGCCGGGGGCTTCGTCCCGCACCTGCGGGTCCGCGAAGAAGCGGTCGATGATGGCATACATCTCGTCGCGGTTCGGCAACAGGATGAGCTGGGCATCCTCGGAGATGCCCCCGTAGAGCGCGGGCGCGAGCGAGAACGTCTCGATGGTGTCGAGGTTCATTTGCCTGGCGAGGAGCGCGAAGCCGGGGACCTGGGCCGTCTCGATGTCCGTCCGGAAGGAGCTGCGGTAGGAATCCCAGAGTTCGGGGATCTTGGCCAGGTAGCCCAAACTCACCGACTTGCCCGCGACCGCCTTGATGACTATCTGCTGCCGCTCGATACGCTTGAGGTCGCCATCGACGCGGACGCGGGAGTAGCCGAGCGCCTGGGCGCCGTCCATGTGCTGCTCGCCGGCCTTCACGGTGTTGCCGGGAAACACCTCGAGCACATCCGTGCCGAAGTCCGAAATGTCCTCAGGGACCACCAGGTCGATGCCACCGAGGGCATCGATAAGCTCGACGAAGCCGACCCAGTCGATCACCACGTAGTAGTGGATGTCGAGGTTGAAGTTGTGTTCGACCGCGGCGACGGCGGCGGCGGCTCCCCCGCCGGGGTACTTGTAGAACTGCCCGTAGGAATAGGCCGCGTTGATCTTGTTTTCCGCCCACACGCCCGGTTCGTTGCCATAGGGGATCTCGGCCCAGGTGTCGCGGGGGACGGCAAGCAGATGGAGGCGGCCGGCGTGCTTATCGATGCTGGCGACGAACATCGTGTCGCTGCGGAACGAGGCATCCTCGGGCTCCCAGGGGCGGCGGTCGAGCCCAAGGACGAGGATGTTCAGCCTCGCATCGGGGGTCCACGCCGCGGGACCGGTGGTGGAGACGCCGGGGAGGGAGACGTTCACGCCGATATTGGTGCCCGGCACGAAGGCGGGGACCGACGGAACACTGACCTCGTTCGCCGGGAAGAGGTAGTGGTCGATGCGGGTGTAGGAATAGAGCGACAGATAGACGGCGCCCAGGGCGACGACAATAATTGCCGCCACCCGCACCGGGCGCCGGGAGATGCGTGCCCGCACTGTGGGGTAACCTCGCCCCGGCGTTTTCCGAACGGTAGGGTCG
>JAHDWR010000033.1 GCA_023382755.1 Dehalococcoidia bacterium
TGTCATCAGCGACATCGTGATGCCGGGCGAATCCGGGATCGAACTCCGCCGCGCAATCCTCGATCGCTGGCCCGGACTTCCCGTCATCCTCATCAGCGGCTACAGCGCCGAAGGCCCCGCCGAGTTCGCCGCCCGCACCCCGGGCACCATTTTCGTCCAGAAACCGTTCGCTGCCGACCACTTCCTCGCGCTCGTGGACCAGACCCTGACCGGCGCGAGCAGCCCCTCCTGACCGCGCTTGCGCCATACGGGCCATTGCAAAAGGCCCGTACGGACCTGCCCGCCTGTACGGCCGCCTGCCATCATCTCCTCAGTTTCCCCCGGGGGTGATGTATGTCCGCCCTGATTCGCCGAAATCCGTTCGATGAGCTCACCAGCTTCTGGCCGCGCGACCTCCTGGCCCGTCTTGGCGGCACACCCCTCAGCATGGAGTGGAGCCCCCGCTGCGACGTCACCGAGACGGACGACGCCCTCGTCGTCCACGCCGAGCTGCCCGGCGTCGAAGCGAAGGACATGGACGTCAGCATCCACGACGGCGTCCTCACCGTCCGCGGCGAAAAGCGCACCGAGCGCAAGGAGGAGGAGAAGGGCCGCAGCTACAGCGAGCGTTTCTTCGGCTCGTTCGAACGCCGCATCGTCCTTCCCGCCACCGTCGATGAAGACCAGATAGACGCCTCCCTCAAAGACGGCGTGCTCGAAGTACACCTCCCGAAATCCACCCCGGCGCCACCGCCCGAGGCTCGCAAGGTCGAAATCAAGACCGCCTGACCCACGCCCGACCGATGCCTGCCCCGGCATCCCTGTGATGTGCCCCGGAGGGTTCGAAGATGACCGCGCTCACCGACCGCCCCGGTGACTCTCTCCGTGTCTGGGTCGTCGACCTTGCCACCCGTCGTGTTGTCCGCCGGGCGGGGAGCAGCCGTGCCCACGTCACACCTCCCCCCGCAGCTCCGCGGAGGGGCTATGCTGGATCCAGCCGGCACGATGGAGACGGAGGAGTTGACGCCATGTCGATCAAGGACCTGAACCCGCTCGAAGACCTGAAGGGCGCCAAGAAGCTCATCGAAGAAGCCCATCCGCTCAAGGCGCTCAAAGAGGCGCTCACCGAAGCCGCGGAGTACCTCGACCCCGCCCAGTCCGATGTCCGCGCCGTCGAACCCGAGCCCGATGCTGGCTCCGAAATCGAGGAGCCGGGCGCCCACGGCAAGACGCGCCACCCCTCCGGCGCCCACCCCTGGCCCGACCAGAAGGAGCTCGGCAAGGAGCACCGGGGCTAACCGCCCCCGCGCGCCCTCAGCAGGCCTCCCGGCGAAGCAGCCCGGCGAGGCCTGCCCGGTAGCCGGCATCGGCATAGCGCCGCCGCGCCGCCGCGCCCTCCGGGAAAAACTGCTCGACCGCCCGGTTCCCTTTGATGAACCGGTCGCGGTAGGCCCAGGTGTTGTGCAGCTGCGACTGCCACCAGAACTCGACACACGGCGCCACCGTCTCCGCGGCGAGACGGTGCTCGGTCCGGTAGCCGGCCAGGAATGCCGTGAGCAACGGCTCATCGAGCAAGAGCGCGAAGGTCAGCGTGCGCAGCACCTCGAACGCCGGCGGGGTCAGGCAGAACCGCTCCCAGTCCACCACGGCCACAGGCTCACCGGCCGCGTCCACCATCAGGTTGCGTTCGTGGGGGTCGCCGTGGCACGGCTGCACCGGGACCCCCTGGAACTCCGCGGCGGGCAGCGCTGCCCCGCCCTCCAGCAGCTCCAGCTGGTCCCGGATCCAGCCCTGCACGCGCAGTTGTTCCTCGGTCTGTGCCGGGTAGTACCGGATCAGGTCGTCTACCCGGCTCAGGTCCGCTATCGACTTCTCGGTATCCCAGCTGAGCTCGGAGTTGCGGTGCAGGTCGCCCGGAGGCCAGTCCGCGAGCACGCGGTGCAGGCGGCCGTTCATCGCGCCCAGGAGCCCGGCCTCCCGGGCCGTCACCGTCCCCCGGAGCAGGCTACGGCCCGGCACCCAGGGAAACACGGACCAGAGCCTCCCGCCGAGGCTGTTCACGGTGTGCCCCGCTGCATCGGCCAGTGGTGGCGCCACCGGGACCCCGCGCTCCTTCGCCCACACCATCACCCGGTGCTCGCGTTCGAGGCGTTCGCGCGGCAGTCCGGCCCGGTGCCCCCGGACGAAGCGGACGCCCACGGACGTCTCCACGCGGTAGTTCGCGTTCATCACGGACTGCGGGACCGGTGCCGGGTCGCCCGTCAGTTCCCACTCGAACCGCCGCGCCAGATCGCCGATCGCCTGCCGGTGCGCGGGAGGGATGCCCTCCTCCGGCTCCGGCGGCATCACCAGCGGCCTGCCCGCGGCGGACCACCCGCCTGCAGTTCGGCCAGCCGCCGGGCCGTCCCGGGCGAAAGGCCCTCCGGCAGCGCCTCCAGCGCGAACCACCCCACGCGCGCGATCTCGTTGTTCGCGGGCAGCGGCCGCAGGTCGAACTCGCGCGAAACGAAGATCGCCACGTGGTCGCTCTTCGCCTCGGCGAAGTTGCTATAGACCCCGTAAAGCTCCAGGTCGCGCACGGTTGCGCCCGCTTCCTCTTCCGCCTCGCGGCGGATGCACTCTTCCAGCGATTCGCCCTTATCCACACCACCCCCCGGCAGGAACCACCCCGCGCGGTAGGTGTGTTCGACCAGTAGCACCTGCCCGTCGCGGAGCAGGATGATGCGCGCGCCGAGCGTGATCGGGTGGAACAGGCGCCAGCGCAGCCGCTCGCCTTCCCAGGCCAGGCGCCTGAAGGCCCTCCCCGCTCCCAGCCACATGCGCTGCAACATCGGCCCAGCCTACCGCCGCCATCGCCCTGGGGCGACTGGCCGCGGCGCCGCGGGGAGTGCTACAACACCACCCCGGCCGCCCGCAGCTGCTCGATCTGCTCGCCGCTCAGCCCTGCTTCGCACAGCACCTCGTCGTTGTGTTCTCCCAGCATCGGGCTCGGCACTTCCGCTTTCAACGGCGTCTCCGACATCTGGAACGCAGGCCCGACCATCTTGAGCGGGCCGAGCAGCGGATGCTCGAGCTCTACCTGGAGCCCATTCGCCATCGTCTGCGGATGGTTGAACAGCTCCTCGATGAAGTAGAGCGGCCCGGCCGGCACTCCGTGCTTTTCGAACAACGCCGACCACTCTTCGGTCGTCTTCGTCCGGTACAGCGCTTCCGCCTCTTTGACGAACTTCGGCCCTTCCACCTGCCACCCTTCCGGGTTCGCCTCGAACGACCCGTCCGGCTTGAACCGGGGGTCCTTCAGCCCGGTGGCCGCGAGCACCTTCAGCCGCAACGCCATGCTCAGCGCGCCCACCGCGATAAACCCGTCCTTCGTCTGGTACACCCGGTAGTAGACGTTTCCGGCGGCCGCCGGCCGGTAGGTCTTCTGCACGGCCACCTGCTCCATGAACGACTTCATCTCGGCCCGAGCCTGCTTGAAGCCCTCCAGCATCGGCGGGATGATCTCGTTGTCGAAGGCGTCGATCCAGGTGAACTGGCTCGTCTGCATCGCGATGGCCGTCCCCATCAGGGTGCAGTCGATCCGCTGTCCCTTGCCCGTCTTCTCCCGTGCGAAGAGTCCCGCGCAAATCGCATTCGACATCTGGATGCCGGTCGCGTAGTCGGCGATGGCGGGGTACACGTAGGCGGGGACGTCGCCTTCCAGCTTCGCTTCGCCGGCCATCAGGCCTGTGAGCGCCTGCACCACGATGTCGTAGCCGCCGCGCCGCGCCAGCGGGCCCTGCCGCCCAAACGCCGTGTTCTCGCAATACACGATGCGCGGGTTGATCGCGCTCAGCGTCGCGTAATCGATCTTCAACTGCTCCGCCACGCCCGGCCGGTAGTTGATGATGACCACGTCGGCGTCCTTCACCAGCGTATGGATGACCCGCTGTGCTTCCGGGCGCGTCATGTCCATCGCCACGCCGCGCTTCCCGCGGTTCAGGCTTGCGTAGGTGCGCGATTCCTTCGGTACCAGCTCGACCGACAGCCGCCAGGGCTCGCCTTCGATCGGCTCGAATTTCGTGACATCCGCGCCCATATCCGCGAGGTGCATGCCGCAGAACGGCCCCGCGATGATCTGGGTGAACTCGAGTACTTTGACACCCGTCAATGGACCAGAACCCATGAAAAGAGACCCCCTCGGCGCGTAATTCTAACGTGTACGTGAGGGTGCGCCAGTCGTGGGCCGTTTGCGCCCGCTCCACCCCGGCCTCAGGCGCTCGCCACCGCCGTCCCGATCACGGCCGCGCCGACGCGCACGGGTGTCCCGGCCGACTTCCGCGTGCGGTCGAAGTTCAGGGTCCAGAACTTTCGCCCGATGCGCGCCAGCAGCTGTTTCTCTTCGTCGTCGAGCGCGTCCATCAACGTGCTCAGCGTCGAGATGTACACGGTCGCCCCGCGCTCCAGCAGCTCCGCGCCCGCCTCGGTCATCTCCACTGATACGAGCCGCCGGTCGTTCGTCGCCCGCGTCCGCACGATGTGCCCGCCTTCTTCGAGCCGGTTCAACGCGCTCGTCACCGCCGGCCTGCTGAGCCAGAGCGTCTGGGCGAGCAATCGCGGTTCGCTCCGCCGCACGAGGGCCAACACCCACAGGATCCGCCACGACTCGTAGCTCAGCCCCAGCGGCCGCAGGGCTTCGCCAAAGCCGCTGTACAGGATCTGCCCGGCCGAGATCGCGTTGTAGCTCGCCCAGAAGTCGACGAGGCTCGCGCCATGGGCTTCGAGCCACTGCGCCGCCCGGCGTTCCGTTGTCGTCAGTTCGGGGACTTCGATCATCGGCTGGTTCTATCAGGTGTCCCGGCGTTACTCAAGCCCATGGGCACCCTCGCAATCCGCCACACGCAAGGAAGGCGCCCCCCCGCCGAGGCGCCTTCGTACATACTTCCCGGTGGCGGACTACGCCTGCGGCGGGACCACCAGCACCGACCGCGAGGTGCTGTGGATCACGCGGTCCGTGGTGCTCCCGAGGGCGATCCGCTTGGCGAGCCCCTTGCCGGTCGAGGTCAGCACGATCATGCCGGCATCGTGCTGTTCGGCTGCTTCGAGCACAGCGGTTGCCGCGTCTCCCTGCATCAGCACGTACTTCTCTCCGGGCTTTGCGGTCGTCTGCAGGTACTCCTTCGCAGCCGCCTCCAGGGTGGCCCCCAGGTCTGCCGGGTAATACGAAAACTCGATTCCCGCCGGCGGCGGCAGGCTGAAGGCGCGCACCAGCACGATCGGCACGTTCGAAGGCGCCGCGAGCTCACGGGCCATCGCCAGCCCGCGTTCCGCCTCGGGCGACCCATCTAACCCCACGACAATCGCCTTGCCCGGGACCGGGGTGGTCGGCTTCTCGAGTCCAGGTTCCGCCAGGACGGGTACCGTCGCTCCCCGGATGACCTTGTCGGCCACGCTCCCCACGATCATCGCCCGGAAGCCGCCGCGTCCATGCGTCGCGATGACGATCGCGGACGCGTTCTCCGATTCCTTCAGGATTTCATCGGCCGCCGAACCCGCCACAACATCACAGGTGGTCTCGCCCAGCCCATTGTCGGCCGCGATCTCCTTCGTGTAGCTGCGGAATGTTTCCGCCGCCTTCCCTCGCTCCTCCGCGGGCACATCCGTATCGACCACATGGATGAAGCGGATCGGCGCCCCGGTGATGCGCGACAGCCATGCCGCATCCGGGAGCGCGTTTTCCGCCAGTTTCGAGCCGTCGAGCGGCACCAGGATGGGGCGTTGCTCTGCCATCGGAGACCTCATTCGCTGGGTGTTTGCGCAAGCATGAACCATGTTCGCCCACGGTGCGAGCGCCATCCGGCCCTCCCGGCTTAACCACCTGGCGCAAGAACTTGAGAAATCCGTCACAATAGGGCCGGAAGGCCATTCACTCTTTGGCCATGAGGCCCTCGGCTGTTCGCCGCGACCTGCGAATATGCCGCCGAAAAAGCCCACGTTCACGGCAGGAGGCCAGTTACATCGTGTCCCAACACCCCACGAACGATCTGCCAACCATCCAGGAGGTGAAACTCGACAGGCGAGGCTTTCTTCGCAAGGCCGGCGTCGTAGGCGCCGCGCTACCCGTCGCCGGCGGCTTGATTGCCGCCGCCTGCTACGAAGACCCATCGGGCCAGAAGCTCGAACCCACGGGCGTCCCCGCCAGCAACGTCAAGCCCAACCCCAACCCCGCGACCCAGCCCGGTACTCCCGAGGCCGTCAGCGAGGAGTGGAAGAAGATCGACGCCGACCACCAGGCGGGCGTCGTCAACTTCCTGAAAAACCAGAAGGAAGCCCTCACCGAAGGCCGCGGAAACGTCCCTCTCGAACCCCGCATCGAAAACGGCGTCAAGGTCTGGGACCTCACCGTCGATGAGGTCGACTGGGAAGTCTCTCCCGGGCAGGTCGAAAAGGCCCGCGGCTACAACAAGATGATCCCCGGCCCGATCCTCCGCGGCACCGTCGGCGATCGCGTCCGCATCAACGTCACCAACAACCTCGAACACAGCACCGCTGTCCACTGGCACGGCATCTATGTGCCCAACAACATGGACGGCGTCCCCTTCGTCACCCAGGAGCCCATCCAGCCCGGGGCGAGCTTCACCTACGAGTTCACCCTCCGGAACTCCGGCTCGCACATGTACCACTCCCACCACGACTCGGCCGACCAGGTGAGCCGCGGCCTCCTTGGCGCCTTCATCGTCGAGCCCGCCGACAAGTCGGCCTATCCCAAATACGACCGCGAAGTCGTCCTCATCATGAACGACTCACTCCTCGGCTTCACCCTCAACGGCAAGGGCTTCCCCGCCACCGATGCCATCGTCGCCAGGAAGGGCGAACGCCTCCTCGTCCGCTGGATGAACGAGGGCATGATGTACCACCCCATGCACCTCCACGGCATGGCCATGGAAGTCTTCGAGCGTGACGGCTACCCCGTGAACCCACCCTATAAGTGCGACAACATGGATGTGCCCCCGGGCAGCCGCTACGACTGCATCATCGAATGCTTCGAAGCCGGCCTCTGGGCCTTCCACTGCCACGTCCTCAGCCACGCCGAAAACGCGGCCGGCTTCTTCGGCCTCGTCACCGTCCTCGCCGTCGAGGATGAGAACTTCAAGGTGGCCGATATCCTCAGCCGCGTCGAGGCGCTCGATGTGCCCGACCCGCGCCTGCGCGTCGCCGCCGCCGGCGCCACCGCCGGGCAGGACATCACGACCAGCGCGAAGGGCAAGGGCGCGTTCACTCTCTGGTGTGAAACCCAGGTCTAGCGCCCCCATCCCATAGAGAGCGGGGGACCACAGGCGGGCCAGTCCAATCGGGCTGGCCCCCTCCATCTACTTCCCGATCTCCCCGGCGCGCACGTCGAACTGATAGAACATCCGCGCCGCCGAGTCCGTCCCGGGCCTCCCCGCCAGCACCACCTGGTAGTCGTGCGCGGCGTCAGGGAAGCGCACCTCTATGCGGTGCGTCTCGATCACCTGGTCGCCCCCGGGGGAGTCGCCGGTGAACGTTTCCACCAGCTCGCCCTCGCAGGCCTCCGCGGTCGTGCAGCCCGCGCGTTTCGCGAACAGGAGCACCCGGCCAGGGATGTCCGGCTCGCCCGAACTCCGCAGGTTCGTCCAGGTCGCGGTCGCCCGCATCCCCGAGACGGCGAGCGCCGGCGCCACCCCCGCGCCCCGTGCCCAGTACTGCTTCCCCACGATGCTTCCGAGTTCCAGCAACGCGGTCGCTCTCCGCCCCGCCCCGTCGGTCACCACCACCTCCACGCCGAAGTCCTCCATCCCCGTGGGGATGCTCACCACATGCACCTGCTTCGGCTCGCTCGAGACCTCTGCCGGGAAACCCGGGGCATCCGGCGCCGAACGGTAGGTGGTCACCTCCGCGGTCGTCTCGGTGTTCGTCGCAAACCGCACCGTCAGGGCCCCGGCGCCCGCATGGTCGGCAACCACCCAGAGCACCTCGAGCTCCCGGGGGTCGGTGTCAGGTGTGTCGGTCGAGGGAGTGGTGGACCCTGGCGATGCGCCCGGGATGTTCGCGACCTGCGTTGGGCCGGGCGTGCTCATGACGTTCGGCTCACTGGTCTGCGGCGATTGGCTCGAGCAGGCCGCGAGCGCAATCGAGCCGAGCCCGGCCAGGCCCACCGCCACGCGCATCATCAGCTTCAGTTCCATCGGTTTACCTCTCCGCTTTGCGCGGGTCCTTCTACACGGAAAGACCACTCGGGTCGCCCGATCTTTCACGGGTTCTGTGAAGCAGGTCACAGTAAGCCCGCGGGCCCCCGCCTAGAGTCGGCCCGGACGGGCTGTCGGGAGGTGTTGCCGTGAGCGAGGACGCACTCGAACGGTCGGCCGGCCTGGCGGCCCTCGCGCTTGCCGGGGCCGAAGAGGCTGTCCGGAACGGCCAGTTCAACCTGGCCAAGGTCCTCCGCGCCGCCGCCCACACCCACCGCGCCCTCGCCCACGGACTTGCCCGGGAACAGCTCGGATCGTTTCCGGCGCCCACCCTCATCGAGCATGCGCTCGACTCCACGCGCGCGCTCCTCGCCGGCGAAATGCCCGCGTCGACCCAGCCCGGAGCCGCGGCCAGCGCCGCCACTATCCTCGATAAGGCATTGGCGAGCCTCCAGGAACATCCCGATGTGTCCGAGCGCGATGTCGCCCAGTTCCTCTGGGGTTGCCACCTCTGCGGCTACCTCGCCGAAGGCCGCCGGCCCGATTCGTGCCCGGTCTGCGGCGCCCTCGCCCCGGACTTCGAGATGTTCGGCCCGTTCTACGCCCAGACCAGCGAGCGGCTGGGGCGCATGGACCCCCGCGAGATCCTCGAAACGCTCTTCTCCGCGCCCGCGGCCCTCGAGGCCGAGATCCGCGACGCGACGCCCGCCATGCTCGCGGCCCATCCCGCTGAAGGCGAGTGGAGCCTGGCCGAGCTCATCGCCCACATCATCGAGACCGACCTCCTGTTCGCCGCCCGCCTGCGGGCCGTCATCGCCCAGAACGATGCGCCCGTCGATGGCCAGGTCATGCCCTGGCTGCTGCATGTTGGCAAGGGGTACGAAGAACTCGATGCGGCCGCCCTCGTGCGGCGCTTCCGCGATTCCAGGGCCGCCTCCCTTGCGCTCATCCAGGACCTCACCCCGCGCGATTGGGCCCGCCGCGCCAACATGCGCGGGTCCGTCGCTACCATCCTCGATTTCGGGACGTGGATCGCCAACCACGACACCGGCCACCTGCAGCAGGTGCGCCGCATGGTCCGCCAGTTTCGCGGCTAGACCGCCTCGAGCACGATCGCGTCGCCCTGGCCCGTGCCCGAGCAGATAGCCGCAACCGCGTACTTTCCGCCCGTCTCGCGCAGCTGGTAGGCGGCCGTGAGCACGAGGCGCGCTCCGCTGGCCCCGATGGGGTGCCCCATCGCCACCGATCCACCGTGCCGGTTCACGCGCTCCGCGTCCCAGTTCAGCTCCTGGCCGCAGATCAGGGGCACGCAGGCAAACGCCTCGTTCACCTCGATCGCCGCCATATCGTCGATGGAAAGGCCGGTCTTCGCGAGCACCTTCTTGATTGCGTGCGCCGATGCCACCGGGAACTCCCGCGGCAGCCCGGCAGATTCCGCCCACCCCGCGATCCGCGCCAGCGGCTTCGCGCCCATCCGCGCCGCCTCTTCCTCCGAGGCGACCAACAACATCGCCGCCCCGTCGTTCACACCCGGCGCGTTCCCCGCCGTGATCGCCTTCGTCCCATACACGGTGTTGATCCGCCCCAGCCGTTCCGCCGTCGAGTTCGGGCGCGGGCTCTCGTCCTTCGCCAGGGCCAGGTGGTTCGGGTCGCGCTTGTTCGGCACGGGCGTGATCTCGCGCTCGTAGTATCCCGATGCCTGGGCCGCCCCCCAGCGCCGCTGGCTGGTCACCGACCAGTCGTCCATCTCCTCGCGCGATACCTCGCGCTGTGCCGCCATGTCGTCGGCCTGGTTGGCCATGTGCACGTCGTCGAACGCGCACCACAGCCCGTCGAACACCATGCCGTCGATGAGCGTCTTGTTCCCCATGCGCGCGCCCCAGCGCGTGTGCGTGTCGTAGTAGGGCACGTTGCTCATCGATTCCATGCCCCCGGCCAGCACCAGCCGGTTCTCGCCCGCGCGCACCAGGCCCGCCGCCAGCGTCACCGCCCGCATGCCGCTCCCGCACACCTTGTTGATCAGCGTGCTCGGCGTGGTCGCGGGGAGCCCCCCGCCGATGAGCGCCTGCCGGCTGGGCAACTGGCCCGCCCCCGCCTGCAGTACCTGCCCCAGGATCACGTTGTCGATGGCGGATGGCTCTACCTGGTTCCGTTCCACCAGCCGCCGGATGAGCAGCGCTGCCAGGTCCGAAGCACGGTGCTCTTTCAGCGCCCCGCCGAACTTGCCCCACGGGGTCCGCGTCGCGTCGATGATCAGCGCGTCACTCACGCAATCGAGCGTAGCCCATCGCCCCGCGGCGGTACAGAAACCTCAGCGCAGCGCATAGACGTCGTAGGTCACCTCGTTCGTGCCCGCCTTGCCGATGCCCACAGCCTGCACGTTGTTCAGCCAGGCGTACCGCTCGTCCCCGGTCTCGAACAGGGGCGCGGTCCTGATCGCCAGCCCGTCCCCATCCCGGGTGCCGATGCCCATATAGGTCACCAGGATGTCCGCCCCATCCTCCGTGTGCAGCAGCGCCCGGACATCCAGCTTGATGCTGCGGTCGGCCCGCATGGTCACCCAGTCGCCCCCGGAGTTGTCGACCGTGCCGCGCAGCCTGGGCCCCTCGAAACTGCCTCCGGTCACGGTCACCACCACGCGCGTACCCTGCGGTCCGTTGGCGATGACCGAAGGCTCGGGCCCCAACGTGGCGTTCATCGTGAACAAGAAGTCAACCGGGATCGTCGTCTCAGTCATGCTGTCCTCCTCGCCCGCGACTCTACCGCTGTGCGAGTCCCGCTGCGAGGCCGATCGCCGGTCCGGCCGCGAATTCCCGCGTACTCCGCGCAAACGGCCCGGTCACGAACTCCGGCCTCGCCCTCGCCCGGGCCTAACGGTTACCCCTCTCGCAGCCTATACTGGCCGGGCCCGGCCCACTGACACGAGCGACCGGCCGGATTGGAGGTCCTTCCGCATGAAGAAGTTCCTGGGCATTTTCGCCCTCCTGGGCGCCCTCGCTGGCGCCGTCATGTTCTGGCGCCGCAACCAGGATGACGACGAATTCCTCGACGAGGAACTCGACTAACCTGTCCGCATCGCACCAGGCTCCTGGCCGGGCCCCGGTCATCACCGGGTACGGCGCCGTCTCGGCTTTCGGGACTGGCGTCGACGCCCTCTGGGCCGGGCTGGCAGCCGGGAAGCCGGCGGGTGAGTTGTGGTCGCCCGATGACGCCGAGCCCGCCTTCTTCGCGGCCGCGGTCGGCGATGACTACCGGCCGAACCGCAACATCCCGCGCAACCTCGTCCATTTCCTCGACCGGGGGTCGCTCCTCGCGCTCGATGCCGCCCTCCAGGCTATCGACTCCGCTGGCCTGGGCGCCGGCGCGGGTGATTCGCGACGGTTCGCCGTCGTCGATGGCCTGCCCTACCGCGCCCCCGGGCAACCGGCCATCTTCGTCCCCTACGGCCACCTGGTCGCCCGCGCTCTCGGCATTCGTGGCTCCGCGGTCTCGCTCGCCGGGGCCGAGGCCAGCGGCGCGCTCGCCGTTGCCGCCGCCGCCCGCATGGTCGCGCAGGGCGATGCGGATGTCGTCGTCGCCGGCGCTGGCCAGGGCCTGCAACGCCCGCTGCTCGAACACCTCCAGGCCCAGGGCGCGATCTCCGCACCCGCCCGCCCGTTCGATGCCGCCCACGCCGGCTTCGTCCCCGCTGAAGGCGCCGCCTACCTGGTCATCGAATCCGAGGCGCACGCGCGCGATCGTGGCGCGACTGCCGTCGCCCGCATCGCCGGCCTCGGCGAAACCTTCGACTCCGTCGTCGAGCCCCTCGCCCTGAGCGACGCGGCGGAAGCGGGCCGGGCCATGCAGGCCGCGCTCGCGGCCGCCGGGTACCTGCAGAACCAGGTTGACCTGTTCGTTGCCGGGGCCGATGGCCGCCAGGCCTACGACTTCGCCGACGGCTACGGCGCAACCCGCACCTTCGGCCGGCACGCCTACTTCGCCGGGGTCACGACCATCGCGGGCAGCGCCGGCCAGTCGCTCGCCGCCGGCGGTCCGCTCTCGCTCGTCGCCGGCCTCGAAGCCATGCGCCGCCAGGAAGTCTTCCCTATCGCCGGCTTCGAAACGGCAGAGAAGGACCTCGACCTCGCCTACGTGAAGGCCGCCCGCGCCGAGCGCGTCGATTGCGTCATGGTCAGTGCCATGGGCGTCGGCGGGAGCAACCTTGTCACGCTCCTGACGCGCTGACTACTCGCCGCACGCCGGTTGGCCTGATGGCCAGCGCTCATACGGCTGGAGCGCCTCGTGGCAGCCCTCACTTACCTCCGTCGAGACGATAACGAACTCCAGCCCCTCTGCCGTCGTACCTCCACCGCTGACGCGCCCGCTTGCCACCGCCCCCGCGCATGCGCCGCCGGCCGGCAACGCTCCATCGGAGACCGCGCAGCCTTTCGGCGGGACGAGTGCGATGCTCGCTTCCCAGCGCGACCGCCCGATGGTTAGCCCGAACAGTCCGAAGCCCGATTTCGACTGGTAGCTCCCCAGCACAATCCCGTGGGAGCCATCGGCCGGCGGCCCGTCGAACGTCGCGGGGACCGGGCCCGGAACGCTCGATTCCACCGTCGTGCCCATCGCGCCGAAGGCAAGCGCGCCAAGCAGCGCGATCCCCGCCACCGCCGCCACCACCGCCACCACCGAACCGTTGCTCACGCCGCCTCCGCGCGCGAGGTGTGCCGCCCCGCGCCAGGCTCAGGCTACCGCACGGTCACGCCCTCGACCACCACCACCCCGCTCCGCACGAGCCGTTCCAGGTCTCCCGCCATGCCAACCTCGGCCAGCACGCTCGCCGCGTCGGATCCCGGGAGAGGCGCCGGTCTCCCCGGCAGGGGTGGTGTCCGCGACAGCCGGGGCGAGGGGCCGTTCGTCGTCAGCTCGCCCTGCCCCTCGTGCATCCGGGTTATCGCCAGGCCGTGCGCCCGCACCCAGGGGTCGTCCCGCAACTCCGCGACATCCTCGATGATCCGGTGCGCGCCCGCCCCGGCCGCCGTGAGCCGCGCGACCCACTCGGCCACCGTCCCCGCCTTGAAGGCGATCTCCAGCGCCCCCTCCAGCCCGAGCGGGAGCAGGTGCTTGAACTCCGGCAGCCGCCGCAGCTCTGCCTCCCGGCAGGCGAGGAAGAACCACCCGTCGCTGGCTTCATAGGCCCGGTTCAGGGCGCCCGTCCCGAGAGCGTCCTGGCCCCGCGGTTCGTCCCACTGCTTGCCCGCGTAGTCGTGCAGGTACAGCGATTGCAGCATCGTCGCCGTGTAGGCCAGCGCGGTGTCGACATGCTGCCCCTCGCCGGTCCGCCGCCGGTGGAGCAGCGCCAGGGCCACGCCGTAGGCTCCCATGAACCCGGTCCCGTAGTCGTTCACCGCGAACGGCGCGAGCGTGGGCCGCCCGTCGCCGCCGAACCGCTCCTGCATGCCGGTGGCGGCCTGCGCGATCTGTTCGTGCCCCGGGCGCGTGGCCCATGGCCCCACCTGGCCATAGGTGTTCAGCGAGGCGTAGGCGATGTCCGGCTTCCGCGCCTTCACCGCCTCGTAGCCGATGCCGAGCCGTTCCGCCACACCCTTGCGGAAGTTCTGCACGACCACGTCCGCCTGGTCGACCAGCTTCCAGAAGATCTCCAGGCCCGCATCGGTCTTCAGGTCGAGGAGGATGCTCCGCTTGCCCCGGTTGATGTCGTTGTGGAAGGCCACCGTCTTCCGGTGCGGGCTATCGATCCGGATGACGTCGGCCCCGAACTCGGCCAGCGTGCGCCCGCAGGTCGGTCCCGCCAGCACGATGCACAGGTCCAGCACCCGCACGCCCTCGAGCGCGGCACGCAGCGGGTCCACCGCGGCTGCCGCTTTCCGGGCCGGCGGAGGGATCGCCGCCAGCACCTCCTCCCGGTCCGCGCCCGGCTGGCGGCGCGGCCACCGTACCGAACCCGGCGTGCCCGACATGCGCACGTTGATCCCCGGCCCCCGGAACAGCCCGATCTCCGGGTCGTCACTTTCGGCGACGATGCCCGAGGCCAGCGCGTGCTCGTTCTCCATCCACTCGGCACTCGTCCGGCAGACCGACCCCTCGGTCCCGACCTCCTCGCAAAATGCCTCCCACTCCGCCGCCGTCCGGGTCAGGAACAGCGCCTCGCTCCGCGCCTGGATTTCCCCGGGAGTCAGCTTTTCGACCGCTCCCGGAAGCAGATCTTCGATCCCGGCGAGCTTCAGGAACTCGGCCGCCCGCTTGTTCCCCGAGTGATACATGAACCAGCGCCCGTCCTTGCAGGCGAACTGGCGCGTGATGCCCAGCATCCGCGCGATGTTGGGGTCGCCGCCGGTGATCGCGTCGCCCCCTATCCGGTACCCGATGGCGGCGAAGGTCGCATCGAACAGTGGCACCTCCACCACCTGCCCCAGCCCGTCGCGCTCCCGGGCGTTCAAGGCGATGGCGATGCTGGTGGCGGCCAGGAACGCCGCGTACGACGAGCTGAACGGCAGGGCTGTGTAGACAGGCCGGCCGGTCCGTGGATTCGCCCGGTAGGTAGCCGTCGCCGCGCCAACCACGCCCTCCCACGCGGCCGTGCCCGCCCGCGGGTCATCCCCCGCAAACCCGGGGATCGCGCAGTACACCAGGCGCGGATTGGCGGCTGTCATCGCCACGGGCCCCAGCCCCAGGCGGTCCATCACGCCCGGCCGGAAGTTCTCGATCACCACGTCCGCCGAGCCGGCCAGCCGCCGGGCGGTCTCCAGGTCCCCGGCCGATTTCAGGTCGAGGACGATGCTCTGTTTCCCCCGGTTCCACGTCGCGTTGGCCGGGGTGGCGAAGAGCGGCCCGCCCGGTGGCTCCACCCGCACGACCTCCGCGCCCTGGTCGGCCAGGAACATCGCCGCCATCGGCCCCGCGATGTACTGCCCGAAATCGATGACCCTGATCCCCTCGAGTGCTCCTGCCATGCCGGCTCCTCCGCGCGCGTTCGCTGTGGCGGAATCCTACCGATCCCGTCGCCTCTCCGCGCGCGTCTCCAGCCTGCCGCGACAGAATTGCGCAGCCGCCTGATCCGTATGTTCCGCCTAGGCCCCCGGGAGGGTACGATCGCTTCGTGCCTGTTGAGATTACCTACCTCGGCCGCAACTGCTTTCGCCTCAAAGGTCGCGATGGCACCGTCATCACCGACCCGTGCCCGCCCGAGAGCGGCTTCCTCATCGGCAAACAATCCGCCGACATCGTCACCGTCAGCCGGCGCGACGATCCCGGGTATAGCTACTCGGCTGGCATCACCGGCGAGCACATGGTGCTCGACGCGCCGGGCGAGTACGACATCGGCGGCATCCTCGCCACCGGCATCGCCACAAAGCGCCCCGATGGCTCGCGCAACGTCGTGTTCATCTGCGAGATCGACGGCATCCGCATCGGACACCTGGGCCTCCCCGGGTCCATTGCCTTCGAGGAACTCAAGGACATCGACGTCCTCCTCCTGCCCGTCGGCGGAGGCAACTCGCTAACACCAAACCAGGCCGCCGATACCATGACCCGCATCGAGCCACGCATCGCCATCCCGATGAACTACAAGGCTGGCGGCGAAACCCTGGACCTCCTGCCGCTCGAGAACTTCTTGAGGGAGACCGGCTCGAAGGCCGAACCCCAGCCGAAGATCAACGTCAGCCGTGGCACCCTCCCATCCGACCTGGCCGTCATGCTCCTCGAACCCAAGCTCGTCAACTGACGCGCGCCCGCGCCGCCGAAACGAAAAGCGCCCCTCCATTGAGGGGCGCTTTGCTGTTGAGGTGATGGTGGCGGCTGGCGGGCTACTTGCCGCAGCTCCTGTCGAGCGCATGCCCGATGAGGCTGTGGAGAGCCTCCACCTGCGCGTCGGTGTTGACCTCGGGCATGAGCAGCTTCATCACCCGCGCTCCCCAGTAGAAGCCGTACAGCGCCTCAGCGATCGCCTTGACGTCCACGTCCGGGGGAGGCGGCCCGAACTGGCGCTCTATCAGGAAGAGAATTCCGGCACGGACCTTCTCGAACTCGTCGCGGAATTCGCCGAGCGCGAGCGCCTCGGGGTGACCGTCCCGCACGTAGATCAGCGCGCGCTCCAGGAAGAGTTGGGTGTCGATCGCTACTTCCGGCCGGTTCAGCTCCGCGAAGGTCAGGCGAGAGAGCTCGACGAACGACATCTCGGCGCTCGTGGGGTTCTCCCACGCGTGCTTGATGGCCTCGGCCGATTCATCCATGCACCAGCGCGCGAGGTCGTCCTTGTTTTCGAAGTACCGATAGATCGCCCCTGGCGAAATGCCAGCCTCGGCCGCGATTTCCGCCATCGTCGCGGCGGCGATGCCCTTCTGAGAAAAGCATTTCGTCGCCGCGACCAGGATGCTGTGGCGGCGTGCTGCAAGGTGCGCATCGGATACTCGGACCATAGGGGCTAATTCGCCTTCGGGAAGAGTGTGGGCAGCAGCTGCAGTCTACCGCGCGCAATCCTCAGCGCGCGCTCCAGCCGCTCAACGCGCACGATCTGCGACCAGGCCATCCGGTGGGCGATCTGGGTCTCCTGGACGCGGAGTTCGGCCTGCCGTGCATTGACGAGTTCGGTCAACATCTCTCGTTCCTCCTGAATGACTGAACCATCATTCACTGAATGAATAGTCGTTCACTCAAACCAGCCTGTCAACCCCCTCCGGGTGACGGTTGTGTGAACTTCCCGACAGTTTCCCACCTGCCCCTGCGGATTGGCGCCGCCCCGGCAAGCAATGCCACACTGGCACGGTGAGTTGCTCCCCCGGCCGCTGGTTGCCCGCGCTCGCCGGGGTCGTGGGAGTCGCCCTCGCTGCCGTCGCCATCCGCGCGGGCCCCGCCCCGGCCGGCGCCGCGCCCGCCGTCCCCATCCACGAGGTCCGCCTCTCGCTCGCGGTCCCCGTGGGCGCCGCCTTCGAGTTCGTCGAAATCTCCATGTTCGCCCTCGACGACGGCACCGCGCCCCTTGGGGACCGGGTCGCCGAAGGCCGTGCGGCCATGCTCGCGCGCTTTCCCGGCGCCATCGAACTCGGACCCGCCGAGGTTACGGCCCAGTTCCAGATCTTCGGCATCCGCTGGCCGCAGCCGTTCGCCAACTGGCTGTACAACCCCGATGGTGGACCGCCATCCATGCCCGCCGCCACCGCCCTCGAAGCCATCACGGCCGGCGCGGATGGTTGGACCAACGCCGGCGGCACGGGCTGGCACTTCGACTACCTCACCACCACCACAGCCGCCGCCGGCTGCAACGGCATCCCCGAGAGCATCCCGCGCGATGGCCTGAACGTTGTTGGCTGGGGCCACATCGCCGGCGGCTACCTCGGTTACTCCTGCTGGTGGCGCAGCTCGTCACTGGTCGAAGGCACGCCCTACTTCGAGGCCACCGAGTTCGATATCGTCTTCGAACCGCTCTTCAGCTACACCGGTGCTTCCCTTCGCGCCCTCGCCCTGCACGAGTTCGGCCACGCCCTTGGCCTGGCCCACACCGAGCCCTCCCTCTGCCCCGGACAGGCCATGTGCGAAGGCGAAGACGCGATGATCTACATCTCCCCCCGCGAAGACGACCTTTTCGGCCTTATCGCGCTGTACGGCTATGCCCCCACGCCAGCCACCCCCTCCGCCACGGCCACTCCCTCCGCCACGGCCACTGCTCGGCCCCACCGCGCCGTCCTCCCCGTGCTCGCGCGCGACTGAGCGGCCCCACGGCGGTCCCCCGCCCGCTACACTGCCCCCACCACAATCCCAGGAGTGCCCCGCCCATGTGCTTCGCCCACGACGCACGCCCCCCGCTCCCGCCCATCGCCGGCGCCGCCATCGACACCGAAGACCTGGTCCTCCAGGCTGCGGATGGCACCCGGTTCGCTGCTTTCGCCGCCCGCGCAGCCACCCCCAACGGGGCCGGCATGGTTGTCCTGCCCGATATCCGCGGCCTCTTCCCTTTCTATGAAGAGCTGGCCATGCGCTTCGCTGAACAGGGCATCAATTCCATCGCCATCGACTACTTCGGCCGCACGGCCGGCGTTGGCAAGCGCGCCGCGGACTTCCCCTGGGCCGAGCACGTCCCCCAGACAAAGCAGGACCAGATCGCCCAGGACGTGGCCGCCGCCGTCGCCTTCCTGCGCTCGCCCCAGGGTGGAGGCTGCACCTCCATCTTCACCGTCGGCTTCTGCTTCGGCGGCTCGAACTCCTGGAACCAGGCCGCCTACGGCCACGGCCTCAACGGTGTCATCGGCTTCTACGGCCGCCCCGGCCCCAGCCGCGACGGCACGCCGGGCCCCCAGGGCCGCGCGGCACAGTTCGCCTGCCCCGTCCTCGCCCTCATGGGCGGCGCCGATCAGGGCATCCCCGTCAGCGACATCGAGGCCTTCCGCGATGCCATGGACGCCGCCAGCGTGAAGAACGAGGTCGTCATCTATGACGGCGCGCCCCATTCGTTCTTCGACCGCGCCTTCGAACAGTTCGCCACCGAGAGCGAGGATGCATGGAAGCGCATGCTCGCCTTCGTCGAAGCCAACCGCTAGGCAGCCGGCCGCCAGGGAGGGGCAGCGATGGAACAGGAACAGTGGCGGGCTCTCGTCCACCGGGCGGCGCTGGCCCCTTCGTCCCATAACACGCAGCCCTGGCGGTTCGTCGTCCGCGACGGCGCGCTCGAACTCCACGCCGACCGCACGCGCGCCCTCCCGGTCAACGATCCGGGCGACCGGGAGCTGACCATCAGCTGCGCCGCCGCGCTCTTCAACCTGCGTGTCGCGGCGGCGGCTGCCGGCTTCCTGGCAAACGTGTCATTCCCGTTCGATGGCGACTTGCTCGCCCGCGTGGCCCTGGCGCCGGGCCCCGGCGCGGTCCCGGGGGCCCTGGCCGCTTCCATCGCGCTCCGCCACACCTGCCGCGATCCCTTCGCTCCTGGCCCGGTCGATCCGCGTATCCGGGACGGGCTGGCCTCCGCTGCCGCCGCCGAGGGCGCCGCGCTCAGCTGGCTCGAAGGCAAGGCCCTCCGCGAAAAGGTCGCCGACCTGGTCGCCGAGGGCGACCGTCTCCAGTTCGCCGAGAAACGCTGGCGACGCGAGCTGGCCGAATGGATGCACCCGAGCCGGGACGACGACGGCCTGCCGGTGGAGCGCTTCGGTGGGGTCGTCCGCTTCGTGGTCAGCCGTTTCAACGTTGGCGGCTCCACGGCCGGCAAGGACGAAGTGTTCGCCCTCCATGCCCCCGCCCTTGCAGTCCTCACCACCCCCGCCGACGAGCTGGCGGACTGGATGGCCGCGGGCCAGGCCCTCGAACGCGTCCTTCTTGTCGCGGCGGCCCAGGGCTTCCAGGCGGGCTACCTCAACCAGCCCTGCCAGATCCCCGCCCTTCGCCCGCGCCTGCAAGAGCTGGCCGGCCTTGCCGATCCGCCCCAGCTGCTCCTCCGTTTTGGCCGCCCGCCCGGCGATCCCCCGCCGCACCGGCGCCGCCCCGTCGGCGACATCCTTACCTTCGCCTGACGGACCCCGACCGCCGTGGCGCTCAAACCGTCAAACGCAGTTCCAGGCGTTGTGGCGTGTCCTACTCGGCGACGACGTCCTGCGCATGCGTGTTGTCGTTGAACCCGGTGAGGGTCACCCGGCCCCGCCGCCCGAACTGCAGCCGGGTGATCGACGTGTTCGCCACCGCGAACGACCAGGTCGACGCTCGCGGCATGCCCAGCAGCTCCGCGAGCATTGCCATGATGGCGTTCCCATGCGAGACCACCAGCAGCTGCCCGCCCTCGTGAGCATCGACCACCCGCCGGACGGCCGCCGCCGTGCGTTCGCGCACCTGCTCGATGGTCTCGCCCCCGGGCGCGCCGGGCAGCTTCATCGTGAAGAAGTCGCGTAACAGCTCCGCGTCGCGCTCGCCGATCTCTTTCGCCTGCAGGCCTTCCCACTCGCCGTAGTGCATCTCGCGCAGGTCGCGGTCGAGCCTCGGGTCGAGGGGCTCCGCGTGGTGCTCGATCGCGTACCGCGCCGTGTAGAGCGCACGCCTCAGGTCCGACGAGTAGGCCGCATCGAAATGCTGGCCCTTCAGCCGCCGTCCGAGCGCCTGCGCCTGGAGCACGCCCTTCGGCGTCAGCTCCGTTTCTGAATGCCCGCAGAACCGCCCCTCGATGTTCCCGTAAGTCTCCGCGTGCCGGACGACAATCACTTCAGTGGCCATGCCGCGAGTCTAGCGGGTGGCGGGCTAACGGTGATGC
>JAHDWR010000034.1 GCA_023382755.1 Dehalococcoidia bacterium
AAGAGCCCGGCACTGCTGCCGGGCCCTGTCGTCCCTCCGCGCGGAAGGAGATTACTCGATGTCGACGGTCGCGCCGGCTTCGCTCAGCTTCGCCTTGATCGACTCCGCCTCTTCCTTGCCGATGCCTTCCTTCACCTTCGTGGGGGCGGCCTCGACGAGGTCCTTCGCTTCCTTCAGGCCCAGGCCGCTGACGACTTCGCGGATCGCCTTGATGACGTTGATCTTGTTGTCGCCGAAGCTCTTCAGGACCACGTTGAACTCGGTCTTCTCTTCCTCGGCCGCGGCCGGGGCAGCGCCGCCGGCGGCCGGGGCAGCGCCCGCGGCCATCATCATCGGCGCAGCGGCCGTAATCCCGAACTCCTCTTCGATCGCCTTGTTCAGGTCGCGAAGTTCCAGCAGGGTCATCCCCTTGATGAGTTCCAGGGCTTCTTCAATCTTGGTTGCCATCGTCGTTGTCTCCGTAGTGGGTTTCGTGGCCGGCCGGTCGCCCGGTCCCGCCGGGGTGGTTCAGGCGGTCGCCTCGACCTGGTTCGCCCGTGCCTCGATAAGGCCGGCGAAGTTGCGCATCGTCGATTGCATTAGCCCCGCGAAGTTGTACAGCGGGCTTTGCAGCTTGCCGACCACGTCCGCGATCATCTGTTCCTTCGACGGCATCGTGGCCAGGCTCTCGACCTCGGCGCGGCTGAGGACCTTGCCCTCGAGCCAGCCGCCGTGGATCTCGATCGTCAGGCGCTTCGCGCGCAGGTGCTCGGTGAGGGCCTTCACCGGCGCAATCGGGTCATCGAACCCGATCGCCAGGGCCGTCGGCCCCTGCACGATTTCGGCCATCTCCTCGCGGCCAGCCTCTTTGGCGGCCATCGCGGCGAGCGTGTTCTTCACGATGTTCACCTGCATCCCGCTCGGCCGCAGCGCGCGCCGGAGCTCGGTGATCTGGGCGACGGTCAGCCCACGATAATCCGCGCTGATCGCGATCGAGGCCCGCTCCATGCGGTCCTTGATCTCGGCGAGCATCGCGACTTTCCGTGGAGTCGGCATGGGCGTACTCCGTTCCTGTGAATGAGGCCACGTGTTCCACACGGCCCGGGGCGGTTAGCCCGGAAACCGAAAATCCCTGCCGCCGGGACAGGGACTGCAACCGAGGACCGCGCGCATGCACGGCATCTCGTCAGTTCTGCCTCGGCAGGCGCCTTGCGGCTTATCCCCCCGTCTTCGACGGTTCGCATTGGGACCTGCGGTCTCTGGCTATTCAGTTGACTGCATGCAGCATAGGCCAGCCCGCCCGCCCAGGCAAAATCGGGCTTCGTCTCCCGATCCCGTCCCGCTCCCGGTAAGCTACTCGATATGCTCGAACTGACACGACGCCTCCTCGCCGCCGCCGAAGGCGGCGAGCCCGTTGTCCTCGCTTCCATCTTCGAACCTGGGGATTCCTCACTCCAGCCCGGCGCACGGCTGCTCGTCGAACGTTCGGGCGCGCGCATGGGCTCCCTCGGCGATTCCCGCCTCGATGACCTGGCCGCCGCCCACGCCGTCGCCGCCTTCCCCCGCCATGCCGCCGAGACCGTCTACCTCGGTCCCGATGGCCTCACCGACCGCTCCATCCGCGGCGCCACCGCCGTCTACATCGAGGTGGTCGAATCGAAGCCCGTGTTCCTCGTCGTGGGCGCCGGCCACATCGGCCGCGCGCTTGCCAAACTCGCCGACTTCCTCGACTTCTACGTCGTCGTCCTCGATGACCGCGAGGACTTCGCAAACTCCGAGCGCCTCCCCGAGGCCGACGAGGTCCTCTGCGAGGACTTCGAGCCCGCCCTCGAACGGTTCCCCATCGACGTGAACACCTCGATCGTCCTCGTCACCCGCGGCCACAAGCAGGACGAGCTTTCCCTCCGGAAATGCGTGGGCCGCGGCGCCGGGTACCTGGGCATGATCGGCTCGAAGCGCCGCACGGGCGCCGTCCTTCAGCATCTTCGTGACGAAGGCTTCGACCAGGCCGCGCTCGACCTCGTCCACACCCCGATCGGCCTCGATATCGGCGCAGAGACTCCCGAGGAGATTGCCATCAGCATCATGGCGGAGGTCATCATGATGCGGCGCGGCGGCACTGGGGCGCCGATGTACCACCGCTAACGCCTCCTCAGTCCATCGCGCCCGAAACAGCGCCCCGCCGCGCCAGCTCCGCGCGCAGGTCCAGCATCGCCGTGTAGGTCGGCACCACGAACACCTGGTCTCCCGGCGCCGTCCCGGCCAGGATGGCGTCCAGCAGCTTCCCGGGCTCGTGCGCCACGGCCCCGGGAGCCGGCCAGCCCGCGTACTTCACCCGCACGGCCAGGTCCTCCGCCCGGTCTCCGCCCAGCCAGCAGCGCGCCACCTGCCCGGCGACCAGCTCGTGGTCCACGTCCCAGATCCAGCTCACATCCTGCCCGTCGGCGAACCGGTCGTTCAACAGCAAGGCCACATTCAGCGAAGCCCCCCCGTCCTTCGCCGCCATCGTCCGCAGCAAGAGCAGCACCTGGTTCGCCCCCGCGGGGTTCTTCGCCAACAGGAGCCGCAGCGTGCGCCCCTCCAGTTGCACCACTTCCTGCCGCCCGAACGCCGCCCGCACCCGCGCCAGCCCGGCCACAATCGCGCCATCATCGAGCCCCAGCGCGCGGCACACCCCGATAGCCGCCAGCGCGTTGTAGACGTTGTAGAGTCCGGTCAGCGGCATCTCCACCCGCCCCAGCCCGGGCACCTCGAAGGACGCCCCTTCCAGCCCCAGGTCCACCGCCGAGGCGCTGGTCCGGGGTTCCTCCCGCGTCCGCTTGCAACGCGTGCAGCGCCACCACCCCACGTGCGCGAAGTAGCGCCGGTCGTAGGCGTAATCTCCCCCGCAGCCGCACCAGCGCGCATCGAACGCGCCCGCGCTGCCCGTGGCGAACGCCGCGTCGTCAAGCCCGAACCAGTGGATCGGGCCGTCCCAGGCCTGCGCCAGCTCGGCCACCGAGGGGTCGTCCGCGTTCAGGACCAGCGCCGCATCGCGCGGCGTCCGTTCGAGTGCGCGCCGCCACAACGCGGCCACGGTGTCGACCTCTCCGTAGCGGTCCAGCTGGTCGCGAAACAGGTTCGTGAAAGCGAGTGCCGTGGGTGCCAGCGCTCCCGCGGCCGGCGGCAGGGTCGCTTCGTCCGTTTCGAACAACCCGACCATCTCCGCGGCTCCCACGATCCGACCGGTGACGTTCGCACGGGCCAGCAGCGTGCTGCCGATGCCGCGCATCAGGTTGCTGCCTTCGCGGTTGTGGATGAACGGCCTCCCGGCGCCGCTCAACACCTCGGCCACGATCCGGCTCGTGGTGGTTTTTCCATTGGTCCCGGTGATCAGCACCCGCCCGCCGCCCAGGCTCCGGCCAAGGTCGCGCACCAGCGCCGGGTGTATCCGTTCGGCCACCAGGCCGGGCAGGGCCGTGCCACCCCCGCGCCGCAGCAGCCGCGTGGCGATCCCCGCGCCTTTCCCGGCGCTCACCGCAACCGCCAGCCGGACCCGGTTCATCCGCCCATCATGCAGTGCCTCGGGAACGTAAACCAAACCTCACGCCCGCGACGTACCCAGCAAGCCGGCCTGGCGCAGCACGCCCAGGATCCGGTCGCGCGCCACCACGCCGATCACCCGCCCGTCGTCCACCACCGGCATGTGCAACAGCTCCTCCGTCTCCATCTCCAGGAGGACATCCGAGATGAGCCGGTCCCGTGCCGTGGACCGCAGGCGCGCGCTTGGCACCATCGCCTCCCACGCCGTGACCCGGTCCCAGTGTTCTTCGGGGATCTCGCGCATCTGGTATGCGCTCAGGATGCCGGCCAGCTTCCCCTGATCCTGCACGAAGTAGCAGACGCGCGGGTTCAGTTCGAGCACCCCCCGCGCCAGCGAACCCACCGAGAGGTCGCCCTCCACCACCGGCGGGTCCCTGTGCATCAGGTCTTCCGCGCGGTACCGCTGCAGTTCCTGGACGAGCCGGTTCTGCAGCAGGCTTTGCCGGGCCGCGTTCTCCAGGAACAGCCCGATCAGCATCAGCCACACGCCGCTCGCGAGATCCTGGGCAACCCACACGTCCCTCCCGAGCACCGCCAGCAGCCCCAGGCTGATCATCGCCAGCGCGAAACCCCGCCCGGTCCACCCCGCGATGCCCGTGGCCCGGTTGTAGCTTCCCGTCACCAGCCAGATCGCCGCCCGGAACACGCGACCGCCGTCCATCGGGAACGCGGGCAGCAGGTTGAATACCCCCAGGATCACGTTCATGATCGCCAGCCACACCAGCACATAGTCCACGGGCCGGTGGTCGTTCGCCCCCAGCAGCCACCACACGCCGACGAACATGCCGCCGAGCGCGAGGCTCGTGAGCGGCCCCGCGAGCGCCATCAACAGTTCGTGCATCGGCCGCGCCGCTTCGCGCGTGATCTGTGCCACGCCGCCGAATACGAACAGGGTGATGCTCTTCACCGGGATCCTGAAAGCCTTTGCCACCACGCTGTGCCCCAGCTCGTGCAGCACGATCGATGCGAAGAAGACCAGCACGCTCGCCGCCGCCATCGCGTAATGCGTCAGCCGCCCCGCATCCTCGAGCGCGCTCGGGTAGAACTGCGTCGCCAGGAACCACGTCGTAATCCCGAACAGCAGGAACCAGCTCGGGTTCACCAGCACCGGTATGCCGAGGAGCGAACCAAGCCGGATGTTCCTCATACCCATGGCACCAACTGTACGCCCATCGGGGTAAGGCCGTTGTCAGCTCCGCCCTTCGGATGGCCGCGGCCGCGAGGCGCCAGCCCTAGCCCTCGTTCTTGCGCGCGGGCGGCGCGGGCGGGGCGTCCTCATCCTCCACCACGGCCTCCCAGGCCAGGTAGAAGTAGAACAACCCCAGGAGCACCGGGACCAGGAACGCCGGATGCCCGCTCTCGAACAGCCCCCACAGTCCACCAATGGTCACGAACATCAGCGCCACCACGTAGACGACGAATGCCCCCCAACTGAAACCCAGCGGCAACATAGTTCGCTCCTTCCGGGCGCATCGTAGCAAGCGCCATCGGCACCCGGCACCCCAAAAGCAGGCGGAAAATCGTTAGAACTCCGGCATCGCGCGGCAAGGTTCGCGTGCCCTGCGTGAGGCCCGCCACACGCCCGGGGGTGTTGCGCCGGCGCCGCCATCCCGGCAAGCTGCCGCCAGCACCCGGAGGAAGCCCCCATGCCGTCTGATTCGCCGCGCGTCGCCATCCAGGAGAACGTCCTCATCGACACCGTTGGGGGTCGCGAACTCCGCTACGACATCTTCACCCCGCCCGGCGCCCTCCGGAACGCCCCCGGTGTCCTCCTCGTCCACGGGGGCGGCTGGTCCCAGGGCGAGCCTGCCCAGCTTCGCGGCTACGGCATCTTCCTTGGCCGTCTCGGCTACGTCTGCGTCTCCGCCGCCTACCGCCTCTCCGGCGAGGCCAAATGGCCCGCGCAGATCCACGACGTGAAGGCCGCCCTCCGCTGGATGCGCGCCAACGCCGCTTCCCTGGGGGTCGACCCCACGCGGATCGCCGTCCACGGCAATTCGGCCGGCGCCCACCTCGCCCTCATGCTCGCCGCCACGCCAAACGTCCCCGAGTTCGAAGGGAGCGGCGCGCACCAGGGCGTCGATACCTCCGTCCGCGCGTGCATCGCCATCTATCCCCCGGTCGAACTCGCCATGCGCTCACTCAGCGATGCCATCGGACAGCTCATGGGGCCCGCCGCAGCCCCCGCCGACTACCAGGCCGCCAGCCCCGTCGCCTACGCGCGCGACGACTTCCCGCCCACCATGCTCATCCATGGCACGAAGGACGAACTGGTGCCGTGGCGCGCGAGCCTCCAGATGTACGAGGCGCTCGATCGCGCCGGCGCCCGGGCCGAACTCCACCTCTACGAAGGCCTGCCCCACGCCTTCGATGCCAACTCCGCCTACTCCCGCACCATCGCGGACCTCATCCACCTCTTCCTCCAGCGCCACATGCCCGTACCGGCCGCTAGAGCACATTGACGCCATCGCCGGGGCACTCGGGGCGGCTTTTTACCAACGTTTTACAGGTACGTGGCAACCACCACGCATCCGCCGGCGTTTCTCTTGGTGCGTGTACTCGGTCCGATTGCTACGGTAACCATCGCGCGCACTGCACCACCAGTGCGGGAGGAACAATGAGCTGGTTTCATCGAAGGGTCATTGCGGTCGCGGCCATGTGCCTCGGCTTTGCCGCGATTTTCGGGGCGACGCTCGGCGTCGCCGTCGCCAAGCACAGCAGCACCGTCGGGGGGGTCTGCTCCAACGGGTCAGCAGGCTGCAACATCCACTACGTCGGTGTCATCAAGTCGGGCGCGGTCAGCCCGGCCAAGTTCACCGAATGCCTGCCCTCGGGCTCCTGGAGCGCCATCTACACCTGGGATGGCCCCAACCAGCAGTGGCTCCACCACTTCAACACCACCGGCACCGGTGTCCCCGGCTACGTCAACGACACCGCCGCCGGCGGCATCTCTACCATCCCGGGCTTCTCCGGCGTCGTCCTCATCATGAAGCTGGGCACGCCCAGCCAGTCCGTCACCCTGCTCGACGCCAACAACGAGAGCTGCTGACAGGCTTCCCGTAGCTACCTCTTCGAAGACCCCCGTTCCGGCCGAACGGGGGTCTTCGCTTCGCGCCTACCGGCCACGCCGCCGCTGGGCCAGGCCCGCCACCAGGCTGTGCCCAATCGGGCCTTCCTCGTCGTAAAGCCGGCACTCGCCCACGCACACCCCTTCCGCGCTCCCGTGGTCCGTCACGTCGAACCCTACCCACTCCGTCCGCGGCAGCCTGTGCAGGTAGAGCGTGATATCCACATTGATGTAGCCAAGGCCGTGCGGGCCCGAGTTCGCCAGCGGGCTTGCGAAGTCGCATGCGAGCGCCACCCGCTGGAATGGCGTGAGCTCCCGGCCCTCCACCAGCGTCCGCACCTCCCGCATCCACACGCGCTTCCGCCCCGCGGCCCCGAACGCGCGCCCCAGCGACCGCGTTTCCCACATCGGCTTCCAATCGCCCTGGAGCTGCGCCGGGAACTCTTCGGCCGGGATAGCGCCGGGCAGGGGCATGTCCCATGGCTCCGGCTGCCACACTTCGCCCTCGGGTTCATCACCCCGGCGAAGCAGCACGCCGCTCGCCCGCCCGATCGACACGCCCTCCGCGAAGCACTCCGCATCCACCACCCGGATGCGCCCCCCTTCCCGCACCACGTTGGTCCGCACCTCTATCGGCACGAACGTGGGCAGGCGCCAGAGGTCCACCGTCATCCGTGTGAACTGCAGGTCGGGCGCGCCATGCAGGCGCTCCATTTCCGCTCCCAGCAGGCCCGCAATCACCCGCCCGTGCAGCGAATTCGGGTCCCACGGGCCGCGGCACACCCGGTTCGGGACAAATCGGTCGCCATCAATCGAAAAGAACGCATCGTCGGACATAGCGCCCCATCATGCCCGCGCGACTTCGAAGGGACTACTCGCCGTAGCCCGCAGCGCTCCCGCCCTCGCTCATGGCTTCGTCAGCGGCACCATCCCGATCACGCGGTAGATCGGCGCCGGGAACCCGTCCCGCAGCCGTCCGCTGAGCACCCAGAGCACCGCCAGGCAGAGCCCGAAGAGCGCGACCAGCCCCGCGACGCTCAGCACATCGAGCAACGCCGAGTCTGGCCCCGACCCGCTCAGGATCGCGTCGCCGGCCAGCGTGTAGTTCAGGAAGTTCCACGTCCCGTGCACAAGCACCCCCAGCGGATATCCCATGATGTAGATGCCCCGCCGCCGGAAGAGACCGAAAAACCCCAGCGCGGCCAGTCCCGTCGCCGTCGCGTGCAGCGCACCCGTCCCGGCCCGGCCCACCGCGAACAGCCACCACTGCTCGCTGATCTGCTGTTCGCTCAGCTGGTCCGGGTTCACCACGGCCAGGCTGTTCTGGAACGTCTCCAGGATGTTGAAGCCTGCTCCCGCAAGCACGCCCCAGGTGAAACAGCGCGCCGCCCCTCCCCTCCGGAAGAAGAAGAAGGCGACGAGCATCCCCTTCCAGAACTCCTCGTTCAACGGCGCCACCACCGAGAGCACCGAAAGGTCGAACGCCACGCCCCACCCGGTCGGCAGGGTCTGCAGGTTGTCGCCAATCGCCCAGGCATCCCCGGAGCCTTTCGCGCTGATGATCCACGCCCCCGCGAGGATCACGTACGCGGTGTTGATGATCGCGCCCATCGCCGTCGCGCCGACCGCGCCATAGATGAGCCCGCTCGTCCACTCCCGCCAGCTGAACGGCCATGCCCAGGGGTTGTAGCGCAGGTACCGCTGCGAGACGAACAGCGCCAGCGCGATCGACGGGATGCTCACGATCAGCACGTTTGTCACCGGGAACAGCCACGGCAGCCGCTCCGGGTTGTCCACTTCCAGTTGCCCCAACCAGACCAGCACCGGGAACACGACCACCAGCGGGACCACGTACAGCCACCACCGCGTCCGCAGCCCCATCGCTCTCGACGCGGTGGCGCCGAGCGATGACGCCGCCTGGTACACCAGCACCCCGCCAAGGCTCAACGTCACGATCGCCGTCCCGAGGAACGCATTGACCTGGAACAGCTTGTCGCGCGGTCCGTCGTCCACATCCACCAGGAGCGCCAGCGCCCCCAGCCCGTTCACAAACGCGAACGCCCCGACGACGACCGCGCCGCCGACAACGAGGGATCGCCGCCTGCCCGTGTCTTACTCGCCTTCGAAGCGCGTGAGCGTGCCCGCCGACACCACGAACCGGCCAGCCGCCCGCGTCATGATGTCGCGCAGGCGGTCCGGGTCGGCCGTAGTCACCAGCGTCTGCTGGAACGTATCGATGTACTCCAGCACGCCGCGCCGCCGGCGCGCATCCAGCTCGCTCAACACATCGTCGAGCAGCACCACCGGGTCGTCTCCGAGCGCCCGCCGCAGGTAGCTCGCCTCTGCCAGGCGCATGGAAAGCGCCGCCGTCCGCTGCTGCGCCCGCGAAGCGAACGCGTCCGCCGCCATCCCGTCTATCTCAATGAGCACGTCGTCCCGGTGCGGCCCCACCAGCGTCGCCCCTGCGCCAATCTCCCGCGGCCGCAGGTTCTGCAGCGCCTTCAGCATCCGCGCGGTCCACTCCGTGTCGTCGATCGGCGAGTCGGTCGCGTCAAGGCCCCCGAGCGATGGCCGGTAGGTCAGCTGGAGGTCCTCGAGCCCGTCGCTGAGCCGCTCCATCTGCTGCTGAGCCTGGGGCACGATGTGACCCAGCGCGTCAGCCCGGGCCCAGAAGATCATCCCACCGGCGTGGGCCAGCTCCTGGTCCCAGAAGTTCAACTCCTGCGATGAGGCCTCCCGGCTCTGGATCCGCTTCAACAGGCTGTTCCGCTGCTGGAGCACCTTCGCGTACTTTTGCATCGCGCGCAGGTATCCACGGTCAACCTGCGAGATCATCATGTCCAGGTAGCGGCGCCGCATCAGCGGCGGGCCGGCAACGATCTCGATGTCCAGTGTCGTGAACAACACGGCGCAGAGCTGCCCCACCGCGTCGGAGGCCTTCTTCGGCACGCCGTTCACCCGCACCCGCTTCCCCGCGCGGTGGCTCGCGTCGGTCGTCCGCCCCACGATTGCCAGCTCCAGCGCAAGGTTGCCCGCCGACCGTTCGACTTCGCACGAAAGCCGCGCAACCGGGAAGTCGCTCGGGATGATGTCTCGCCGCACGAGGTCCGCATCCGTGCTCGCCCGGCTCGAACGCAGCGTCGAAAGCAGGTAAATCGCTTCGAGCAGGTTGCTCTTGCCCTGGGCGTTTTCGCCGATGAAGAGGTTGAGCCCCTTCTCGAGGCGGACATCGGTGCGCACGTAGTTGCGGAAATTCGTCAGTTGAAGCTCGAAGATGTACACGGTGCATACGTAGTATAGCCGCCTCGTCCTTGCTTTTGGCCTACTTTTTCCGTTTTCCTACGAAACTCGCTGCCCGAACCTCGATGCTCTCGTCTGCGCCTTCCCGGGCCCGCCCGGTATACTCCAGCCCCGATGGCACACCACACCTACTGCCCCCGCTGCTCGATGACCCTCACCACGAAGGAGGACGGAGGCCGCGAGCGCCCCGCCTGTCCCGCCTGCGACTACGTCCACTACGGCGATTTCTCCATCGGTTGCGCCGGTGTCGTTATTCGCGAACGCAAGGCGCTCCTCGTCCAGCGCGGCTGGCAGCCGTTCGCCGGCTCCTGGCAGATCCCCGGCGGCTACGCCGAACATGATGAGCCACTCGCCCAGGCCGTCGAACGCGAAGTCCTCGAAGAAGCCGGCATCGAAGCCCGCGTCCGCGATGTGATCGCCTTCCGCCACACCGTCGCGGGCCCCATGGGCGGCCCGACCACCAATATCTACGTCGTCTTCCGCCTCGACCCGCTGGGCGACGCCGACCCGCGCTTCGATGGCGACGAGATCGCCAACGCCGGGTTCTTCAGCCTCGAGGAAATGGCGGCGATGGAGGCCGTCCAGGGGCTTTCGAAATGGGCCATCGACAAGGCCCTGCGCACCGGTGACGCGTACGGCCTCCAGCTCGAACCATCGGGCCCCCTCGCCGGTCGCCCCGGCTGGCAGCTCTTCGGCCTGCCTTCCTGAGCCGCGGCGGCCACGCCGCCAAAACCCTCCTGCCCGGCCTGCTTCCCTTCTCTCCTATCGCCGCTTTCGGGCATACTGGGGCAACGGCCCTGCCCCGGGCAACGCCCAATCCCCAATCTCGGAATCGGAACACTCACCATGCCTCGACATCCCAACGAAGTCCTCTTCGAGGGCGAGAAGCCCTTCCCCATCATCCCCACCTGCGAACACTTCGCAGGCACCGAGGAGCGCATCGCCAAAGCCCTCGAACTCCAGAACAAGATGGGCGGCGTCTTCGATATCACCATGGACTGCGAGGACGGCGCCCCCACCGGCGCCGAACGCCAGCACGCCGAGATGGTCGTCCGCATGCAGAACAGCGACGGCAACCAGCACAACATGTCCGGCGTCCGCATCCATGACTACACCCACGAACACTGGAAGGACGACGTCGACATCATCGTCTCAGGCGCCGGCGCCCGGGTTGCCTACATCACCATCCCCAAATCGGTTCGCGCCTCCGAGCTCGCCGAGATGATCGACTACATCCGCAACGCCACCGCCAGGGCCGGCATCCGCCGCGAAATCCCCATCCACGCCCTCGTCGAGACGCACGGCGCGCTCCGCCAGGCCTGGGAAATCGCCGAACTCCCCAATGTGCAGGTCCTCGACTTCGGCATGATGGACTTTGTCTCCGCCCATAACGGCGCCATCCCCGCCTTCGCCATGCGCTCGCCCTACCAGTTCGACCACAAGCTCCTCCAGCGCGCGAAGGCCGAAATGGTCGCCGCGGCGCTCGCCAACGGCGTCGTGCCGGCCCACAACGTCACCCTCGAGCTGAAGGATGTCGAGTTCATTTACAACGACGCCCGCCGCGCCCACGATGAGTTCGGGTTCCTCCGCCAGTGGAGCATCTACCCGGCCCAGATCGAGCCCATCACCCGCGCCATGGCCCCCTCGCACCACGAGGTCGAAGAGGCCGAAGCCATCCTCCTCAAGGCCTACGACGCCGATTGGGGCCCCATCCAGCACGAAGGCAACCTCCACGACCGCGCCACCTACCGCTACTACTGGCAGCAGCTCCAGCGCGCGCACATCCAGAATGTTGCCCTCAGCCAGGCCGTCCGGGATCGCTTCTTCGCCGGTGCCGTCCCCGCCTGACTCCAGCCCGGGACCACAGGCACGAAGGGCGCCCCTGCGGGCGCCCTTCGCCGTTGGCGTTGCCAGGCGCCCGGCGCGCTACTCCCCGGGCTGCCAGACCATCAGGAACGTGATCGCCACCGTCGAGATGGCCAGCGCCGCTCCGGTGATCTTCACGCGGGCCGCCGCGTTCATGTACGCCGGGGGAAAGTCGCCATCGTCCTCCACCTTGTCGAGCGTCGCGATCGCGCGCTCCACATTTGCCTTCTGCACGAACGCCGCCACCGCGAATGCGGCCACGAACCACGCGATCGCCACGCCGAGCCACCAGGGGAAATTGTCCTTGTAGCCCGTGGCGTCATCGAAGATGAGCCCCACGCCGAACAGCAGCACGAGCACCGCTCCCGGGATGACCAGCACCTTCTCCATGTGCTCGCTGAACTGCAAGGCCATCCTGGTCGCGCCAACCCCGCGACGCTCCGCCCAGGCGTGCAGCACCGGGATCGCGAACGTCGCCCCAAGGGCAACGATCGCCGCCGCGATGTGCAGGAATAGCTGGATCTTGTAGCTCTCCACGAAAAACCCCCGGTTCGATATCCCGCGCATCCTAGGCGAGGATCTACCAACGCGACACTGGTCTGGCGCGCAGTTCGTGCCGAAAACCACGGCGAGGGCGGGGACCTCCCCCTGTCGGGTGCGGTGGTGGCTGTGCCGGAATTCTCCCAATGTTGACCGCCGGGCCACTGGTCGCGCTGCTGGTGCTCAGCACCGCCGCAGCCTATGGCGCATGGCGGTTCTGGTGCGCTCACGCGCTCACGGGATGCCGTCTCGCGCTCGTCGCTTCGGCCATCTCTGTGCTCGCTCCCCTGTCGGCTCTGAGCCTCGTCCCGCTCGACCGTAACGGGTCCCACGTCCAGGCGAGCCTCCCGGCCGTCGGCGCGGTGGCTGCCGCCGGGTTCGCGCTCTCCCGCACGCGCCGGCTTGCGCCGCTCATGGTCGGCCTCTGGCTGCCCACCGCGATCGGTCAGTGGCGCCAGGGACAGCCGGGCCCCCTCTCCACCCTCATTGAGACCGTCCTCGGCCAACCCGCCGCGGCCCACGCCTCCCGTACAGCCGCGCTGGCCGAGTCCCTCGCCGAACCGCTCTCCGTTTCGCGCGTGGATGCGGATGACGTCGTCCTCGCCGCGCTTCTGCACGCGCTCGGCACGCCCCTCGGCCCCCTCGTCGCCGAATCCTGCCCGCCAGATGGGGCCTCCCGGGCCGTCGCGGCGAATATTCTTCGCCGCATCCCCGATTGCCACGGGGTCGCCGCCGCCATCGCTGCCGCAGGCGAACGATGGGACGGCGCCGGCCCCCTCGCCCTGAGCGGTGAGGCCATCCCCATCGGCGCCCGCATCATCGCCGTTGCCGATGCCTTCGACCGGGCCTCCGAGGCCGGCCTGGACGCCGCCCGCCGCGAGATCCGCGACGCCTCCGGCACCTCGTTCGACCCCGTCGTGGTCTCGGAACTGCTGTATCTCTACCGCGAACGCCCGGGCTCGCCGCCCTGATGGCGCCTCTTGCCTGCTCTTCTGGTCACTCTGCCCCTGTTGCTTTGGTGGACAATCGACGATTAAAGGGGTAACAGCTGCGGTAATCCCTCTCGTCCTGGGCGCCGCCAGACTCCGGAAGGCAGACGGATGACCTCGCGAACGCACTTCCTTCCCCGCCTGCCCGTCGCTGCCTTCTTCGGCGCGATCGTGCTGGCGGGCTGCCTCCTTCCGCTGCTCGTCCACAACTCGCTGGCAGGTGGCTCGCGGTTCGACGTAGTTGCGGCCGCCGTCACCGCGATCGCCATCGCCGCTGGCGCCACCTTCCTCCTGCATCGCCAGGTCGCCCGCCCGCTTCGCGCCGCCGCCATGGTGATCGAGGCAGCCTCCGATGGCGAACTCGATGGCCGCGTCCCACCCGCGCGCCTCCGCGAGGTGCAGGCGGTCGCCCACGCCTTCAACCGCATGGCCGATTCCGTCCAGGAATCCACCGATTCCCTCGTCTATCGCGCGTTCCACGACCCGCTCACCGGGCTCCCCAACCGCGCGCTCTTCCTTTCCGGCTTCAGCCGTGCTCTCGCCGGCGCGCAGCGCGGCAACCGCGTCGCCGTCATGTTCCTCGATGTCGACCGCTTCAAGTACCTGAACGACTCGCTCGGACACGGAGTGGGCGACCAGCTCCTCGCCGCCTTCAGCCAGCGTGTGGTGGGCGCCGCCGATGGCCACATGGTCGCCCGCCTCGGCGGCGATGAGTTCACCGTGCTCGTCCAGTCGACCAACGCCCACTCTGCCGCCCTGCGCATCGCCGAGCGCATCATGTACGCGCTCCGCCGGCCGTTCTCCCTTTCCGGCCAGGAGATGTTCGTCACGTCCAGCATCGGCATCGCCGTCAGCTCCGAAGTCGACCGGACAACCACCGAACTCCTGCGCAAGGCGGATATCGCGCTCTATCGCGCCAAGGCCGAAGGCCGCTCCCGGTTCGTCGTGTTCACGCCGGAACTCGACGCCACCCCCGCCGAACAGTTCGACCTCGATAACGCCCTCCGCCGCTCGGTCGAACGCCACGAGCTCCTCCTCCACTACCAGCCCGTCATCGACCTTCGGACCGGCGACATCTCCGGCATGGAAGCGTTGCTCCGCTGGGACCACCCCCACCGCGGCATCCTCTCGCCCGCCACCTTCATCTCCATCGCCGAAGAGACCGGCGAGATCATCCGCATCGGCCAGTGGGTACTCGAAGAAGCATGCCGCCGCACCGTCGAGTTCCAGCGCCTGCGCCCCGGGTACCCGCTCACGGTTTCGGTCACCATCTCTGCCGCCGAATTCCAGCAGCCCGATCTCCCGCGCCGAATCGCCCGCGTCCTCCGGGATACGGGCCTTCCACCTCGCCAGCTCAAGCTCGAACTCACGGAGAGCGTCCTCATACAGGACATCCCCTCTACCCTCGATACGCTGGGAGAACTCCGCGACCTCGGTGTCGGCCTCGCCATCGATGACTTCGGCACCGGCTACTCCTCCCTCAGCTACCTCCAACGCCTGCCCGTCGATACCCTCAAAGTCGACCAGTCGTTCATCGCCCGTCTCGGTGTCGATGCCACCTCCGGCCCCGTCCTTCGGGCCATTGTCGAGATGGGCAACGCGCTCAAGATGAACGTCGTGGCCGAGGGCATCGAGAACCGCTGGCAGTGGGACTTCCTCGCCAATATCGGATGCCGCCAGGGCCAGGGGCACTTCTTCGCCGCCGCCGTCGAGGCGTCAGAGTTCGGCCGCCTGGTCGCCGCCCACAACCCGATCAAGGTGCCCATGCGCCGCCGCCTCCCCCGCGCCGGCTGAGTTCAGTTGTCCGTCGCGGGCGGCAGCCCATCCGGAAGCGCCACGACCGCCCCCGGGCCCATCCCATGACGTTCGAACCAGCCCGCGTTCACCTCCAGCACATACAGGTACCGCCCATCGGGCGTCAGCGGCGATTCGTCCAGAGGCTTTCCCTGCTTCACCTCGATGACCCGCTGGTCCGCGCCGATGTAGGCAATATCGAGCGGTACATACGTGTTCCGCATCCAGAACCCCGTCTGCACCTCCCGCCCGAACAGGAACAGCATCCCCGCGTCTTCGGCCAGCTCCTGCCGGAACATCAGCCCCCGCTGGCGCTCCTCCGGGGTCGCCGCCACCTCCACCCGCACCGCCTCCCTCGCCGCGCCCTGCGAGACGACGATGGTGAACGTCCCGTCACCGTGCTCCCGCGGCTGCACCGGAGTTGGTGAGGGTGCCGGAGTTGTCGTCGGCTCCGCCACCGCCTCGGGAGTCATGGTCGCGGTGGCGGCCGGTGTTCCCGGTGTGGCGGGCGTCGGCCCCGTCCCTCCCCTGGTTGGCGTGGCACTGACCCCCGGAGCCGGGCTCGGCCCGGTCGCCCGCGTGGCCGAAGCGTCCGGGCTCGCGCTCATCGCCGGCGTCCCGGTCACGCTCCCGTTGTCTCCGCCGTCCTCGTTCTCTCCTCCGGAACACCCGGCAGCAAGGACACCGGCCAGCACCGCCACCACGGCCGCGGCCCCCCAGCGCGCGGCCACCGCCACGGCGCACCTCCCACTTCGCCCTTCGAAATTCACCACCCTCTCACTCGCAACTCGTTTCTCGCAACTCGCTTCTCGCAGCGTTGTCACGCCACCACCAGCAGGATGCCTGCGACGCAGCACACTGTCCCCACTCCGATCCTCCGCGTGAACTTCTCCCCCAGGAAGATCATCGATAGCGGCAGCGCCAGCAGCGGCGAGGTCGCGGACAACACCGCTGTCCGCGCCGCCCCGGCCGTTACGACCGCATAGACGTACATGAGGCTCCCGAATGCCGTCCCCACAATCCCTGCCGCCACGATGCCAAGGATGTGGTTTCGATTCCGGAAGGGCGCCTTCAGCTCTCGCGGCTGGATAGTCGCGGCAAATGCCAGCAGCGCCACCGCGCCCGCGGGCGTCCGCACCGACCCCGCCGCTATCGCCCCGAGGTCGCCCTTCGCCGAGGCCAGCCAGAGCGTCGCGAGCGCCCAGAACACCCCAACCAGCACGAGTAGCGCATACCCGCTCCATCCGGGCGCCGCGAATACCGGTCCGGCCGGCGCCTCGACCACCGTCGCCACCGCCGAGTCCGCGGGCACGACCTGCGGCACCAGCCGGTTTGCGTCCTTGCCGGGGATCACGATCAGGTAGATCCCCATCCCGATGAGCGCCGCCCCCGCGGGCAGTCCCCACGTCAGCGGCTCATCCAGCAACACCACGCCGCCCGCGACCGTCAGGGCGATGAACAGCGCCATCGTCACCGGGAACGTCCGCTGCATGCCCAGCCGTTTCAACGCCAGGATGTAGATCGTGTCGCCAATCCCGTAGCCCACGAACCCGCTTCCGACCACCTGCAGCAGCGTCCACGTCGAAGCGTCCCCGATATCCCCCGCCTGCCCGCTCGCCCAGAGGATGAATGGCAACAACAGCGTGGCCGAACCCAACCGCAGCGCGCTCAACACCACCGGCGAAGTCCGTGCCGCAAGCGAAGTGAGCGCCACGCTCGTCGCCGACCACGTCATCGCCGCGATCAGCGCGGCAAGCTCTCCCACGCGCAGTGATGCTACGCCTCAGCCGCCAACGCTCCATCGGCTCGTCACCTGGGTTCCGCGACGACGCGGCCGTTCCCGCCCCGGAACCTCCGCTCCGTACCATCGGGCAGCCGCACCACCGCCCGCCAGCCATCCACCAGCGCCTGGGAACACACATGCCCGGTTTCGGCCAGGCCCAGGCAGCCGTCAGGCCACGTCACCGCTTCGAGCAGGGCAAACTCGATGTCATCCGGGGCCAGGCCCAGGCTCGCGGCCACGGCCCACGCGATAGGCCCATTGTCCAATGGCGTGGCCCCGCCGGAGAGTGCCGCGAGCGGGGGCGTCGCGGTCGCTGTCTCCCCGGGCGGGGCCACCGGTCCGCTGATCGCTGTCCCGGCGTCGCCGGACCCGTTGCACGCCACCGAAGCGGGGAGGATCGCGGCGTACATCCACACGGCCCATCCACCACGTCGCCAGGACTTCATCAGCGCATCCTCCCTCCAAGACGTTTCACCCGGCACGTTGGTTCCATCCCGGTATGGCCTGTGTAAAGCATGGCACCGCCGCCCCCTGGAGGTGCCCTCACTGCTCACCCGCTATACTCCCGCACTCGGCCACCGCCACCCGCACCACCGACGGAGGAACACCCTGGAATACTCCATCCGCCCTATCTCTCCCGAAGAAGCGCCGGCCTTCTTTCAGTGCCACGGCGCCGCCTTCAGCCACGACTTCCAGCCCGACCTCCTCCCGCACACGCTCAGTTACGCCGAGCTCGACCGCACCGGCTCCGTCTGGGATGGCGGCCAGGTCGTCGGCACAACCGGCGTCTGGTCCTTCGAGATGACCGTCCCCGGAGCCACGCTCCCCTGCGCCGGCGTCACCTGGGTATCGGTCCGGCCTACCCACCGCCGCCGGGGCATCCTCACCGCCATGATGCGTTCCAAGCTTGAGCACATCCGCGACCGCGGAGAGCCCATCGCCATGCTCTGGGCTTCCGAAGCGCCAATCTATGCGCGGTTTGGCTACGGCCTCGCCACCGAGGGCGTCGAACTGCGTATCGAGCGCACCCGCACCGCGCTCGCCCACCCCGTCTCCGCGCCCGGCACTGTCCGCTTCGTCTCGCGCGATGAGGCCCTCTCGGCCTGGCCCGCCGTCTACGACCGCGTCCGCCCCGGCATCCCGGGCATGCACAGCCGGAGCACCGCCTGGTGGGAGCACCGCGTCTTCCGCGAGCCCGAGTTCCCGGCGCCCGGCTTCAGCAGCAGCTTCTTCGTTCAGTACGAAGAGGCGGGCCAGGTGCTCGGCTACGTCCGCTACCGGGTCAGGGAGACCGAGGAAGATGGCTCCGCCACAAGTACCCTCACCATCCGCGAGCTCATGGCAGCGACTCGCTCCGCCTACGCGGCGCTCTGGCAGTTCGTCTTCGGGGTCGACCTCATCGGCACCATCAAGGCTGAATGGCGCCGCGCCGATGAGCCCCTCTACCACATGCTTGCCGACCCCCGCCGCCTTGTCCGCCGCCCGACGGACACAGTCTTCTGCCGGATTATGGATCCCGGCGCTGCCCTGTCTGGCCGGCGTTACGCCACGGAAGGGGCCGTCGTCATCGAGGTCACCGACGCGTTCGCACCCTGGGCCGCTGGCCGGTTCCTCCTGGAGGGTGGCCCCGCCGGAGCCATATGCGCGGCCACGACGCGCGAGCCCGACATAACACTGAGCTCAACGGAACTCGGGGCCATCTTCCTCGGTGGCACCCGCCTGGCGCCGCTCTGGCACGCGGGCCGGGTCAGCGGCACACCGGAGGCTATCGCCCGCGCCGACGCCATGTTCGGCTGGCACACGCTCCCCTGGGCTCCCGAGATCTGGTAGCTATTCCGCCCCCACGTGTACGTGGAAGTGCCGCTCCTCCTGGTAGGAGCCCACGTTCGCCACCACGTGCGCGCCGCCATACTCGGCCACGAACAGTGCCGCCACCGCCCGCACCACCTCGAACACGCTCGCCAGCGTCCCGGCGTCGACGCCCAGCAGCGAATCGATGTGCGCCTTCGTCGTCACCACCGCGTGGTGCGCGTAGTGCGGCCGCGTGTGCCAGTACGCAATCACCGACTCGTCTTCGAAGATCCGCTCCACCTCGGTCCGTCCCGAGAGCAGCTCCTCGCAGTACCAGTCGCTCACCCCAGCGCGGCCGCGATCTCCGCTTCGTCCAGGTCCGGCCCGACGACCGCGCAGTGCAGGCGCTCGCGCTTCAGGATGCGCTTCGCCACGGCCACCACCTCATCAGCGGTCACCGCTTCGATCTGCCGCACCACCTCGTCAATGGTTTCGATGGCTCCCCGGGTGATGAGCTGCTCACCATGCCGCTGCCCGAGAGAGAACGCCGTCTCCAGCGAAAGCCGGAAGCGCCCGATGTTGTGGTCCTTGGCCTTCCGCAGCTCATCCGCCGGCACGTGCGCTGTCGAGAGCTGCTCCGCCTCCTCCAGGCACACCTCGATCGTCTCCCGGAGCTTGTCCCGGTTCACCCCCGCCGAAATCGTGAACACCCCTGCGTCCGCCAGGTACCCGTACCCCGACCCCACCGAGTAGGCCAGCCCCCGCCGCTCGCGCACTTCCCGGAACAGGCGCGACGACATCCCGGCACCCAGTACGTCGTTCATGATCCGGATCGACCACCGGTCCGGGTCTTCGCGTCCGAACATCGGCAGGCCGAGATACATGGTGCACTGGTCGATCGGCCGCGAGTCAGTCGCCACCCGCTCCCCCGCGATGGAGGGGTCGTACGGCACAACCGAGGGGATGGGCCCCGGCTCCATGCCTTCGAACATCGGCCGCGCGAGCGAAACCACCTGCTCGTGCGTGACGTTCCCCGCCACCGAGACGACGATGT
>JAHDWR010000035.1 GCA_023382755.1 Dehalococcoidia bacterium
GCGGCGGCCTGGCGTAAGCGTCCTATCCGGATGTCGTCCGCGCCCAGGATCTCCGTCAACCACCGATCGATATGTTGGTACCTCTCGGGATGCCGTAGAGACCGTAAGCATCGCTCCACCAAAGGCATATGGAATCCTGCGGTCACGGAGCGCCTCATCCAGCAAGCGCACACCCTCACTCAGCGCCGTCAGTTCCACTCAGTGCCTCGGCAGAGGCGGAAAATCCAACTCACCGTAATCGACCGGCCTGCCTCGGGACCGCAAGAGCGCGTCTCCGAGGTCGCTGCATTCTGCGATTGCCCGGGCAGATTCAGCATCGCTCTTGCCACGCCACATCAAGGCGTTATCCCGATCCTCGTCCTTCAGACTCTGTTCGATGCGTTTCAGCATCAGATCGTGCGCGGCGCGGGCCCCTGCCTTGTCCACACATTGAGTATATCCCCTCAGACCACCGGAATCTGCCCCTCCGCCCGCCCCGGCCAACCGCCAACCGCCAACCGCCAACCGCCCTGCTACAATCCCAACGCTTACGTACACGTCAGGAGGAACCCCCATGGGAAAGCTTGATGGCAAGGTTGTCATCGTCACCGGCGCGAGCCGCGGCATCGGCGCCGAGATCGCCCGCCTCTTCGCTGAAGAAGGCGGCAAGGTCGCCTGCGTCGCCCGCACCCTCAAAGAAGGCGACCACGTCCTCGAAGGCTCGCTCGAACACACCGTCAACACGATCAGGACCGCCGGCGGCGAGGCAACCGCCATCACCGCCGATATCTCCGACTACGACCAGTGCGTCCGCGCCGTCGAAGAGACCCGCGCGAAGTACGGCCCCATCGACGTCCTCGTGAACAACGCCGCCCTCACCTACTTCATCCCGATCAAGGACTACCCCATCAGCAAGTGGCACCGCTCGATCGGCGTCAACTTCCATGCCCCGTTCTACTTCAGCCAGCTCGTCCTGCCCGACATGCTCGCGCGCAAGGCTGGCTCGATCGTCAACATCTCCTCTGGCGCGGCCATCGGCCCCGGCCGCGGACCCTACAAGGGAGACTTCGGCCGCGGCGGCACCCTCTACGGCGCCGAAAAGGCCGCCCTCGAGCGCCTCACCCAGGGCCTCGCCTCCGAGGTCTACCAGGATGGCGTGAGCGTCACCTGCGTCTCGCCCTCCCAGGTCGTCCCCACCCCCGGCACCGTCCACCACCACCTGGTCACCGGCATGGATGACCCCCGCGGCGAGCACCCCATCCTGATGGCCAGGGCCGCCCTCCTCCTCGCCAGCGAACCGCTGGACAAGGTGACGGGCCGCGTCACCTATAGCCAGGAAATCCTCCAGGAGTTCGGCTGGATCAAGGACGGCAAGGGCACCGGCATCGACCGCAAGGGTTCCGGTTACAGCCAGATCTGAGCCCGCCTGCGACGAAGTCAACAATGAGGCGCGGAGGCGCAGAGGAAGACTGCGGACGGGGGAGGCGTGGGAACTTCTCCCTCTTCCCTCCCGCTACAGCCAGATCTGAGACCGCCAGCCGCGAACCCAACAACGAGGCGCAGAGAAGCGGAGGGGAAGGAGTAAGAACACGGGAACGACTCTCCTCCTCCCCCTCCCAAGCTCTGCGCCTCCGTGTTCTCCGTGTTCTCGTTAGCCCATGTCGATCGCCAGCACGGTGGCGAACGGGTCCAGAGCGTCTTCCGGCACCTGGATCGTGAGTTCCCCGGGCGGGTCCGGGTTGAAGAACTGGTCGATGATCGCGCAGCGTGTCGTGAACGCGAGTTCCCGGCCGCTGGCCAGCACCCGCACCCGCTTCACGTGCCTGATCGGCACGCCCCGCACCGTGACCGTCTCGTAGGGCCGCATCAGCAGGTGGAGGTAGGTCGTGTCGCCGCGTTTCGTTGACGGCCCGTAGAACTGCCAGGGCTCCAGCCCGGGCTCCGTCCCGGTGATGCTCTCGCCGTTCTGGCTGAGCCAGCGCTGCATGGCCCCCAGGATGGCGCGCTGCTCCGGCATGATCGCGCCGTCGCCCATCGGGCTCACGTTCAGCAGCAGGTTCCCGCCCCTGGCGGCCACCTCGCAGAGCGTGTGCACCACCTGCCGCGGCGGCTTCCACGCCCCGTCGTCCGGGTTGTAGCCCCAGCTCTCGTTCAGCGTCATGCACGTCTCCCACGTGCGGCCCGGCGCCTGCGCCGGCACGAACTGCTCGGGCGTTTCGAAGTCCCCGACCGTCGGCAAACGGTCGTTGATGAGGATGCCCGGCTGCAACTCGCGGATGAGCGCCTCCAGCTCCCTCGCCCGCCATTGCTCCGGCGTGCGCTCCCATCCGCCGTCGAACCAGAACACGTCGATCGGCCCATAGTTCGTCAGCAGCTCCCGCACCTGCTCGAACATCACCGCCCTGAACCGCTCCCACCGCTCCGGCGCCGGCGACTTCGAACGCCCGAAGCGGTACGGCCGGCCCGCGTCCGTGAACGCCGGGTAGTCCGGGTGGTGCCAGTCGATCAGCGAGAAGTACAGCCCGATGCGCAGCCCCTCCGCCCGGAACGCCTCGACGAACTCGCGCACGATGTCCCGCCCGTATGGCGAGTGCTCGACGCCGAAGTCCGAGGTCTTCGTGTGGAACATCGCATAGCCGTCGTGGTGCTTGGTGGTGAACACCGCGTACTGCATCCCCAGGCCTTTGGCCATCCGCGCCAACCCAACAGGGTCCCACTGCGCGGGGTTGAACGTCGCCGCCGAGGCCTGGTACTCGGCCACGGACATGTCGCCGCGCGGCAGCGCCGCATTGCCACCCACCATCGGCCACGAGAGCTCGACGCCCTGCTGCGACGAATGCCCCCAGTGAATGAACATCCCGAACCGCGCCGTATCGAACCACGTGCTCATGGCGGCGCAGTCTACGCCACCGCATCCCTTCTACACCCGCCCCTCCATTTCCGATTGCCGATTCACGATTGACCGCCAACCGGCCCCATCCGAGGCTCGCCAACCAGAAGCGCCAGGTGCCAGGTGCACCGGGTTGAGGGCGTCGCGTGCGGTGGGCAGAGAACTTTTTTCAGCATGGATCCGCACTGCACCGCATGGTCACCGCATTGCACCGCACGTGCGGTGGTGTGCGGTGGGTGTTGAGTTGCGAGTTTCGAGAGGCGATCTGCGAGGCGCGCCCGGGCATGCGTCGTGCGGAAAACCTTCCAACTTGGCGACGCATTCCGACGCATAGGTGACGCATGCCGACGCACGTGCGTTAGCGTGCGTTCGACTTTGCGGGCCGGGGTGCGGGATGCGAGGCGGGGCATGGGCGGAGGTTGGGCAGGGGAGGCCGGGAGGTGCAACGGGTGGGTGTCACGGGGACGAGGGAGGAGGGGGATCGGAGAAGGATGAACGGTTGGCGCCACCAGAGCCGTGATCCCGCGGGCACTCTGATCTCACCCGATCAGTTTCAGGGTGAATCGATGGCGGCCAAGTGCATCCAAGTACTCTTCCCCGCCCGCCCGTCCACCTGCCAATCTGGCTGCAATCCCGGCAGCATAGTCCGCGACCTGCAGCAGGTCCTCGCTCTGGGATCGGGCGGTCCTCAGCGAACGTAATCGCTCACCGAGCACCAGTCGGAGCTCGCGGCTGAGTTGCGTCCTGTGCGCCCGGCCCCCGGTTTCGTCGGCGACAATTCTCAGGGGCGGCGACGGCGGGAGTTCCTCGATCGCCGCGACACAGACCCGGCCAAACGAGATCTGATCCCGATCCGCCTTCGAGGTACTTGCCGCCGCCACCAGGAAACGAGCGGGAGCGATCGCAGCCAGCAATTGCAACCTCCGTTCGTGCCTATCGTTTCGAAAACGAAACTCTGAGCGCGCCGACACACTCAGTCGAGCACGAAGCATCCTGATTCTTGCCTCGCAGTCCTGTGCATCCTTGGCAGACTCGAATGCCACGACTGCCACGGTAAACCGCTCACTTGCTCCCGCCTTTCCGACAGGTCCCGGGTCGCCCGACTCGTCCGCAAACACCAGCACGCCGCAATCCTGAGCGAGCGAACACTTTCGCGCACGCGAGACATCGTAGTGACAACTTGCCCGGCCATGCCGATAATGACGGTGAAAATGGCCCGCTTCCCGAAAGGTTGCCCGGAGGGCAGCTTGCCAGCGCTTGCTGGCTAGGGGGCGGGTCGCTCTTTCTCCCTCTGGCGAAGCCGACGTCCCGCGGCGCTGCGCTGGCGGGGAGTGGCAGCGCGCCATCCCGGGCGCGCCTCGGATGATCGCGGCGGGCAGTTCGGCGCCGCGTGAATCGTGAATCGTCAATCGGAAATGGTGGCTGGGAGGTCAGGGCTGGGGGACTCCCTACCGCGGCAGATCCTCCACATGCAGCCCGAACAGCGGCGGCGGCTCCATCTGCAGCGCCGCCAGGTAGCTGCACAGCTGGCTCCGATGGTGCGTCTCGTGCTCGATAAGCCCGCCCAGCACCCGCCGCCATGCCGGGAACGCCGGCCCCGCAAGGTTCGGGATAATCCGCTCCAGGTCCGCATCCACGAGCCCCGCCACCGTCTTCTTCCCCGTCCGCAACACCAGCCGCCGCAACTCGGCCGCGGTCACCCCGTCCTTCACCGCATGGTGTTTGTACTTCGTCACCCCGGTCTGGATGGCGCCGATGTTCATCAGCCGCGCGTTCGCGATATGCGTGACCAGTTCTGCCACGCTGAACTCCCCCGGCGCGGGCCGCCAGTGCAGGTGGCCATCCGCCAGCCGCTCGACCGCCTCGTAGGTCCGCGCGTGCACGTTGCCGACGTAGTTGATCAGGTCGTCCTTCGGGATCATGCCGCGAATCGTAGAGTCGCAAGGTGCGAGGCGCGAGATGCTCCCGGCCGGGCGCCCCTCCCCTTCGCCCGGCCCACGCCGCCGCGACGCCCGATCGGCTACGATCCACTCAGGAGCCCGCGCACCGCCCCTCGCTCCAGCTCGCCACCATGACCGACACGCGCCAACCCCCCGCGCTCCCGGACCCCGATGTCCTCCGCGTTGCCGTCGAAGCCGCCGGCCTCTGGCCGTGGCAGGCCGACCTCGTCGCCGAGACCACCATCTTCCAGGATGGCTTCTGGGAAGCCTTCGGCCACCACCACGAGGGCCCCGTCGAGACGTTCGACTTCCTCCAGCATATGCACCGCGGCGACCAGAAGGCCGTCACCCGCGCCTGGCGTGCCCACCTGGACGGCGAAACCGAGATGTACGAGTCGGAGTGGCGCCTCCACACCGCCACCGGCGAGTGGTGCTGGATCCGCTCCCGCGGGAGGGTCACCGAACGCGCCCCCGATGGCACGCCGCTCCGCATGGTCGGGGTCTACATGGATATCACCCGCGAGAAGCTCGCCCAGCAGGCACTGGCCGAATCGCGCGCCGAGACCGAGGCCGTCTTTCGCGGCTCGCGCGATGCCATGATGATCGTCAGCGCGGACCTGGCCATACGCCGGATCAACGCCCGCGCCGGCCGCCTCTTCGAACGTGTCACCGGCACCGCAGTCGTCGAAGGCACCAACCTCCTCGACTACCCCTTCTTCCGCGAAAGCCGCCCCTTCCTCAACGAAGTCCAGAACGCCCTCTCCGGGAAGACGTTCTCCATCGAACGCGAGTTCCGCATCCCCGGCCTCTCCCCCGGCTGGGTCGAAGGCGCGTTCTCGCCCGTCGTTGGCATCCGCGGCGAAGTCATCGGCGCGACCGTGGCCATCCGCGACATCACCGAGCGTAAGCGGCTCGAAGAAGCCCGCGTCCAGGCCCTGAAACTCGAAAGCCTCGGCCTGATGGCCAGCGGCATCGCCCACGACTTCAATAACCTCCTCACCGTCATCGCCGCGAACATCGAACTCGCGGAGATGGGCGCCACCCCCGAAGAGCTCCGCAACTACCTCGCCGAAGCCCGCGGCGCCGTCACCCGGGCCTCCGAGCTCATCGAACAGCTCCTTACCTTCGCCGGCAAGAGCGAGCGGCACACCGGCCCCGTCGACATCTCGGCCCTGGCCACCGAGGTCGCCGGCTATGCGCGCAAGCTTCCCGGGGCCCCCGTCCGGATCGACCTGGAGTTCGCCCCCGTACCCCCGGTCGAAGCCGATGCCATCCAGCTCCGCCAGCTCGTCCTCAACCTCCTGGTCAACGCCGTGGAGGCAACCCGCGGTTCCGGCAGCCGCGTCGTCGTCCGCACGTCTACCGTCGAGGACCCGGGCGAAGCCGCCCCCTCGCCGCTGGTCGCCGCGAGGACCGCCGCGAAGTACGCCATGATCCAGGTTTCCGACGACGGCATCGGGATGGACGCGAACACCCAGACGCGCATCTTCGACCCGTTCTTCACCACGAAGGAATCGGGCCACGGCCTCGGGCTCGCCTCCGCCCTCGGGGCCGTCCGCGCCCACGGCGGCGCCATCGCCCTCAACTCCGAGCCTGGACGCGGCTCCACCTTCACCGTCCTCCTCCCCGCCGGGTAGTCCCTTCGGCGGAAGCCACGGGCCTCCGTGACTCCGTTCATAGAGCCCCCCCGGACGGCCTGCCTACGGTGGGATCCATCCGGGGCCCCGGCCCACATGGAGGAACCACATGTACGACGTCATCATTGTCGGTGCGCGCGTGGCCGGGGCACCCCTCGCTCTTCGCCTCGCCAACGGCGGGCTTCGGGTGCTCGCCGTCGACCGCACTTCGTTCCCGAGCGACGTGCTCTCCACCCACATGCTCACCGGCGATTCGCTCGAACGCCTCGAGCGCTGGGATGTGCTCGATGAGGTCCTGCGCAGCGATCTCCCCGCCCTCCGGCGCATCGTGATGGGCGTCGATGGCTTCGCCGTGAACATCCACGCCGAACTCAACCCCTACCCCGCGATCGCCCCGCGCCGAAGCGTGCTCGATACCATCCTCGCTGATGCCGCCGGTAACGCCGGCGCCGAACTCCGCACCGGCTTCAGCGTCCAGAGCCTTATCTGCGAAGACGGCCGCATCGCCGGAATCGTCGGCCGCGACCGCGCCGGCAACGAAGTGGTGGAACGCGCCCGCCTGGTCGTCGGCGCCGATGGGCGCAACTCCTTCGTCGCCCGCCAGGTCGATGCGCCGAAGTACAACGAGCGCCCGGTCCGCGCCATCACCTACTTCGCCTACTACAAAGACTGGGAATCGAGCGCCATGGAAACCTACGTCCAGGATGGCATCGCCGCCTATGCCTTCCCCACCAACTGGGGCCTCGCCTGTATCGGCGGCTACTGGCCCGTGGCGAAACTCGACGAAGTCCGGGCCGACCCGGAAGCCGCGATCGCCCGGGCCTTCGCCGGCAACCCGTTCGTCGCCGAACGCTTCCGCCGCGCGCGGCGCGTCGAACGCATCCAGGGCTCGACCGGCACCGCCGCCTACTACCGCAGGTCCGCCGGCCCCGGCTGGGCCCTCGCGGGCGATGCCGCCTACCTGAAGGACCCCATCCTCGCTTCGGGCATCGCCGATGCGTTCCGCGATGCCGACAACACCGCCGATGCCATCCTCGCCGGCTACGCCACCGGCGGCACCATCGAAGAGCACCTGGCAAAGCACGAAGAGCGCCGCGCCCGCGCCACCGCCGCCGCCTACGCGCTCAACGACCTGGTCGCCAGCGGCGGGCTCACCCGGGAGGGGCTTCTCGGCATCCAGGCGGCGGTCCGCGGCGCCGCCGAAGCCCGCCACGCCGCAAAGGCCGCCTGAAACCTGTACCCCGCCTTTACTGGCCGCTGCCACATGCCGGAGATTTTGCACATGCAACCAATCCCGGCATGTGGTGCGCCGCGTAGCTCTCCACAACGGCCCACCACGCCGGCCGCGAAGGGACAACACGCACATGACCAGAATCCTGCCGGGCCCCGGGCCGGCGGCACTCCTCGCCGCCGCTGTTATCGCTGCCGCAGCCGCCTTCGCCCCACGCCCGCACTCCGCCGGGGCCGCCAGCGCCGCGGTTTCCATCGCCGATTTCGCCTTTGCCCCGGGCACTGTCACGGTCGGCGTCGGCGACACCGTCACCTGGACCAACAACGACGCCGGCATCCCCCACACCGTCTCATCCGATAGCGGTGGCGAGCTCGCCTCGGGGCAGATCGCGGGCGGAGCGTCGTACCAGAAGACCTTCTCCGCGGCCGGCACCTTCGCCTACCACTGCGACATCCACCCATCGATGACCGGCCAGGTGGTCGTGACGGGGGCCGCCGCCACAGCCACCTCAACCATCGCCCCCACAAACACCCCGACGGCAACGCCGACTCCGGCGACGACTCCCGCCGCCACCGCCACGGCGACCTCGCAGGCGCCGGCTACCAGCACGCCAACCGCCGCCGCCACTTCCGCGGCAACCACCACGCCCGCCGGCGGTAGCACCCCCATCGCGACCCCAACGCGCGCGCCCGGGCCACCCGCCACCGGAGGCGGCGATAGCGACGGTGATGGCGACAACACCGCGACAGTTGTGATGTCCGGGATCGTTGCCATCGCGATCGTGTTGGTCGTTGGCGCCGCCGTCTACATGGTCAGGCGGCGGAGCGCCTAACAGGCCATCCGCCCAGCTCGCCCCTCAGGCCGCCGCCCGGTCCACCACCAACCGGTGGCGGCCCGCGTGCTTCGCCTCATAGAGCGCCCGGTCCGCCGCGTCGTATGTCGCCACCAGCGAGTCCTCCCGCGAACGCCCCCGCGCCTGCCACGACGCCAGCCCCCCGCTGACCGTCACCGCCAACGTCTCGCCCGTGGACAGCACGACTGCGCTCTCGGCCACGGCGGCGATGCACCGCGCCGCTGCTTCCCGTGCGGCCGCCAGCGGCCCCGTGAACAGCACGGCAAACTCCTCCCCGCCGAGCCGCCCCAACAGCGCCCCCTCGGGGAGCCCGACATCCAGCCGCGACGCCACCTCGCACAACACCGAATCGCCTGCGGGGTGGCCGTAGGTGTCGTTCACCCGCTTGAAGTGGTCGATATCGAAGATCGCGATCGCGGTCGGCTTGGTGGCAGTCGCCGCGGCGAACCACGCCCGCCGGTTCAGCGTCCCCGTGAGCGTATCGTGGTTCGCCAGGTATTCCGCCTGCTCGCGCAATTGGTCCAGCTCCGCGTTCTGCTCCGCCATCGCCGCCGTGCTCGCGCGCAACACCTCCAACAGCTCCTCCATCTCGTGCCGCGCCGCCACCTCCGCCGTCACATCCCGGGCGACGATGTACGCTTCCCCCGGGGCGCTCAGCGGGCTCAGGTTGAACGACAACCACCGCCACCCTCCGTTCGCATGCCGCACCCGCACCCGCGAGTCGTATACCGGCGTCCCCCGCAGCGCCGGCAGTGCCCGCTCGATCCCGCCCGCCAGGTCGTCCGGATGTACCAGCGTCCAGATAGTCTTGCCCACGAAGGCATCCTCCGTGTGCCCCAGCGACTTCTCCCACGCCGGGTTCACCTGCGTAAGCACCCCTTGTTCGTTCGCTGTCGCGATCATGTCGAGAGAGAGGTCGAACACCGCCCGGAAGCGCGTCTCGCTCTCGCGCAGTTCTTCCTCCGCCTGCTTCTCGGCGCTGATGTCGCGCGCGATGCCCAGGTACCCGCTCGGCGCGCCGTCCCCATCCCGCAACATTGTCATCGTGAGGCTCACCGGCACGCGGCTCCCATCCTTGCGGATGAACGTCCACTCCCGGCAGTCCGCCACGCCCGACCGCGCCCGCGCGATGCACGCATCGAACCCCGCCGTGATGGGCCGTCCCATCTCGATCGTCAGTTCCGCCGCCCGCGCCCGGACCTCGGCGGGGTCGTGATACACCACCGGGCTGTGCTTCCCCACCAGGTCGCTCGCGCTGTAGCCCAGCAACTCGTCCGCGGCCGGGTTGAACAGCATCACTATGCCGTGGATATCCGTCGCGATCACCGCGTTCCCGGCGCCATCCAGGATCCCCTTCTGGAACGCCAGCGCCACGTTCAACTGACGTGTCCGCCGTTCCGCCAGCTCGTGCGCCGCTCTCCCCGCGTCCTGCAGCTTCGCCACCAGGACCACCAGCAACACGGAGACGATCAGCCCTCCCAGCAGGATGATCGCCTGCGTCCTCCGCCCGGCTGCCTCGAACTCCGGCCCGCGCGAAAGCTCGAGGGTGAACATCTGCCCCGCGAGGGTCACGTGGCGCGTCTCGATGTCGCCGTGGTCGTGGTCCGGCACATCGCCGGCGAGCGAGTGATACAGCGCCTCCCGCGAATCCTCGGCGAGTTGCTGATACACGTGGAGATCTACCTCGCCATCGAGCTTCCCCAGCACGCCTGCGAGAAACTCCTCCGTCACGAACGGCGCATACACCCAGCCCGCGAACGCCTCCCGGCGTTCCTCCACCGTCGTCAGCGGCAGCCCCGCGCGGTACACCGGCACGAAGAGCAAGAACCCCGCCCGCGACTGTTCGTCGGTGACCAGCACGATGCGGCCGGTCACCTGGGGGACTCCCGTATCGCGTGCGAGCTCGGCCGCGGTCCTCCGGTTCGGCTCCGAAGCCATATCGAGCCCCACGGCCTTCCGGTTCGGCTCGATCGGTTCGAGGTAGCGCACCGGGTAGTGGATTTCGCCCGGGCTGAACCCCGGCACCGCATGCACGCGGTAGCCCGGCACTTCCCCCGCCTGCTCCGCCTCGAAAGCGCCCAGCTCGGCCGCCGAAACCGGGTGGATCACGCCCATCCCATTGATCCCCGGATAGCGGCTCGCCAGGTCCAGGCTCTCCACGAACACGCGCCACTCGTCCCGGCTCACCTCGTCCGATGCCGCCAGCAGGCCCGCGCCGGCGATCAACCCGTCCGAATACACCGCGAGCCGCTCCCGCACCATGTCCGCCGCCTCGTCCGAAAGCCGGTGGAGCCGCTCCGTATCGTGGCGGTCCGCCGAAGCGCTCGCCATCGCGACCAGCCACACGGTCGCACCCAGCCCGCCCAGGAGCACGAAAAGTGGCAGCAATCGCCAGGCGCGCCGGGTCAGAAGCGCTCCGGTCTTGCGGGCTGTGGTCACACGTCCCCCGGGGCCCCAAGGGCGGGTCCCGTTTGCATCATCGGCTACCGCTACCTAGTCCAGGAGGGTGCCGTCCGCCTCTTGGAGGGAAAACTCGCCAGTGGCGACGATACCCGCGATGCGCATCCTCCCCGCCCTCCGCCCCTACCAGGCCGGCGTCCTCCGGTCCCTCCTGGGCCAGCTCCCTGCCAGCCCCGGCGTCCAGTTCACCGTCATGTTCCCGCGCCAGGCCGGCAAGAACGAAGTCTCCGCGGCGCTCGTCGCCTGCCTCATGCAGCACTACGCCCGCCGCGAAGGCCACATCATCGTTTGCGCCCCCACCCTCTACCCCCAGGCCCGCATCAGCCTCGAACGCACCCGCACCGGCATCGTCCGATTCGCCCGCCGCTGGGGCGTCCCCATCGCCGCCGAGGACAATACCCTCCGCAGCAACGGCGTCACCGCAACCTTCCTCAGCGCCTCGCCCGAAGCGCACGTCGCTGGCCACACCGCAACCTTCGCCCTCATCGCCGATGAGGCCCAGGACATCGACCCCGACTGGTTCGACCGCCAGTTCCGCCCCATGGCCGCCTCGACCGGCGCCCCAACAGTCCTCTTCGGCACCCCCTGGGACGGCGCCACCCTCCTCGAGCGCGCCGTCGATGCCAACCGCGCCCGCGACCGCGAGCTGCTCGCCCGCCGGCCTCCAACCTTCCACCCCCGGCACCACCAGGTCAGCTGGCAGAAGGTCGCCGCCGAATCCAGGCCCTATGGCCGCTACGTCGAAGGCGAACGGGCCCGCCTGGGCCCCACCAACCCCCTCTTTCTCACGCAGTACGAGCTCGTCAGCTCCCGCGAAGCGGCCAGCCTCCTCGATAGCGCCCAGCTCGCCGCCCTCCGCGGCACCCACGAGCTGTTGCCCGGCCCCCGCGCCGGCGAGCGTTACGCCGCCGGCCTCGACTTCGGTGGCCAGGGCGCCGGCGCCGATTCCACCGTCCTTACCATCGCCCGCATCGAGGAGAGCCGCTGCGAGGTCGTCGGCTGGCGTTCATGGCGGAGCGCCCCGCTCCACTCCATCGCCGCTGAAGTAGCCGGCGCCGCCCGCCAGTGGGGGGTCGAGCGACTCGTCGCCGATGAGACCGGCCTCGGCGCGCCGCTTGTCGCCCAGCTCCAGCAGCTGCTGGGGCGCATCGTGGTTGGGCTCGTCTTCACCGCCGCCTCGAAGTCCGAACTCGGGTGGGCGCTCATCGGCGCGGCCGGCTCGGGCCGCCTCGCCCTCCCTGCCGCAGATGCCTCGCCAGATAGCCGCCGCGCCTGGGAGGAACTCCGCGCCTGCCGCCGAAACCTCCGCGCGGGCGGCCAGGTCGCCTGGTCGGCCCCTCCGGGCAAACACGACGACTACGTCGCCAGCCTCGCCCTCTGCCTCCGCGCCGCCGAAACCGCCGGCCCCGCACGCGTCGCGCTCGGCCGCACCAGGAACTAAGGGGAAGTCCTCAGTCCTTAGTCCTCAGTCCCTAGCCCGGCGGGGCGCCCCCGGGGCTCGTCCCGCCTCAGCCAATCGAAAATCGTGAATCGGAAATGGGGGCCGGAGGGGTGCGGGGAGGCTAGGGCACCATCTCCTTCGTCGCCCCCGGGTTCATGACCGAGATCGACCCGCCCCACATGCACTGCAGCTTGCTCGAATTGTTGAGCACGTTGAAGGCCCCGCACTTCACCGTCGGCGAACCGGGCGTCCAGGGCGCCGCCGTCGCCGGCACACAGGCGGCCGGCGTGGGAGTCCCCAGCGCGGCGGCCGTAGCCGCGATCACCGTCGGGTTGGCCGGCGCATTGCACATCGGGAATGGCGGGATGTTGGCGAACGGTGCGAAGTCCATCACCGTCGCCACCAGCTTGCCCTCCATCATCACGGGCGGCCCCTTGGGGATGACGATCAGGTTCCCGGGCCCCAGCCCGTTCGTGCACATGATTTGCGCGCCCATGAGTACCGGAAATCCCATGCCGCGCAGCCTAGCGTCCCCAGCGGAAGGAGGAAAGAGGAAGGAGGAAAGAACCAGGAGTCCTCCTCGCAACTCGCAACACCCTCGCGCCATCCGCTACGCTTCCGGCGGGAGTGGAGGGGGCCCGGTGGCTTCCGCCGTCTTCAAAACGGTTGCGCGGCCGCACAAGCGGTCGCGGGTGGGTTCGACTCCCATGCACTCCCGCCAGCCCCACCCGGCCCCGCACCACCATTTGCGATTCACGATTTCCGATTTCCGATTTTGGGCACCGCGTCGCGGCGACCGCCTCGCACTTCCGACGATTGTTGACTTCATCACTCGACTTTCTCCTGCCCCCACGGTAAGCTGGGTTCCCTTCTCCAAAACCCAACGAACTACCACCACGGAGGACCACATGCCAGATATCGCCGAACGCGGCTACGCCAACCCCGCCGTTCTCGTCAGCACCGATTGGGTCGCCGCCCACCTCAACGACCCCAACATCCGCATCGTCGAATCCAACGAGGACCAACTCCTCTACCCCTCCGGCCACATCCCCGGCGCCGTCCAGGTCGATTGGGCCGCCGACCTCAACGACCCCCTCCGCCGCGACTACCTGGACCGCGACGGCTTTGAAAAGCTCATGAGCCGCATCGGCGCCACCCGCGATACCGAGATCGTGTTCTATGGCGACAAGAGCAACTGGTGGGCCACCTACGCCTTCTGGGTGTTCCAGCTCTTCGGCCACACCCGCGCGAAGGTCATGGATGGCGGCCGTTTGAAGTGGGAGAAGGAAGGCCGGCCCCTGACGCGCGAAGTCCCCACCTACCCCGCCACCACCTACGTCGCCTCCGACCGCGACGACAGCAGGATCCGCATCTTCCGCGACGAGGTGCTGAAGAAGCTTGGCGGCGGCACCCGCCTCGTCGATGTCCGCAGCCCCCAGGAATACTCGGGCGAACGCACCCACATGCCCGAATACCCGCAGGAGGGCGTGCTCCGCGGCGGCCACATCCCTGGCGCGAAGAACGTCCCCTGGGCTCGCGCGGCCAACCCCGAGGACGGCACCTTCAAGACCGCCGCCGAACTGAAGGCCATCTACGAGGAGGAACAGGGCCTCAACCCGGCCAACGACATCATCGCCTACTGCCGCATCGGCGAACGCAGCTCGCACACATGGTTCGTCCTCAGCTACCTCCTCGGCTACCCGAACGTCCGCAACTACGACGGCTCGTGGACCGAATGGGGCAACTCCGTCAACGTCCCCGTCGAACGGTAGGCCCCGCACACCGCACCATCCGCGAACAGGGGGCCGGGCGCCCGGCCCCCTCGCCCCTGCCTGATAGGATCGAATGATGACGGAGATGCCGCAGGGCCTGAAAACCCTCCTCGAAGACTTCCAGTTCGCCGACCGGAGCGAGCGCATCGACATGCTCATCGAGTACGCCGACCGCTTCACCGAAGTGCCCGAACACATTGCCACCCGACCCTTCCCGGAAGAGCACCACGTCCAGAAATGCGAATCCGAGGCCTACGTCTGGGCCGAAGACCTGCCGGACGGCACGCTCAAGTTCCACTTCGCGGTCGAAAACCCCCAGGGACTCTCCGCGAAAGCCTGGGCCGCCATCATGGATGAGACCCTCAGTGGCCAGCCCCTCGAAGCGGTCGCTGCTGTCCCCTGCGATTCGGTGTTCACCGTGTTCGGCAAAGACGTCTCCATGGGCAAAGGCATGGGTCTCATGGGCATCACCGACCTGGTGACCACGTTCGCCCGCCAGCGCCTGAAGGCCCGGCCCTGAGACCTGCGCCCGGCCGGGTCGTCCGCTAGCCTGTCCCCATGCACCGTCGCACTTTCCTGGTCTCCCTCGGCGCCTGGGCGCTCGCCGCCTGCGATGGCTCTGGCGGCAAGCCTCCACCATCGCCCTCCCCCGCGACCTCCCCACCGGCGACGGCGACATCCTCTCCCGCCCCCACGGCCACCTCGACCGCCACGCCCCCGCCCGCCACCCGGCCGGCGACACCAGCAGCCCGGCTCGACCCCACCGGCTTCCCCATCGACCCCACCACCCGCCTCGGGCTCGTCACCGGCGAGCCCGGCAACCGCACCATCGAGTGGGGCGCCGGCCCCACCGCCCACGACTACTCCCGCGACGACCAGCCCGCCGTCGACCCTGTCCGCGCCAACCGCTGTGGCTGGAACGCGCGCCTCCACGTCGAATACGAAGGCCAGCCCGCCGTCGATTGGTACATCCCACCGGGGACCCCGGTCGTCGCCACCATGGATGGCATGGCGACACTCATGGTGAACACCGTCTCCAACCCGTTCGATGTCTATGGCGTCAGCCGCGAGCCCTACCTGGGCAACCCCGACCGCGACCGCGCGCCCGTCGTCCCGTTTCCGGGGCCCGGAGGGGGCCAGGGCGTCTTTGTCCGGATCGACAACGACGGCTACCGCACCGACGTCGCCCACCTCGATATCGCCGGCACCATCCTCGCGGTCCCTTCCGGTGCGTGGCTCGATGGCTTCGGGCCCGGGTCCGATTTCCCGGCGCTCTTCCGCGACCTGCAGGACTTCCGCGTCGCCACCATCGTCGCCCGCTGGCAGGTCCGCGCCGGCGACCGCATCGGCGCCAGCGGCGATAGCGGCTACAGCGAAGCGCCCCACCTCCACTACACGATCCGCCGCCGTGGCTTTGCCGCCGCACTCTGTCCCACCGCCGAGCCCGGCTTCGACGACGCCGGCTGGCTCTTCCGCAACCCCTGACCGCCTTCGCCCGCCCGCCGCCATCGCGCCCCGTCCGGGCCGGATCCCCCTCCACCCCCCTTCTGGCTGCCCACGCGCACTCCTCCACCACCCTGTCACTCCCCGGTCACCATGCCGACCCCGTCATCCCGTAACACCGACCTCCCGGCCCGGTAGGGACTGGTACACGGGCCATTAGGGCACGGGAGGTAGGTAAAACATGGATTGGGTGCGTCGCGCGCTGCGAGCGTTCCACCAGGTCCACGGCGAGTCCGCGCAGATGCTCGTCCTTATGGGGGCGGGCCTTGCTGCATTCATCGCCATCGTCGGGCTCTCCGTGGATGTCGGCCAGGTCGTCTTCACACGGACGGACCTCCAGAAAGTTGCCGATGCCGCGGCGTTCGCCGGCGCGCAGGACCTCCCGAGCGCATCGGCCGCCACGACCAATGCGAACAGCTATGTCGGTCTGAACGCCTCGAATACGTCGGCGGCCGTGGCTATTTCCCAGACCTACAACGCCAACGACACCATCCAGGTGACCGCCACCCGCAAGGTGGACTACGCCTTCCTCCGGGTGGTGGGCCTGAGCGGGACCACAGTTTCGGCCAAGGCGAAGGTGCGGGTCGGCACATACAGCGGCGGGAGCGGCATCGTCCCCTGGGGGCTCGTGGCCAGCGACAACAAGGACTTCCTGGGCAACAGTTGCTTCAACGGCTTCGACGAAGGCGTCCCCACCTTCAAACAGAACCAGAAGTGCGTGCTGAAGTACGGCGCCGGCAGCAACTCGGGAGGCGACTTCGGCGCCCTCGCCCTCGACGGCACCGGCGCAGACAACTACCGCGACGACATCGCCAAAGGGTCCACGCAGAAGTTCGAGAAGGGCCAGAAGGTCGAAGCCCAGACCGGTAACATGGTCGGCCCCACCGGCCAGGGCATCGAGGATCGCCTGGCAATCGCGCCTCCGTCGACCTGCAATACCAACGATCGGGACGAGATCCTGAAGACGGTGGATGGGAAGACGAGCATCGTCTCGGGCTGCCAAAACCACCCGCGCATTCTGATCATCCCGGTGGTCGACAAGATCGACAACCCTGCCTTATCCACCATCCTCGGCTTCGCCTTCATGTTCCTGCACGGCGAAGCCGGCGGCGGCGGCCACACCTCGGTCGAGACCGAGTTCGTCTCGTTCGTTACCGCTATCCCAGGCGGCAGCTACACCGGCCCCGCCAATGGTTCGAGCTCCACGGCCATCCTGCTGGTGGAGTAGGACCGCGCCTGAAGCTCCCCTGCGCAGGCGCGCCTTCGTCCGCGCATCAGCACCGAAGAGGGCCGGGAACCGCAGCACCCGGCCCTCTTCGCGTCTCCACCCCGCCCGCTCTCCGTGGGCCGCGGCCCCGTCCCAACCACGGCGGCTGCCCACCCTCCGTAACACAAATGTTCGTTGACCCGCGGCCCCCTCTCCCCGTAGCATCGTTGGAGCAACGACGGGTTCACGGGAGGCCATGCCAAAGTTCATCTTCGTTACCGGTGGCGTGGTCAGTTCGGTTGGCAAGGGCATCACCACCGCCAGCCTCGGAAGAATCCTCAAGTCTCGCGGCATCTCCGTCACCATCCAGAAGCTCGACCCCTACCTCAACGTCGATCCCGGCACGATGTCGCCCTACCAGCACGGCGAAGTCTTTGTCACCGTCGATGGCGCCGAAACAGACCTCGACCTCGGCCACTACGAACGCTTCATCGACCAGGACCTCACGGCCGCCTCCTCCATCACCAGCGGCCAGGTCTACCTCTCGGTCCTCGACCGCGAACGCAAGGGCGATTACCTCGGCGGCACCATCCAGCAGGTCCCCCACCTCACCAACGAGATCAAGTCCCGCATCTACTCCGTCGCCGAACAGACCTCCTGCGAAGTCCTGATCTGCGAAGTCGGCGGCACCGTCGGCGACATCGAAGGCGAGACTTTCATCGAAGCGATCCGCCAGATCCGCCACGAACAACCCCGCGATAACTGCCTCAGCGTGCACGTCTGCTTCCTCCCCTGGGTCGGCGCCACCGGCGAACTCAAGACCAAGCCCACCCAGCACTCCGTCCGCGAACTCCGCTCCAAGGGCATCCAGCCCGATGCCATCCTCCTCCGCAGCGACCACCCCGTCCCCCGCGACATCTCCGAAAAAGTCGCCCTCTTCTGCGATGTCGAACCCCGCGCCGTCATCCCAATGGAAACCGTCCAGACCATCTACGAAGTACCGCTCCTCCTCGAGGAGCGCGGACTTGGCGACTTCGTGATCGACCGGCTCGGCCTCCACGGCAGCCGCGACCTGGAAGACTGGCGCGAGATGGTCCAGCGGCTCAAGCATCCCGCCGGCGCCATCGAAATCGCCGTCGTCGGCAAGTACGTCGCCCTCCACGATGCCTACATGTCGGTCAAGGAATCCCTCGCCCATGCCGGCATCGCCAGCGAGGTCGAAGTCGACATCCGCTGGATCCACGCGGAGGACCTGGAAACCCGCCCCGCCGAAGCCCTCCTCGCCGGCGTGCACGGTGTTGTCGTCCCCGGCGGCTTCGGCGAACGCGGCTGGGAAGGAAAGATTGCCGCCGCGAAATGGGCGCGCGAAAACCAGGTGCCCTACCTTGGCCTCTGCCTCGGCATGCAGGTCATGGTCACTGAACTCGCCCGCAACGTCTGCGGCCTCCAGGGCGCCAACAGCACGGAGTTCGACCCCGAATCGCCCCACCCCGTCATCAGCCTCCTCGAAGAGCAGCAGGGCATCACCAACAAGGGTGGGACCATGCGCCTTGGCGCCTACCCCTGCCGCATGGTGCCCGGCTCCCTCGCCGCCACGGCCTATGGCGCCGACCTGATCAGCGAGCGCCACCGCCACCGCTGGGAGTTCAACAACGCCTACCGCGAAGTCCTCGAGCGGTGTGGCCTACGCATCAGCGGCACCTCGCCAGATGGCTCGCTCGTCGAAATCAGCGAGATCGCCGGCCACCCCTTCATGCTCGGCACCCAGTTCCACCCGGAACTCCAGAGCCGCCCCAACCGGCCGCACCCGCTCTTCCGCGAATTCGTGGCCGCCGCCCGGGCGACCCGGCCGGCCCGCGCCGCGCACGCCGCCGTCACCGCCTGAACCGCCCCTGAACCCCCGCATTACAGCCACATAACGAATCTCGTAAAGGCCGCCCGCCTCCTCTCCGGCGTGGTATTTTAGGTATGCCGAGTCCCGGCACCAGCCGGGAACGGGGGACCCACTCCCTGGGGTAAATCCTTCCAAGACGATGGAAGGACGGCGACTTCCGACGCCGAACCCGTCAGCTAACCCCGTAGGCGTTCGGAGGAGACAGCTCTTGCCTCCTCTTGTATTCGACCGGTGCGGCGCCCTGGAGCGCCCCACCCATCAGGAGGTACGCAATGCAGTACGCCATCTCGCCGTCCACACGGCTCCCATCCGTCACCATCTCCCGCGAGGCCGACCTCTCCCGGGCGAGCATCGCCGAAAGCGCAACCCGCCTGCGCTCGTGGGCCCTCATCCGCGGCGAACGCATCACCGGGCTCCCGTTTCTCCGCATCCACGGCAACCTGTCCTGCACCGTCCACGTCCCGGTCGATGGCAAGGTCCCGCCGCACAACGAGACCGGCATCTCCCTCGATCGCACCGCTGAAGGGCTTGCCGTCACGGTCCGCGTGGTCCGCTTCGATGAGATCCGGGCCGTCGTCCGCGCACTCTCCAGCGAAGTCTCCCTCGATTGCGGACTCGCCGGGCCGGTCGAGTTCCACCCGGCCGACGCCGAATTCCGCCATG
>JAHDWR010000036.1:0-11230 GCA_023382755.1 Dehalococcoidia bacterium
TGATGTCGCTCGCCGTCAGTTGGCCGTAGAGCAGCAGCGGCGACCGGTCGCTTCCGAATGTCGATGGGTCCAGCAGCACCACGGCCGCCCGCACGCCGCGCTGGGTCAGCGATTGGATCGCCGTCAGCCAGTGGTCGTCCGTCGCCGAAGTGACCACAACCAGTGTCGTGTGCCGCCCGAACCGCCGCTGCTCCTCCATCAGGAGGTTTCCCAGCGGGGCATCGCCCACGGCGTAGGCCGTGGCCAGCGTTTCCAGGATCCGCGTGAGCTGTTGTTGGCCGCGTTCTGGTTCCAGCACGCGCAGGTCGCGCCCGAACGTCATCAGGCCAACGGGCCGATTGTTGACGATGTAGTGCCGCGCGACGCTTGCCGCGATCCGCACCCCGTACTCCTCGGTGCTCTCCTCTTCGCGCCCGGCATTCACCCGCCGCTCCAAATCCAGGATCACCCAGATGTCGCTCGCCGGGTCGAGTTCGAATGTCTTCACCATCAGCTCACCGGTGCGGGCCGTGCTCCGCCAGTGGATCCGGTTGAAGGCGTCGCCCGGCGCGTATTCACGGATGCCCGAAGCGTTCGGGGTGATGTAATGCGTCCGCTTGCGGAACCGTCCTTCGCCCGGCAGGTTCGCCGGGGGGGCCTGGAAGTGCGGCAGGTCGACGACCTGCGGGTACACCAGGATCTGCTGCTGGCCGCCCACCTCGCGCACCCGCCGGAACAACCCGAAGGGGTCAACCGCCGTCAGGCGGAGCGGCCCCCAGTCGAAGAGTCCCCGCCGGCGCAACGGCGTATTCACCACCCAGTTGCGGCTCCGGCGCGGCGGGATGATCACCACCCGCTTCGAACGGTGGCCTGGCAGGTCGCTCGGGTCTTCCACCTCCAGCCAGACCTTCGGGAGGAACGATTTGTTCCGCACCTCGATGATCTCCTGGGCTTCCTGGCCGACCTGGGCGCGGGCCGTCTTCCGGTCCACCTCCGCATCGATGTCCCGGGTGTTCCACCACACCAGCAGCCAGGCTGCCGGCACCGCCATCGCGATGATGTACACCAGCCGGAACAGCAGCCAGAAGCCCGTCCCGAAAGCCACGAACACGCAGGTCAGCAAGATGAGCAACACAAGCGTGAGCGTCCGCCGCTCGGCGCTGAACATCGACCGTACGGCCTGCTTCATTCCGCGCCCTGCCTAGACGCGCGCCCGCGCGCCAGGCACAGCCACCCGCTGCAGGCACTGCGCGATCACGTCGGCCTGGGTCATCCCCTTCACTTTCGCGCCCGGGCTCACAATCACGCGGTGCGCGAGCGTGAACAGCGCCAGCTCTTTCACGTCGTCCGGCGTCACGAAGTCCCGTCCCTCGAGGAGCGCCTTCGCCTGTGCCGTCCGGAAGAGCGCGAGCGAACCGCGCGGGCTCGCCCCCAGGTACACCGCCTCGTGCTCCCGCGTCGCGTTCGCCAGCTGCACGATGTACTGCTTGATCAGCGGGTCGACGTAGATCTCCTTCACAGCCTTCTGGAGCTGCAGAATCTCATTCGCGTCGGTCACCTGCTGCAGCGCCTCGATCGGATGCTGCGTCTGTTGCTGGTCCAGCACCAGAACCTCGTCGGTCGGGCTCGGATACCCCAGGTAGATGCGGATCATGAACCGGTCGAGCTGCGCCTCGGGCAGGGGGAACGTCCCTTCGTACTCGATCGGGTTCTGCGTCGCCAGCACCATGAACGGCGCCGGCATCTTGTGCGTGATCCCGTCCACCGTGACCTGCCGCTCCTCCATCGCCTCCAGGAGCGCCGACTGCGTCTTCGGTGTTGCCCGGTTCACTTCGTCCGCCAGCACCACCTGCGCGATGATCGGTCCAGGCCGGAACTCGAAGTCACCGGTCTTCTGGTTGTAGATCGAGACACCGGTCACATCGCTCGGCAACAGGTCGGGCGTGAACTGGATCCGCCGGAACGAGCACCCGGTCGATACCGCGATGGCGCGGGCAAGCATCGTCTTGCCGACGCCCGGCACGTCCTCGATGAGCATGTGCCCGCCGCAGAGCAGGGCCGTCACTGCCAGCCGCAGCTCCCGCGACTTCCCGACAATCACATGCTCGACATTGGAAATGATCCGCTCGGCAACTACCTTCGGGTCTTCCACGAAGCCGTCTCCCTGGGTCATCCGGGCCGCCGCCACGCAGGCCACGGCGAGCCCGTGTCAGATTCGCGGATTATAGCAATCACAAATTCCGGCCCGGTTAAGCTGCCTGCGCCGGGTCGTCCCGGCGGCCCCGCAGCTCACACACCCTTTCCATCGCGTTCACCGCATCGGCCGAACGGGTGATGGACCAAAGTGGTCCGGTCTCGTAAGGTAGAATTGTTCGCTCTTTCACAAAGTGGAGCGGGAGGAATGATGCCGGTTCTCGTCCAGCCCGCTACCAGGCGCTCAGCACTCGAGCGCTGGGCTCGCTTCACCCACCGCCGCCGGGGCGTCGTCATCGTTTCCTGGGTCGTCTTCCTGGTTGCGCTGGTCTTTGCCCTCACCCGCTTCGGCGGAGAGTTCGCGACCGAGTTCAGCCTCCCGGGTTCCGAATCTCAGCGCGCTCGCGACCTGCTCGAAGAGCGCTTCCCCTCCCGTGCCGGCGGCGATGCCACGATCGTCTTCGAAGCGCCCGCCGGCATCGAGACCGCCAGTCCCGCCATCCAGGCCACCCTCGATGAGCTCGGCACCGTGCCCGGCGTGGCCGAAGTCGAGTCGCCCTTCGAAAACGAAGGGTTTGTCTCGGCCGATGGCCGCATCGCCCGCGCCGTCGTCCACTTCGACCTGACCCTGCGGGACATCCCCCGTTCGACCGTCGAGCAACTCATCGGCATTGTCGAGGCGAACTCCACGCCAGGCCTCACCGTGGTTGCGGGCGGAAACGTCATCGAATTCAACGAGCAGCCAGAGATCGGGTCCGAAATCTACGGACTCGTCGCGGCCGTCTTCATCCTGCTCATCGCCTTCGGCTCCGTCGTCGCCATGGGCCTCCCGATCGCCGCCGCCCTCTTCGGCCTGGGCGCGGGGTTTGCAGTGCTCGGTATCCTCTCGCGCTGGTTCGGGTTCCCGGACTTCAGCACCCAGTTCGCGGCCATGATCGGGATCGGCGTCGGTATCGACTACAGCCTCCTCGTCGTGACTCGCTTCCGGGAGGGCCTGCATGCGGGGCGCGATGTCGAAGAGTCCGTCGTGATCGCCGTGACCACGGCCGGGCGCGCCGTCATCTTCGCCGGCCTGGTTGTCGCCCTTGCCTTCATGGGACTTTTCGTGATGGGGTTGCCGTTCGTGGCCATGCTCGGCACCTCGGGCGCGATCGTCGTCGTCCTCGCCGTGGTCGTTGCGGTGACCATCACCCCCGCCGCCCTCTCCCTCGTCGGGCACCGCATCGATAGCCTGAAGGTGCCGTTCCTCCACCAGACCGAGGGCATCGACGAAACCAGCATGTGGTTCCGGCTGAGCCGCGCCATCCAGGCTCGCCCGCTGATCTATGCCGTCAGCTCTGTCGCCGTCCTGCTCGCGCTTTCCATCCCCATCCTGTCGATGGACCTGGGCTTCACCGATGCCGGCAACGGGGGCGAGGACCTCCAGAGCCGCCGTGCCTACGACCTCCTGGCGAGGGGCTTCGGCCCCGGCTTCAACGGCCCCCTCATTGTTGTCGCCGACTTTGCCGACGGCGGCCAGGAGACCCTCGCCGCTGCCCAGGAGGCGATGGCCGCCGCACCCGGCGTCGCCCGCGTCTTTCCCCCGGTCATGAACCCCGCCGGCGATACCGCGGTCATCACCGTCATGCCCACCACCAAGCCCCAGGAAGACGCCACCTCCACCCTGGTGAGGACCCTGCGCGGCTCCGTCCTCGATGGCATCGATGCCGGCGGCGCACAGTACTACGTCACCGGCGCGACGGCCGGGAATATCGATGCCGCAACCCGGATTGGCCAGCGCATGCCGCTCCTGTTCGCCGGTGTCATCGGCGTCAGCTTCATCCTCCTGACCGCCGTGTTCCGCTCGGTCGTGGTCGCCATCAAGGCCGCCATCATGAACCTCCTCTCCATCGGCGCGGCCTACGGGGTGATCGTGGCGATCTTCCAGTGGGGCTGGTTCGGTGGCCTCGTCGGCGTCGGCGAAGGGCCGGTCGAAGTCTTCTTGCCGATGATGATGTTTGCCATCCTCTTCGGCCTCTCGATGGACTACGAAGTCTTCCTCATCAGCCGCATCCGCGAGGAGTACCTGCGCACCGGCAACACCGAGATCGCCGTCGCCAACGGCCTCACCGCCACCGCCCGCGTCATCACCGCGGCTGCCGCGATCATGGTCACGGTCTTCCTCTCCTTCGTCCTCGGCCCCGACCGCATCATCAAGGAGTTCGGCATCGGCCTTGCGACGGCCATCTTTGTCGACGCCACCATCGTCCGGCTCTTCCTGGTGCCTTCGACCATGGAACTCCTGCGCGAGGCCAACTGGTGGATGCCCCGCTGGCTCGACCGCATCCTCCCCGACCTCCACATCGAAGGTCCCTCGGAGCACGGCCCGGTGACGCTCCCCGCGGCCGGCGGCAAGTAGTCCAAGGTCGCGCCCGGGTCCGAGGCGCGCCAGGGATGGCGCGCCGGGATGTCATTCGCCCGAAGGCAGTTGATCGTCCAGGAGCGAGGCTCCTTCGGGAACGAACTGCCGGGCAATCTCACGGGCGCGCTCAAGCCGGGCCAACTGGTTCGGCGTGGGCTTGGCCGGCTTCGGTACCGCGGCGGATGGCGTCCTGGGCATGCATTGCGGGCTACCGCCCTCCCCCACCCGCTACACTCACCCCGTGCCGACCACTGACTGGCCCGCCCGCGCCCGAGACCTCGCCGCTGCCTTCGCCGCCCGCGCCGAGCGCCACGACCGCGAAGGCTCCTTCCCCTTTGAAAACTTCGCCGACCTTCGCGAGGCTGGCTTCTACGGGCTCACGGTCCCGCGCCGCTTCGGTGGCGCCGAGGCCTCGCTCGGCACGTACCTGGCCGTCCTCGAACAGATCGCCCGCGCCGACGGTTCCACCGCCCTCGCATTCATGATGCACCTGAAGACGTTCGGCCAGGAGCGCGAATCCCCGTCCTACCCGCCCGCGTGGTTCGAGCGCATGTGCGTGGGCGCGGTCCAGCACGGCCAGCTCGTGAACACGGTCGCGACCGAAGAGGGTCTTGGCAGCCCCGCCGGCGGCGGCCTCCCCGAGACTATCGCGAGGCCCGCTGGCGCCGGGTGGCGGCTCTCCGGCCGCAAGACGTTCACCACGCTCGCGCCACTCCTCCATCACTTCGTCGTCCTCGCCCGCGTCCCCACGCCGGACGGTCAGCCCTCCGAAGTCGGGAACTTCATGGTCCTCCGCACCGACCCCGGCCTCCGCATCGACGAGACCTGGGACAGCCTCTCGATGCGCTCAACCGGCAGCCACGATGTGGTCTTCGAGGACATCTCCCTGCCTCCCGACCGCCTCCTTAACCGGCGAGCGCTCGGCCAGGCTGACGCCCGCGGCGGCGCCGGGATGGCCTGGTTCGCGCTTGGCCTGTGCGCCACCACCATCGGCGTGGCCTCGGCCGCCCGCGACTACGCCGTCGCCTTCGCCCGCGAGCGCACGCCGAACTCGAATCGCACCATCAAGGAGTATCCCGGCGTCCGCACGCGCATCGCGCGCATCGACCTCCTGATCCATCGCAGCCGCGCCTTGATGGACGACGCCTGCCGCGCCTGGGAGGCGCCGCCCGGCTCGGCACCGCAGCCCATCGACCGCGTCGCCATGGCCAAGGTCGACACACTGAACAATTGCATCGAGGCTGTGGACCTCGCCATGCGCGTCGTCGGTGGTGTCAGTCTCCAGAAGGCACGCCCCATCGAGCGGTACTACCGCGATGTCCGCGCCGCCCTCCACAACCCCCTCCTCGAAGACCGCGCGCTCGAACAGCTCGCCCGTAGCGCCCTCGATGAGCCCTACGAGCCACCGAAAGCCGCGGAGTAGCTCGCGCGCCTAACCGCCGGGGACCTTGAAGTCCTTGCCGATCGTGATGACCACGTCGGGCAGGCTCGTATCGGTCTTGGCCAACACCACCACCGCCGATGGGTCGATGCCCATCCACTTCGCGATGTCCTCGGCCAGGTCGCGCTTCCCTTCGCCATACAGGGTGACCGACGTCCGCGGCTGCACCGCCACGTCCGGCCCGTAGTACACCGTGGGCAGGCCTTTCACATAGGCGAGGTAGCGTCCCAGCGCGGCCGCCCGCACCGACCCGTCCTCTCCGTAGCCGTTCTGGATTTCCACCGATGCCTCGGCGTACGCCACCTTCGTGAACACCTGGTTCAGCCAGTACTGCACGTTCTCCGCGTTCCACAGCAGTACCGATGCACCGCCATTGGTCGTGAACGGGGTCATTGTCGGCACGTCGTTCACCGGGTCGCCGAGGGAGTAGGTCTTCAGCTTCCCGTTCGTGTCCCGCAAGGCAAACGCATACCCCGGGAACTTCGAATACGGGACGTCCGTTTTCACCGCCCCGGCGTAGGCGTCCCACAGGTCTTTGGGATTCTTGTTCAACAGCCCCAGCGTGAACGCCTTCCGCATCGCCGCCTCGAGCACCAGCTGCTGCCGCTTTACCCGCTTCAGGTCGCTGTCGTACTCACGGTGCCGGCCGAAAGCCACCGCGTGGTACCCGTCCAGCCGGTTCACACCGGGCGGGAAGCTCACCCACATCGCGTTCACGTCGTCGTTGCTGTAGTACCAGTCCGGCACCGAGAGGTCGTACGGGATGTCGACCTCCACGCCCCCGATCGCGTCGACCAGGCCCTCCACGCCTTCGAAGTCCAGGATCACGTAGTGCTTGATCTCGATCCCGAAGTTCTCCTTCATGTCGAGCTTGAGTTGCTCCACGCCGCCCTTGATCGAGCCCGTGGCCCTTACGCCGATCCCGTAGGAGTCGTTGATCCGCCTCTGGTAAACGTCCTCGCCCTCGTGGATGTCGATCCACATGTCCCGCGGGAAGCTCAGCACGCTCACCGTGTCCGCCACCGGGTCGATCGTCGCCACCATGATCGTGTCCGTCAGGTAGCCGCTGTTCTCGTTGTCCTCGAATGCCCATCCTGGCCGCTTGTCGACACCGAGGACGAGGAGGTTGATCCGCTGGTTCAACACGCTGTTCGCGCCCGGGTCCTTGATCGCCACCAGCGGTGTATCCAGGTTCGCCAAGGGTTTGATGATCCCGAGGTTCGTCAGCGACTTGCCGGGAAACAACGCGGGCGTCACCCGCGCCAGCAACGCGATGCTCGTGTACATCGATGCAAGCCCGAAGGTGAACAGCGCCAGGACGAACAGGAATCGCTGGGCGCCCGTTACCCGCGCCGCCGCCCTCGCCCGCGGGCGAGTCCGCCGCCGCTCGGGGATCGACCTCAACCTGGCTTCCTCCACGCGGCTCGTCACGTTCCCAACCTACGCAGCACCCTTCGCTCCGGTCAATTGCTTCATTTCCGATTCATTACCAGCCAGTGCGCGACCCGTGCCACACCGGGCCTGCTTTCGCCGCGCCGTTACCCCATGCCCAGCTCGTGCAACCGTTCGTCGTCGATCCCGAAGTAGTGTCCGAGTTCGTGCAGCACGGTCTTGCGCACCTGTTCGCGCACCTCGTCGTCGTCCGAACAGATCGCCTCGATGTGCTCCTGGTAGATGCTGATCTTGTCCGGCGCCACCAGGTTGTAATACTCGCCCCGCTTCGTCAGCGGGATGCCGTGGTAGAGGCCCAGCAACAGACCTCCCGGCCCCAGCCCGGCCGCCTTCCGGTCCCGCGCCGTCGGCCGCCGCTCGATCACGATATCCACGTTGTGGACATTCTTCAGCAGGTCTGGCGGCAGCGATGCCACGGCCTCGCGCACGAGCTTCCGGAATTCCCGCCGTTCCAGTGCGCCGCCCCTAGCGCCGCGTCGGCGATGCGCTCCAGAGCGTCTTGAACAGCTCGTCGCCGCGGATTGCCGCGCGCTGCTGTCCCCGCTCCAGATCCATCAGCTCCGCCATTACGTCCGCCGCTTCTCGCACCGATTCAGCATGTCCCGTCTCGATGATCCGCTCGGCAATCTGCCGCCACACGCCCGTTTCTTCCAGCGACCTGGCGAACCGCGGCCAGAACACTGCCACGATCTTCTCCGGGTCGCCAAAACGCGGCCTCAGCTGGCGCAGGCTCTTGTAGCGCTCCTGCACGTTCCGCACGGGCTCCACCAGGCGTACCACCGGCCCGTCGATCTCGCTCGCGCGGAAGTCGAGCAGCAGGCGCTGCCCGACCGTGATGAACCGGACGATCACTACCTCGTGCGTCCGGATCGTCGACGCAATCTCTTCCAGGTCCACATTGAAATCGTTATCCACGCGATCTCCGAGTGTACGGGCTCCACCCGCCCGCGGCCAGCAACCACCGCTCTGGCACCCCAATTGCAACCAAGAGGCCCCTTCCTCCTGCCGACAAACAGGGCGATATGCCCCTGTTCAGCAGGCTTTCTGTCAACCGCCGTGTCGAACGCCTCATCCGCGAAGGCGTCGGCGTCCGTGAGTCCACCTGGACCGTCGATTGCGCCTCCGACCCCGACCTCACCCGCCGCCTCACCGAAAGCATCGTCGGCTGGGTGCGCCACTCCATGGGCGAAATGCGACGCCCCTACGGCATCGACCACGTCGCCCTCGCCCTTGCCTGCCGCGACGGTTCCGGGCGCGTCGTCTGCAGCACGAGCCTCGGCGTCCTCCGCCCCATCAGCTTTTACGGCGAAGGCCCGGTGGCCGAAGTCAACGCATTCCTGGGCGATGTCGCCCGCGCCACCGGCGGCCGCCCCGTCGAAATGGTCGGCGCCCTCCTCAGCCTTGGTGATATAGCTTTCGCGCTGAACGGCCGCCCGGCAGCCGCCTGACCGCGTTTCCCCGCATCCCCGCCAATTGCTACACTCCGCACCATGGCGAATGTCGCAAACCCCGCCCGCGCCCGAGAGCGCATCCAGGCCCAGGTCGACCGCATCGCTCGCCTCCGTGGCAGCGGCCCCAACCCCTTCGACTACGACCTCTGGGATGACCGCACCATCGAAGTGCTCACCGCCATCTTTGGCGATGGCGCCCCCGAGCTGCAGCGCTACTTCGAGGCCGCAGGCAAGCGCGGCCGCCTCCCGGGGGTCCGCGGCCAGGCCGAAAACATGACCCTCAACATCCACGGGCCATGGGGCATCCGCGCCCGCCTCGACCGTGCCGAAGCCGTCCTCAAGGACCTCGCCGCCTCACTCGCCTGAGGCCCTCCCGATCACGATCCCCGGGAAACGCCGCCGCAGCTCTGCCTCGAGGCGGAGCAACCGCCGGCGGTAGGCTGCGCCGGTCAACTCCTCGGTCGTCATGATGATCGCGTCCTCGCCGTTGTCGGAGTAATACCGTCTGCGTTCCCCAACCTCATAGAACCCGTATTCCCGGTACAGCCCGCGAGCGGCCACATTCGATGCGCGCACCTCGAGCGTGGCCGAAACCATCCCGTGTTCGATAGCCAGTTCCACCAGTCCGTGCACCAGCGCCCGTCCCAACCCCCGCCGGCGCTCCTCCGGCAGCACAGCCACGGTCACTACATGCGCCTCGTCGACCATCAGCCACAACCCGCCGAAACCGACGATGCCCGCCGCCCCCTCCTCCAGCACGATATAGCGGGCCATCCCGTTCGTCGTCAGCTCGCGTTCGAAGGCGGTGGCCGGCCAGCCGTCGGTATAGGCCGCCCGCTCCAGGGCCATCACCGTCGCAATGTCCTCTCCCCGCATCTCCCGGAGCACGAGATGCTTGCCGGGCTGTCCACCGTCACCCATGGAATCATCCTAGCCGCCCCCACTCCCACGGCAACGCCCCTGCTCTCCCATCAGGATGTGGGGAGTCGTGCCGATACCCATCAATACATGGCTAGCATCGTCGCCGCGGGGATGACACTCACCATCGTCCGGCGTTCTTCTCCCCCGCAGCAGTGGACTGCCACGGTCGTCGTCTCCCGCGAGGACTCGGTTGCCGCGCGCGTCAACTCACCCCCGCCCGCGTGGGACTCCGAGTACCCCTACATGCTGATCCACGGAGCGGCGGGCTCGCGCATGTTTGCCATCTGTTCGTTCGTCGCCGCCCGCGGCGATGTCGCCGCCTTCCGCATCAATACCCACTGGCGCCCCCTCGACCTGCGCAAGGATCGCCGCTTCCCTACCGACCTCCAGGCCGAAGTCCGCTCCGTGCTCGGCACATCGCGCCAGCCCGGCCGCCTCATCGATATCTCCCTTGGTGGCCTCGCCGTCTCCGTCGACTCCCGCCCCGGCGGCAGCCAACTCGACGTCAACCTCTGGAACGGGGGCTACTCGGCAATGATCCCCTGCGAACTCGTGAGGGCAACCACCACCGGCTCTGGCCAGACAGTCCTCCACCTTCGTTTCCGCGAACTCACACCACCCCAGCAGGCATTCGTGCGCCAGTTCGTCGCTTCCCTCATGTCCGCGGAAGGCGAGGCCTCCTGAATATCCCCGGCGCGTTCTGGCTTCCCCCGGACGGCCCGGGTAGCATCCCCGGCGTGACCCTCTCCGCCGACGCCCTTGCCGGGTTCTCCATCGAATCCTCCCTGTCGGGCCCCATCGCCGGCCACGCGGAACGGGAACTTCGCGGCCACCTCGCGCGCATCCCGGCGTCCGGCGCCGCCGGGGTCATCCGCCTCTCGGCGGCCACGGGGCCGGCAGATGCCTTCACCGTCACCGCTTCTCCCGGCGAGGTCCACATCGCCGGCGCCAGCCCCCGGGGCGCCCTCAACGGCGCCTACTGGCTCCTCGAACAGGTGGGCTTTGCCTGGCTCGCCCCCGGCAGCGATGGCGCCTGCTTCACACCGGGCCGCCAGCTCCCCTTTGGCATCCACCAGCAGACCCCGGCATTCGCCCGCCGCACCCTCATCCTCGGCAGCGACGCGCTCCACGACGGTTGGCGCGCCTGGCTCCAGTTCGCCAACCGCAACCGCCTCAACGATATCTTCTTCCACGACACGCCACCCTCCCGCCTTGGCCGCGCCGGCGCGGTCCGTCCCCCCACCTACGACGAAATTGCCGCGGATGGCCGCGGCTGGATGTTCGAGCGCTGGGACGCCGACGGCGCCGCCATCCGGTCCGCCGCCGCCGAAAACGGCATGACCATCCAGTTCGGCGGCCACCACCTCCCTTCGCTCCTGCCCCGCGACCTCT
>JAHDWR010000036.1:11240-19402 GCA_023382755.1 Dehalococcoidia bacterium
CTCTTCGCCGGCCACCCGGATTGGTTCCCCCTTCGGGACGGCGAACGGAACGCCCGCTTCAATCTCTGCACTTCTAGCGAGGGAGCTATCTCCGCCCTCCGCGACGCCGCGCGCACGTTCTTTCTCCGTTTCGCTGGCGCCGATGTCTACCACCTCTGGGCCGACGACATCCGGGGCGGCGGCTGGTGCGAGTGCGCCGGTTGCGCAGGCCTGTCGCCGTCGGAGCAGGCCCTCCGCGCCACCAACATCCTTGCGGAGGTCCTCGCGGGTGTCGCGCCGGGCGCGAGCGTGGCCCACCTCGCCTACCACGACACCATCGAACCGCCGGCCGCCGTTCAGCCGGCCCCGAACGTCGTCGCCCTCTATGCTCCCCGTCCCCGCTCCTACGCCTTCCCGATCGACGACCCCGCCTGTCCCCGGAACGCCATCGGCCATTGGCAGCCTTTTCTTGGCCTTGGGAAGACGTTCGGCAACGCCTCCCGAGTCCACGTCTTCGAGTACTACAGCGACGCGATCCTCTACCGCTGGCTCGCCCCCCTGAACCTCCATGTCCTCCCGGCCGACCTCCGCTCGTATGCGCGGGCCGGAGTGACGACCATCGAGGACCTTGCCGTCACTCCCCGGCCGTGGCCCGGTCCTGTCTGGCACGCGTGGTGGTTCGCCCGCGCCGCATGGGACCCGGAGGCCGACCCCGCCCTCGCCCTCCGCTCGTTCTGCGAGTCCGCCTTCGGCACCGATGCGGCGGCGTTCGAGCATGTCTACCTGGCCATGGAGGATGGCTACCGGCTCCTCCTCGACCTCGGCGAACTCCAGCAGATCCCCCGGCACGACATCCTCGACTTCTCCAGCACCCCGCGCGAAGCCCTGGCCGCAAAGGCCGTCCAGATGGAAGCGGCGCTCGACCGCTTCCACGATGCGGCCAGGTCCATCCCGCTGGCGCCGGCCGGCATGGGCCTGGCCACGCGGGACGAGCTCGCCATCGTCATTTCCTACGCAACCCACCTGGCCAGCCGGGTGATCGCCTGGGATGCCGCCCTTGCCGGCAATCATGCCCGTGCGCGCGTGGCCCTCGCCGATGCCTGGACCGCCCTCCGGGCCACCGAAGATTGGTGCCACCGCCATCTCACCCCGGCCTACGCGAACCTCGCCGCCAACATGCTCAGGGCCGCCCGCTACCATACCGGGACCATCGAAGCCCTCGTCGTCTGAGCCAAAACCGTACCTTGACGTGCGCGTTAACGTTGTTAGACTACGGTCTAGATATGGGAGAAGTACCGCCGCCCGACCGCTACCTCCAGATCGGCGAAGCCGCCGAGCGAGCGCAGCTTACCCAGCGCACGCTCCGCTACTACGAGGAGAAGGGCCTGCTCAAGTCCCCCACCCGCATGGATGGCGGCTTCCGCCTCTATTCCGCCGAGGACATGGAGCGCGTCGAGCGCATCCGCGAACTGAAAGACCTCCTCGGCTTCTCTCTCGCCGAAATCAAGGAAATGCTCGAGGCCGAGGATGTCCGCCTCCAGATCAAGGCCGGCTGGCGCACCGATGCGGACGCCGCAGAAAAGGCCGCCCAGATCCGCCGGGCACGCGAGGTCACCCTGCACCAGATGGAAATGATCGACCAGAAGATGGAGCGCATGGCCGCCATGCGAAAGGTGCTCGCCGACCGCGTCAAGAAGCACGATGAGATGCTCGCCCGCTGGGCCGAGGCCTCGGGCGAACCCGCACCGGCTGCCCGGTCCTGACCCCGGTGGACCTGCGCTAGCGCAGGTTTCAGCCCGCCGCCAATCCGCTAAGCTAACCCCAATGGCATTCACCGACGCCCTCGGACGCCCCCTTCGCGACCTTCGCATCTCGGTCACCGATCGGTGCAACTTTCGCTGCACCTATTGCATGCCCCGCGAGGTCTTCGGGCCCGACTACCAGTTCCTCCAGCGCGTGGAGCTGCTCACCTACGAAGAGATCGGTCGCCTCGCGCGCATTTTCGTCGAGCACGGCGTCGAAAAGATCCGTCTCACGGGCGGCGAGCCCCTCGTCCGCCGCGACCTCCACCAGCTCATTGCCCTCCTCCGCGAAACCCCGGGCCTGAAGGACCTTACCCTCACCACCAACGGCTCGTTGCTGCGCGCCCAGGCGAAGCGCCTGGCCGATGCCGGTCTCCAGCGCATCACCGTCTCCCTCGATTCCCTCGATGAGGCCGTCTTCCAGTCGATGAACGATGTCGGCGTCCCGCCATCGGTCATTCTCGATGGCATTGGCGCCGCCCGCGACGCCGGCCTTTCCCCCATCAAGGTCAACGCCGTCGTCAAGCGCGGCGTCAACGACCACACCATCGTGGACCTCGCCAGGCACTTCAAGGGCACCGGCATCATCGTCCGCTTCATCGAGTTCATGGATGTCGGCGCCACCAACGGCTGGCAGATGCGGCACGTTGTCCCTGCCCGGGAGATCGTCGCCCGCATCAACGCCGAGCTCCCTATCGAGCCCGCCGAACCCAACTACCGCGGCGAGGTCGCCAAGCGATGGCGCTACCGCGATGGCTCCGGTGAGATCGGCCTCATCACCTCGATCACCGAGCCCTTCTGCGGCGATTGCACCCGGGCCCGCCTCTCCCCCGAAGGCGAGCTCTACACCTGCCTCTTCGGTAACCGCGGGCACGACTTCCGCTCCCTCCTCCGCAGCGGCGCCTCGGACGAGGAGATCTCGGCCTTCCTCGGCTCCGTCTGGCGCGTCCGCGACGACCGCTACTCCGAGGTCCGGTCCGAGCACACCGCCGGCCTGCGCAAGGTCGAGATGTCCCACATCGGCGGCTGATAGGCTTCTCAGGCGCCCGACCCAGGAGTACCCTCGCCGCCATACAACGCACGAGAGGTAACTTCATGACCACACAGGAAGCCGCCGGCGGCATCACCGTCAGCGAGGGTGTCATCACCGGGCCACTGCGCCGCTCGGTCAACAACTCCGCCACCGCAAAGGGCAGCATCCACGACGATGCGACCGCGTCGAAGCTCGGCTTCCGCGGCGGCACGGTCGCCGGCTCCATCCACCTCGAACTCTTTCCGCCCCTTGCCGTCCACGCGTTCGGCCAGCGCTGGTTCGAACACGGCGCCATCTCCATGTACTTCCTCAACGCCACCACCGACCGCGAGGCCGTCCGTGCCTACCTGAAAGAGCCCCCGGCTGCCACTGCCGACGCCCAGGTCGATGCCTGGGTCCTGCGGGAAGACGGCATGCAGGTCGCCCAGGGCACCGTCTCCGCGGGCAATCCGGGCGTCCCGACCGCCCTCCAGGCCCGCCCGCTCGACCGCTTCGAGCCCGGCGAACTGCGCCTCCTTGCAGGCGTCGAAGCTGGCCGCAAGTTCGAGCCGGTGCGCGTCAGCACCTCCCTCGACCAGCAGCTCCAGCGCCTCCAAGTCACCACCGAGCCCATGGAGTGGTACACCGGCGATTCTCCCTGGGGCGGTCCCATCGTCATGCCCGCCCCCATGGTCCAGATGCTCTACGCGAAAAGCGTCCAGACCCTCCGCGGCGGCATCGGCCAGGCAGTCGGCCTCTTCGGCGCCATCGAACTGCGCAACGTCAACGGCCCCGTCATGGTCGGCCAGGAATACACCTGCACCGGCGAAGTCATCGCCGTCGGCCAGAGCCCGAAGACCGAGTACATGTGGTTCGAAACCGGCCTCGACGACGACTCTGGGAAGCGCGTCGCCGAGATGCGCATGCTCCTCCGCTGGATGAAGGCTTCGAGCCCCCTCTACCCGGAGCTGCGCCAGCAGTAACCCCGGCGCCGGCAGCACTCGGCATCCCGGAGCGGCCAGCGCCACGCTCACTGGAGGCCAGCCAGCCCATCGGCGCCCGCTACCTGCGCCTGGCCCACATCCCCGCCACCAGGCCTCCCGCGGCGAGTCCCACGAGCGCGCCCAGGAGCGCGAAGGCCCACCGGCCGGTTCCATCCCCGGTCGTGCCCGCCCCCGCGGCTTCCGTTGCAGGTGCTTCCGCGAGCGCGTCGTTCGCCCGGGCAACCACGGGCTGGCTCGCCGCCGGGGCGTCCGCACTCGCGGCCCTCCCGTCCCCCACTACGATGGTCCCGGCCATCCCGATGTGGAGGTAGCACGAGTACGGGTAGGTGCCCGCCTCGCTGAAAATGAACTCCGCAGTATCCCCTTCCTGGAAGGGCCGCTCCCACGGTGTGCCCCACGCATAGGCGACGCCCGCGATGTGGTGCGCGGCAGGGTCGATGTTCCTGAACGTCACGGTCGCCCCTGGTTCGACCCGCAGTACGGTCGGTGCGAAGCAGTTGGCGCTCAACTGGACTTCGGTACCTGCCGCTTCGCGCATCGCCGGTGCAACGTGGCAGGCGCCGCCCCCTGCGCCGGCCGTGTCGAGTCCGTTGCCTGCCATTCCCGCCAGCACCCCCGCGCTCGCAACGATGAGTGCTCTCCAAACCCTGGTCTCCATTCCCTGCCTCCAGACCTCGTGCTGAGAGGGTTACACCGCCCGCGGTTTCCCGGTTCCCTACCGCATCGACTCCGCGATTGCCATCGCCCCCTCCAGCGTCCCCGGCCCTTCGATCCGTCGGTACAGCCCCCCATCCGCCCAGACAAGGGCGTTCTCCACCACCGTCCGCGTTGTTCCCGCCACCGGCGTCCCGTCGGCCTGGATGATGGTCACGATGCGTTCGCCGCCGGTAATCCAGTAGCCGGGCTTTCCGTTCACCGTCACCTGCGTCACCACTTCGCCGCCTCCGGTCACGCCCTTCCCAACGAAGATCTCGTCTGCCAGTTCGAACTCCCACACCTGGATCGCCCCGTAGTCCGCAACGATCGTCTCCGGGCCGCCGACCAGGTACACCGCGGCCGGCTCCCCCATGGTGGAAGGCAGCACTGGCTCGAAGCCCGCCGCCGCCGCTGCCTCGGCCAGCGTCACTCGCTCCGCCAGCCGGTCCAGCGTGACCACGCTCGGGAACGGCGTTGGCGTCATCCCGGCCGGCGCCGTCGGCAGGACCTCGATCCGCTCCCCCTCGACGGCCAGCCCGAGGAAGTCCGCCACCGCATCGCGCGCATCCTCCGATGTGGCGAGCACCAGCGCGAACGCGACCACCGCCGCCGCCAGCCCGCCCAGCGCCATCCGCCACGGCGGTACGGCTCTCGGCCGGCGCGCCCCACCAAGCCGGGCCACGACCGCCCGCTCCAGGTCCGGTGTCGCCGGGTAGGTAACCGCGCGCGCCAGGTCGTCCAGCATCTCACTCTCCCAGCCCGTCTGGACGTCAGCCACCACTGCCACCTCCCGATTCCGCCGGGCGCAGGCCCGGGTAGCGCGTCTCGATCACCCGTCGCAACCGTTCACCGGAGCGATGTAACCGCGATTTCACCGTCCCCGGCGCCTTCCCGATGACCACCGCGATCTCCTTCTCCTGCAACTCGACGAAGTAGCGCAGGTAGAGCACGAGCCGGTCGTCGTCCGGCAATTCGGAGAGGGCACGCCACAGTTGCCGCTGCCGCTCGGTCGCCAGCGCGACCGCCTCCGCAGCCGGGACGGACTCGAATTCGGGGCGCTGCAGCAGCCCCACCCGTTGGAGCAGCCCGGCGCGCCGGCCACGGCCCCGCACTTCGTTCAAGGCCAGGTTCGTGACGATGCGGAGCACCCACGGCCGGAACGGGTCGCCCGCCCGGAAGCTCTCGATGGCCCGGTACGCCCGCACGAAGGCCTCCTGCGTCACGTCCTCGGCGGCCGCCGCGTCGCGCACCACCAGGTAGGCTGTGCGAAAGGCCACCTCCTGGTAGCGCCGCACCAACTCGCCGAACGCGGTGGTATCACCCGCCTGCGCCTCGGTAACCAGCTCAGCGTCGTCCCGTTCCGGGCTCACGTGGATGTTCTACACCGCCCGCCCGGTCCCGGTTCCCAGAACAGCCGGTCCGGGTGACGGATTCAGTGGGAGTGTGCGGTCTCCTCCGTGTGAGGCGAGCCCACTTCCGCGTCGAACGGGTCGGCATGGACGTCAACGATCGACCCGGGCGGGAGCACGTGCAGCCAGGCCTGTCGCAGGTCTTCGCCGACATCGTGCGCCTGGATCAGGCTGTAGCTCGCGGGCATGCACACATGCGCGACGAGGTGGACGGTGCGCCCGGAGTGACGGAGGCGAATGTCATTGATGTGATCGAAACCTCCGACTTCCTCCGCCGCATGCTCCAGTTCGTGACGGATCCCGGGGTCCCCGTGATCGAGGAGCCGGAGGATCACTTCCCGGCCAGATTCGTATGCCGCCCACCCGATCAGCACGCCGATGCCAAGGCCCACGGCAGCGTCGATTCGCGGCTGATCGACCATGATCCCGATCGCTGCCGCCACAACCCCGAGCGAAGTGAACCCGTCGGCGCGAGAATGCTGCCCGTCGGCAACGAGCGCGGAACTCCCGATACGTTTGCCAACGCGAAGCTTGTATTGCGCGACCGCCTCGTTACCGGCGAACCCGACAATCCCGGCAATCAGCACCAGCCACGGCCGATGGAGGTCCGGCGTTTCCCCGAAGGCGCGCACCGACTCGAAGATGACGAGAAGCGCGCTGGCTGCGATCAACCCAACAACGGCAAGCCCGGCGAGATCCTCCAACCGGTGGTATCCGTAACCGAAGTGCGCCGTCCGCTGCCGCTTCGTGACAATGAACGCCAGCCACACGATCGCTGTCCCCGCCACGTCGACGCCGTTATGGAGGGTGTCACCCAGGAGCGCAACGGAACCGCTCAATACCAGCAAAATAACCTGAAATGCGGTCGTTATTCCAAGGCCCGCGACCCCGACTTTGAGGGCGCGCACGCCGTCCCGGGTCGATAGATCCAGTGACCTGACATGTGAATGACCATGACCGTCTTCATGCGCTGAGTCCATATCCCGATTAGAAGCGCCGCCGGTCGGTGCATCAAGACGGCAACTGCGGCGAGTGGCATCTGCCGCCGGTGGCCGGCCGAGAGCCCATTGCCGCCGCCCGCCCTCCAACTCCCGGTTCCCGCCCTATGCAGGGGCCTCGCTGTCCCGCGCCGCCGCCCGGTAAATCCCCCGAGACATCAACGACTGCTCCGACTCCGCCCGCGCGTTGTACACCTCCGCCCGCGCGGCCCGCACGTCCGCATCGTCCGGCGCAGCCAGCCCGGCGAGTTCCGCCAGGTGGCACGCCAGGCGCAGGTCGCCTTGCGAGGCCAACTCGCGCGCCCTCGCCGCAAGCACCGCGGCGCCGCCCGAGAGCCGGGCCAATTCCCCGGCAACTTCCGCCTCCCGCGCCGGCTTCACGTTCGCCGGGTTCCCGTCCCACCAGCCGCCGTACATCCGCCACACGTTCCGGACGATGAACTCAGGCTCGTCGTACAACGGCTCCAGGTACGGCCGCCGCAGCAGCTCCCCGGGCGCCTTCACCGTGTGAATGACCTCATCGAGCCGTACTCCCCGGTTCAGCAACTCCATCGTCTGCGCCACGAGTGTCTCGAGAAGCTCCGCCGCCTCGCCGAGTGCCTGCTGGATCCGCGCGTTCCCGTAGATGGGGAACCCGTGGCTCGGCACGAACACCTCTGCGCCCATCGCCGCCATGGCGCGCAACGCCACCGCCCACTCCTCCGGGTAGCGCTGCACCTTCTGCGGGTTGCCCGCGTTCGGCGTCCGCCAGATGAAGAAGTCGCCGGCGCAGATCAGCTTCAACGATGGCACCCACACCCACGTGTGGTCGTCGGTCTCGCCCTTGCCGTGGCGCAGCTCGAAGGTCACGCCGCCCTGTTCGAACGTCATCGACTCCGTGTACGTCTCGTCGGGCTGGCGCCAGCGTTCCCACTGCGATCTCCCGTCGAGCGATAGCGGCCGCGCGCCGAACTGCCGGGCGTTGATGACCGCGTTGTAGCCCGAGGTGCGCGTGTACCGGTCGAATCGCTTCGGCACATTTTCGTGCGCGATGACGTGTGGCCGCTCGTATCCGCGAGTCTGCGCGTCTGCATCGAAGGCTGCCATGCCGCCCACGTGGTCGAAGTGGCCGTGGGTATACACCACGCGCCGCACCGGCTCCGCGCTCCAACCGCGCAACGCGCCGGCCACCGCTTCGCCGTGCGCTACGCCGCTCACATCGACCACCACCAGGCCGTCGCCCGTCTGTATCGTGATGGACTGGCCGAACCCGCTCGTGAGCG
>JAHDWR010000037.1 GCA_023382755.1 Dehalococcoidia bacterium
CGAGGAGTTCTGGGAACTCCCCGAGCCTCCCCACGGCGGGCGCACGGAGCTCGTCGAAGGGAGGGTGGTCGAAGAAATGCCCGTTGGACGATTGCCCGCACGCCTGGCCGGGCGGCTGGTGAAGTCGCTGAGCCTGTTCGTTGATGAACACCGTCTTGGTGAAGTTCATGTGGAGCTGGGGCACCGCACAGCGACCGCCCCTGACTCCGTTCGCGCACCGGACGTTTCGTTCTTGAGCGCCTCGCGGCTTCCCGACCTTCCTCCTGACGGCTTCGTCCCGGGCGCCCCCACCCTCGCCATCGAGGTCATGTCGCCCGAAGACCGCGAAGCCGACGTCGCCCGAAAGGTCGAGGAATACTTCGACGCCGGCGCAGAGCGCGTCTGGATCGTCCGTCCGCGAAACCGCACCGAGACCGTTCATCGACCCGGCGGCGACGCACACACCTACGGTGGTTCGAGCGTTCTTTCCAGCGTTGACGCCGGCTTCCCTGAGGCCGGTTTCGAGCTGGACCTCGCACAACTCTTCTCCGAGTGATGGCCCCGGTGACCGGCACCCGCGGAGAGCCCCCCACCTGCCACCCGGCACCCGCCGGCGGCCCGTCCTACCAGGCCGGCCCCGCCTGTCGTGTCGCTCCGGTAGCCTCGGCCGTCCGGGCTGCGCGGCGCTTGGCCCGCACGCGGACGGACTGAATGCCCGGCCCGCTCTTCGCGGAGTCTGCCGCCGCCTTCAAGGCAGCCTTCGCAGCCCAGCTCGGATGCGATCCATCTGCCTTCGAATCAAACACACTCACGATCGTCGAGCGGCCTGCCGGCTCCCGCGAACACCAGTTGGCGGTCGTGGCCACCTGCGGCACCGGTTCCGTGCTTTCGGTGAAGGACGCGCGCCTCGCTGACTGGGCGCGCGAACAACCGCTCGAAGCTCACTTCCGTATCTTCTTGCCGTCATTCCTCGAAGGCATGACTGCGCATGCCCGTGGACTTGGGTACGACGCCGCGCGTTCCCACAGCCCCTCCGAAGGCATGGTGCTGGCTGAAGACTTGCCGCCCCGGGATCTGCCCCCCGGCTACCGCATTGCCGAACTCCCGCTCGCCGACCAGCAGCGCCTCCGCCCCGGTCGGGAGTTCGAAAACGCCCTGGCCGAACCCGGGGAGGACGCGAAGATCGCTTCCATCCGCATCGTGTTCGCCGCCCACGCCCCGGACGGGGCGATCGCAGGCGTTGCCGGTGTCTGGGATCAGTACCCGGGCATCGACGAAATCGGGCTGGATGTCGCTCGCGCACACCGTGGGCTCGGCCTGGCCACCACCCTCACACTCCACGCCACCCGCTGGATTCGCGAGCACGGGCGATGGCCCATCTACACCTATGGGGTGACCAACGTCCGCTCGATGAACAACGGGCTTTCCGCCGGGTACCGGCCGCTCTGGTTGCTCTCCGTGGCCTACGTCCCGGGCTGACGCCTAGCGCAGCACCAGAAGGTCCAGGTAGTCCACCAGCGGTCCGCTGTCCTGGCCGCCGGAGATGGCATCGTCGATCCGCGCGAGTCCTGCTTCGAAGGCCTCGTCCGGGATGCCCAGCAGCGTCGTGTCGGCCCGCAACGTCGCCCGCTCGCGGAACTCTGCCAGGCTCCCCACGCTTACCTGCGGGACCGACTCCACTTTCTCGAGCCGGAATCCAGCGGTCCTGAACGCACGGTCGACCTGCTCGATGCTGGGGAACGAATCGACCACCGCCACTGCCTCGGGGAAGAAGCGGAACAGCGTGATTCGCGTGGTCCGGCCCGGAAACGCGCTCCGGATGAGGACCGGCCCGCCCGGCCCGACCACTCGCCGGATCTCCCGTGCCGCCGCCTCCAGGTTCGGGACGTGGTGGATCACCGTGGAAATCCACGCCGCGCCACAGGAGTTGTCCCCGAGTGGCAGATGTTCGGCGTCACCGGGCAGGTACCGCACCCGCTGGTCGCTGGTGGCTGCGATGGCCTTATGGCGCATCCCTTCGGAAGGTTCCACGCCGATTACTTGCACGTCGGACCACCGCGGGAACAGGCTGGCGAACTGGCCCGTCCCGCTGCCAATGTCCACCACGGGAAGGCCGAGATGGTCGAGGTAGGGCCGGACGGCATCCCGCCAGGCCGCCAGACCGTCCTCGGTCAGGCCGCGTCCGCGGGCGTAGGTAGCGGCCACCCGGTCGTAGTCGATGCGTGCCACCCGCCGAGTGTGCCCGCTTCGAGGCCGTTCGAAAAGTCCCGGGTTCGGCCTCCGGTCCCGTCTACCCGCCGTACTCCCACCCGAGGTCGCGCTCGATCAGCATCTCGCCCGGCCGCAGGCGTTCACCCTCGAGACAGCGCCCCACGACGATCGTGTGGTCGCCTGCCGTGATGAACTGCTCCGCCTGGCAGGCGATCCATCCGAGCGCCTGGTCCAGGACGGGACAACCGTTCTCGTGCAATCCGTAGGGGACTTCTGCCAGCTTGTCGATGACCTGTGCCGCCGCCTCTTCCGAGCGCCCGCGGACCTTGCTCCCCTCCGAGGGCATGACCACTTTCCGGGCGATCTCCAGCCCATCCCTCTCGTGCAACAGGTTCACCGTGAATGCGTTCGTTTCCCGGATGAAGCGGAGGGTCCGGGCATCGTTCTCGATCGCCACCGCGATGAGGCGAGGTTTGAACGACACCTGCATCACCCAGTCCGCCAGCATCGCATTGAGCCTGCCGTCGCTGCTCCGTGAGCCGATGACGTGGACGCCGTAGGAAAGGGCGAGGAGCGCCTGCTCAACACCCTCCAGTTCCTTTGGCGACCCTGGGAGTTGCGGCATCTGTTGCGGGTGGGACACGTGGGGCCTCGTTGGCTGGGATTTCGCCAACCATCGTGCCATGGCCGTCCCGCGCGCGCAGTGAGCCTAGCCCGCGGCCACTGCGGCCGGGCGTGCATCGCCTTCCGCCTGCTCGCCGGCCCACCTGCCACGGGTGCTGAAGTTGTAACCGATGAAGATGAGGATGATGCCGGCGAACTCGGTAACGTAAAGGACCTCGGTGTAGCCGGCCCGGGTGAAGCTGCCTCCGATACCCGGGAGGATCGCCCCGACGGCGATGAGGATGTTCGCCACCGTCCGTGTCGAATCGCCCCCTCGCCGGTACCGCACGGCCGATGCCACCGCGCCACCGACCAGGAAGATGAACGCGTACGTGTTCACCAGCGGGCTAAATGCGCGCACCCAGGTCCACTCGATGACTGCTCCGGTCAGTTTCTTGTCTTCGGCGAGCGACCGGTCGAGCGGCGTAAGCACCACGAAGATCGAAGCCAGCACAACGTACGCCACCAGGGCGCCCGCCATCCGGTCGGCCGTCTTTCGCTCTACGAGCAGATACACGGTGCCCTGCGCCAGCGGTGCCCCGCCCAGGAGTGCCCCCGAGATGTACCACGAGCGGAACACCGCTTCGTTCCAGCCAAAAACCGCTGTCCAGCCCTCCATGAACGTGCCCACGCCGAAGAGCACGATGCCCGCGCCCCACCAGAGCAGGTGCGGCGCATCCTCCTTCTGCCGCCAGCGCCTCAGCACCACCGTCGCGAAGAGCGCCGACAGGACGGTCGTCAGGACCGGCACGTAGTAGACCGCGTTTTCCACCGCAATTCCCTCAATCTTGTGAGTGCGCGCCCACCCGCGTGACGGAAGCGCGATCAGCGATATACTAGCCCAAACCTCACGGTTCACAGAAGGAAAGGGAACCTTGATAAGAATGAGAGCTTTATTCCTCGGCCGCGCCCGGCTTCTCATCCCGGCCATGGCCATCGTGGCGATGCTCGTTGCAGTCGCCTGTGGCGGCGACGATGACGACCAGGAGCCCACCCCGACGGCCGAAAGCGGGACGCCCGCCTCGTCGGCAACGGCGGCTGTGTCTCCGTCTCCGGCCTCCGCCTATCCGGTCACCGTCACCGACCTGCTCGGCCGCAGCGTCGAAATCAAGGCGAAGCCGGCGACCATCGTGGCCATCAGCCCCACCGCCGTGGAGCTGGTGTATGCCGTCGGCGGAACGATTGTCGGCCGCAGCTCTTCCGTCGACTTCCCCGAAGCCGCCAAAGCCGCCAAGGACATCGGGACCGCCTACCAGCCTAACTTCGAGGCGATCCTCGCGCTCAAGCCGGACCTCGTGGTCGCCGACTCGGTCATCCACGCGCAACCGAATCTCCGCCAACCCATCGAGCAGCTCTCCGTCCCCGTGATCTTCGCGGGCGCCGATAGCTACCAGAAGGTGCTCGACGGCCTGAAGCTCATGGGCCAGGTCCTCGATTCGGAGGAGACCGCGAACAAGGCAATCGCCGACATCACGAAGGCCCGGGACGACGCGAAGGCGGCGATCGCCGGCAAGCAGGTTTCGGCCGTCGCGCTCATCGCCGATAGGGATAACACGCTCTACGCGGCAAAGGACGCCAGCTTCGCGGGCGACATCCTCGCCCAGCTCGGTATCACCAACCCGGCGGCAAGTCAGCCGGACTCTGGCCCCTTCCCCGGCTACACCGTCCTTGCTCCGGAAAAGATGGTCGAGTTCAACCCGGACTTCATCTTCGCGATCACGCCCGCCCCAAAGCCGGCCCCACGCCTGGCCACCCTCATCCCGCAGATCCCGCCGTTCAAGGGCCTCAAGGCCGTGACCTCGAACCACGTGGTCGATGCGGAGGTCCAGCTCTTCCTCCAGGCACCAGGCCCGCGCATCGCCGAAGCCTTCAAGGTCGTCGCCGACGCTGTCAAGGCGTCGACCAACTAGTCCGGGGACGCCGGACAGAAGGACAGCGGTTACCATGACCGGAATGGCCGCCCAACCCGCACGGGAAAGCGGAGCGCTCGCACGGCGCTCCGCTTTCCGTTCCTTCAACCGTCCGGCTTTCGTCCTGGCACTCGGGGCCATCGTCCTCTGTGCCGTCGCGTTCACCAGTCTCATGTATGGGGCCGTGTCGCTCTCGTTTGGCCAGGCATGGTCGGGCCTCACGTCCGAGTCCGATGTCTTCGCGCGCAATGTGGTGTGGCAGATCCGGTTTCCCCGGGTTGTCGACGCCATGCTCGTGGGCGCGTGCCTCGCCACGGCCGGGGCGCTCCTCCAGGGTGTCACCCGCAACCCTCTCGCCGACCCAACGATCCTCGGGGTGACGGCGGCGGCGGGCCTCGCAAGCGCCACCGTCATCGTCATCGACCCGCAGGTACCCCAGTGGGGCATCGCGGCGGCCTGCGCTGGCGGCGGCCTGGTGGGTGCGGCGATCCTCTACATCATTGCCTGGCGCGGGGCCGTTTCGCCTGTGAGGCTTGCGCTCGCGGGCGTTGCGCTCTCCGCCTTCTTTGGGGCCGCCATCGTCGGCCTCCTTGCAAGCTCCCGGACCTTCCTCCAGACCAGCCTGGGCTTCCTCGCCGGCGGTATGTACGGCTCGGAGTGGCGCGACTTCCGCGCCATGCTCCCGTATGCGGTACCGGGCCTCCTCGGCGCGTTCCTTCTGGCCGGACGCCTCAACGTGCTGGCCCTCGGCGATGATGTCGCGGCCGGCCTCGGGGTGCTCACCGACCGCACCCGGCTTGTTGTCCTTGCCGTCGTGGGCATCCTCACGGCTGCCGCCGTCTCCGCGGCCGGGCTTGTCAGTTTTGTCGGCCTCGTGTGCCCTCACCTGGCGCGTTACTCGGTGGGCAACGACAACCGCGCCCTCATCCCCGTTGCGGCACTCTACGGCGCCATCCTCGTCTCCAGCGCCGACCTGGCTGCCCGGCTCGTCATCAGCCCGTCCGAGGTGCCCATGGGCATCATCACTGCTGGCATCGGCGCCCCGTTCCTCCTCTACCTCGTGAGATTCCGCGAATGAGACTCACCGTGGAGGACGTGCACCTCGGGTACAACGGCCGCATCGCGGTCGATGGCGTGTCGTTCGCGGTCGAACCGGGCGAAATGGTCGCCATTGTCGGCCCCAACGGGAGCGGCAAGAGCACCTTGCTCCGCGGAATGTCCCGCCTTCAGAAGCCATCCACCGGGCGCGTATTGCTCAATGGCACCGATATCCGGGAGATGAGCGCCCGCCAGGTCGCGCGCAACCTCGCCATCCTCACGCAGTCTCCCGATGCGGGCTCCGACCTTACCGTCCGCGAACTTGTCTTCCGGGGCCGCTACCCCCACCAGGGCATCCTCCAGCGTGTTACCAGGGCCGATATCGAAGCAGTCGAGTGGGCGATGCACGCCGCCGACACCGCTCAATTCGCCTCGCGTCCCCTCGGTAGTCTGTCCGGCGGCGAGCGTCAGCGCGCCTGGATCGCGCTCGCCCTCGCGCAACAACCGCGTGTCCTCTTGCTCGATGAGCCAACCAGCTTTCTCGATATTTCCCACCAGGTGGAAGTCATGCACCTCCTGCGGCGCCTGAACCATCAGGGCATGACTGTCGTCGCTGTCCATCACGACCTTGTCCTCGCCGCCCGCTTCTCGGACCGGGTGATCGCCATGCGTGCCGGCCGCATTGAGTTCGATGGGCCGCCGCTGAAAGTCTTCGAGCCCGCCGGACTCGAGCGCGTGTTTGGCGTGCCGATGATGATCCTCACCGACCCCGAAACGGGCCTCCCCATCCCGCTGCCCCGCCCCGACCCGCTTCTCTGCCCCGTCGCTCACACAGAGCCGGCGGAGGCCTCCCGCACTGGCCGTCTGTCGGGCGGCTGAGTTTCACGGCAGGCTCCCGCCACCCAAGTAAGCACCGCACAAACGAAGGCGGGGACCGCCAAACCGATCCCCGCCGTTGCTCTGGTCTGCCCGGCTGCTGCCTTAGCCACCAACCATCAGCGGCTCGCCCAGCCGGTATCCGGCCGGGTCGAGTTCCCAGACAGCGGTGAAGTAATCGCCCTCCGGGACGAGTTCCGCATCCACTGACTGCCCGTGGTACAGGTACACCCGGTCGCTCCCGGGTACTGTCGCCGTCGCGCGCCAGCCGTCGACGGCTGCCAGCGTGCAGAGCGTGTCATGGAAGTACACACCCCGGCATCCATCTGGCCACTGCACGGCTTCGAACGATTCCACCGCCACGTCCTCGAACGCGATGCCGAGCGCGCCCGCGAGGTGCTGCTGGACGGCCCACCGGGGGTCGGCCACGCGGCCGCCCGGCCCCTCTGGCTCGTCGCTCACCGGCTCACCGATCATGGCCTCGTCCGTATCCAGGAACGACACAGCCACGAAATCGAGGCGCGACCCGTGGTAGACGTAGGTCTGGCCCTCGCCGTCAGCGAGGATCGCCACGAAGCCGTCCGTGAGCGCCGCCAGGCACGTTGCGTAGGCGTAATGCACGCCCATGCAGCCATCCGGCCACGTCACCGTATCGAACGACTGGATGGACACCGACTCGACGTCGACGCCGAGACGCCGGGCCAAATCCCGGCGCATGTCGCGCTGCACCGCCTGTGAATCGTCCGCTCCAGGGTCAACGCGGCCGTCTTCGCCAGTTCCAGTGTTTCCGTCGAACGCGGCTACCGCGCTGATAACGGTGATCGCGGCAACGGCCGCCCCGAGAATCCCGCCCCCGAGCAATCGTCTGTAGTTCACGGTTGCTCCCCTTTCAAGTGAAGTCACGGATCAAGACTTCACCGCGGCCCCCTTTGTTCCCCTTCCCGGCCGCGGGAGCCCCGCATCGGTCCCGGTCTGTGGCGCGGTTCACACCCCCCGCGGCGGGACCGGCAGATGTGGGCCGGGGCTCACGTTCGCGCGAGGATCCCGCGCAGCCGGCGCGCAAGGGTCCGGTAGTCCTGCACTTCGGCGGGACCGAACTGGAAGATGTCGCGCGCCCCGAGGTGCTCCGAGCGGGCAAACACCACCAGCCCACCCAGGATGGCGAGGCTGTAGGCGATCGCGCTCGCGAGGGCCGCCCCGTTCACCCCCATCGCCGGGATGAGTAACGACGCCAGCACCAGGTCGATCGCCAGTCCCGCGCCAGCCACCACCGAAGACACCCAGGGCATTCCCCGCTGATACGTGTAGAAACCCGCGTAGGACTGCGCCAGCCCGTACAGCAGCACACCCGGCAGGATGAACCGCAGGGCCGTGGCCATGCCGCCATAGTCGGCCGGGAACACAGCCTCCAGCACGCCGGCAAACACGAATAGCCCAACGCAGATGACACCCAACAGGAGCACCGTGTGCCGCATCACCCGCGTCGTGAGCTCGACCGCTTCGGATCGCGACAGCGACCCCACCCGGGCATAGGCGGCCAGCGCCAGCGAACCGCTTACCTGCCAGACCGATTCGGCCATATTCACCGCGATCGAGTAGACGGCCACCCCCTCCCGTCCCTCAAAGTGCCGGACCAGGAACAGGTCGGCGCGGTAGTTCAGATACGAGATGCCGCTTGCCATGCCCGCTACCAGCGCGAACTTGCCGATTCGGCCGATCAGCGCTCCATCCAGCGAGATGCTGCCCCGCAGCACCACGCCGCCCGTCACCACCAGCGTCGCGACAGCCAGCCATTGCCCGAGGGCGTACATCTCCAGCGCGACCGCCGGGGTCCTGGTGTCGCTCCAGAGGAACGCGGCCGCGATCGCAATCAGCGCGAACAACGGCGGACACACAAGCGCGAGGTTGTACCGAATGAGCGACTCGCGGCCCAAGAACGTGCCCGCGACCACGCTGTTCATGATCACCGCCGCGCAGGCGGCGCCAATCGCCAGCGACTCGCGTCCCGCGTCGCCCGCCAGCACCTGCCCCGCGAAGAGGCCGGCGCCGATCGCCAGCGCCCCGAGCGTCGTGCTCAGGATCCCGCCGTTGAGGAGTGCCACGGGTGGCGGCTGCCGCTGGTTCGATACCTGGTAGGCCGTTGCGGCCGTCAGACCGCCGGTCGCCGCGTTCACGAAGCCGACGACGGTCAGCCCCAGCACGAACGCGCCGTAGTTGCTCGCCCCCATCTGGTTCGTGCAGAACAGCACGATCCCAAGCGCCACTGCCAGGTTCACGCCGCGAAACAGGAACGCGATGATGCCGCCGTAGGCGATCGACATGCGCCTATCCTAGGTCGAGTTCCCGAGCGTGCCAGTTGTCGACAAGAAGAAAGGCGCCCACCGAAGTGGGCGCCTTTTCGCAGGTCGTCTTGCCGTCTCTAGTTGCCGAAGCCGTTGTAGAGACCGTCGTTGTCGCCCTGGTTCAGGTCGTTCGTGGCGTTCGCGATCGCGATGATCGGTTGATCGCTCGTGATCGTCATGCCGCCCCAGAAGCAGGCCGGGTTCTGGCCGAAGCCGTTATCCGCGTCTGCGTTCTGGTAGAAGATGAACGAGCCCGTGATGGTCTTGGTCGTGTTGTACGTCGCCGGGGCGTTGCAGCCCGGGGCCGTGTTCGACGTGTCGTTGATGGCGGTGATGGTGACATTCGCCGTCCCGCCGTTGGCCACGCTCACACTCACCCACGTGTTATACCCGCTCAGGCTCCCCGACCGGTACGCCCGGCGGAAGATGAGCGGGAGCTTCGCGGTCGTCGTCGCCCGCGAGGTCGGCACGCCGTTCACGGCCGTGTAAAGGTCCGTATCGACGAAGCTGCCGGGAGAGGTCATCTTGGAGCGGAAGAGCACCGCCGCCAGCGGTTGATCGCTGGTGATGGTCGCCGCGCCGACAAAGCCCTCGGGGATCCCACCGGTTGCCTCATAGACGCTATGGCTGGCGGTGCCGTTCGCCGGGATGTTCAGCGTCACGCTGTAGTTCCCGGTATTGCCCGCGTAGTTGATCGTCGCGGTTGCGGCCGTGTTGTTCGGGTTCGACAGCAGGTACTGGGTATAGAACCCGCTGATCTTGGCCGCCAGGGGCATCGAGATGGTCGTCCCGAGGTCGCTGGTGCCGCCTTCAACCACGAAACCGTCGTACGAGGCGAGCTTGCGGAGGCCGCTGCTCAAGTACGCATCGACGCCCACCGTGATGGTCGAACTCGTCGTGCTCACGGTTGCCGCCATGATCGAGTTCGCCGTGCTGGCGGGCATCGGGATGGCTCCATCGACCGCCGTGGGCGCGAAGCTGATCTGCCCGCCGACGGGGATGCGGTAGCCGCCGCCGGCGCAAGCCGCCGAGCCCGAACCCGCGTCCGAGACTGGCGCCTTCGCGCCACCCGGGAACGAGTACAGGATCGTCACGCACGCTTCCGACGTGCCCGTGTTGGCGATCGCGAAGCGCGTGTTGTACGTGGCCGAAAGCGCATTGGCGACGTAGGGCAGGGTCACCTTCGTGCCGCCCGTGGGGTAGGCGTTGTGGATCGAGTAGGACTTCACGAACGTGTTCGAGGTGATGTCCCGCGACAGCAGCGCGTTAATCGGCTGGTCGCTGGAAATCACGCCGACACCCCGGAAGCCCGGGGTGAGCCCCGTGTTGATCGCCTGGGCGAACACACGCGTCCCTCCCGGCGGCACGTTGGCGTACACCACGGTGGCCGACGGAATCTGCACGCCCTGCGGCGTGTAGATGTCCATCACAATGGTGGCGGGGGCGCTCCCATTGTTCTGGGCAATCGAGCTGGTGTTTTCCTTGCTATTGGGGAGCAGGGCGGGGAGGACGGCGACGTAATCGAAGCCTCGGCCCACGGTCAGCTCCTGCCGGTTGCCCGTCGTGCTGCCTGCGCTCGCAACAGCCGCCGGGATAAGGGTCAGGGCGCCGAGCACTGCAACGAGCGCCAGCCGCCGGATCGGAATTCGCTCCATGAATTTTCTCCTCATCAATCGGCAGTGTAGGAACCGCGTAGAAGTAGGGTCAACGAATTGCGCCCCGGGGCGTGGGAGTTGCGTGTAAACGGTCTGTAACTTTTGACGGGCCACCCCCTGCAGACGAGCCCTAGCTGAACTGGTTCAGACCCTGGAAGAACAGCACGATCAGGACTGCGCCGCCGACCATGATAAGCACCAGCTTCGTCCCGTTCACCGCCACAGTCTGCCACGTCGCACGCTAACGCGCGGGCAAACTTTTCACGCCGTAGCTTCCGCCGTCCGCTCGATCACGAACCGCGCGACGGGCTCCACGCTCGCCAGCCATGCAGCTTCCCGGGCTTCACCTCGCCGTTCAAGGTCGTGGTTGCCGCCCTCCACCCACGCGAAGGAGATCCCTGGCGCCAACTCGTAGCTCTCAATCTCTTCGCGGCGCCCGAAGGGGTCGTTCGTCCCCTGGACGATGAGCGCCGGCGTCGCCAAGTCCCTCAGGTGCGCTATGCGCGGCGTTTCTGGCCGGCCCGGCGCATGAAACGGGTAGCCGAGACAGACCAGCGCGCTCGCCCCGGCTTCGTCGGCGATCATGCTTGCGATTCGCCCGCCCATCGACTTCCCACCGACGGCCGCCCCAGGCCACGCCCCGGCGGCCGCACGCCACGTTTCGAGCAGGACGGGCTCCCGGTCCGGCGGACGCCTGCCACCGCTCGCACGCCGCTGGCGCATGTACGGGAACTCAAACCGGACCACGTGGAGGCCCCGCACGGCCAGGGCCGCGGCCCACCAGTTCATGAATGGTGAGTCCATGGGCGCGCCGGCCCCGTGGGCGAGCACCAGGGTAGCCTTCGCCCCATCCGCCCCGTCCTCCATGAACGCGAGGTCCGGTGGTGCCGTCACCGTCAGTTCACGGTCGCGTTGATGCCCTGCAACTTCCGCCAGTGGTGCTCGGTCCGGATGCGGCGCACGGTCCCGGACCGCGACCGCATGACCAGCGATTCACTGACCGCGCCGCCGGCCACGTATTCCACGCCCCGCAAGAGTTCGCCGGTGGTCACACCGCTGGCCGCGAACATGCAGTCGTCTCCGCGTACCAGGTTCTCCAGCAGAAGCACCTGGTTCACATCCAGCCCCCGCCTGGCGGCGAGTTCGCGGTCGTCGTCGTGCCGGGGCCAGAGCCGTCCCTGGAAGTCGCCGCCCACGCACTTCAGCGCCACCGCGGCGATCACGCCCTCGGTCGACCCACCGATGCCCAGCATCATGTCGACGCCCGAGCCCGGGATCGCCGCCGAGACCGCCGCGGGCGCGTCGCCGTCGGTGATGAACTTGATGCGCGCGCCCGCGGCCCGCACCTGGTCGGCGATCTCGGTATTGCGGTCCCGGTCGAGGATGATGACGGTCACCTCCTCCACAGCGATCCCCTTCGCCCGGGCCACCTGGGCGATGTTCCAGGCCACCGGCGCGTTCAGGTCGATCATCCCGCGTGCCGCGGGCCCAACGGCGATCTTCTCCATGTAGAAGATGTCGTAGGGGTTGTACATCGTCCCGCGCGGCGAACACGCGATGACTGCAACCGCGCCGGGCCGCCCCATCGCCGTCAGGCGCGTGCCCTCCAGCGGGTCGACGGCCACGTCCACCTGGGGCCCGCGCCCGTTGCCGACGCGCTCGCCGTTGTAGAGCATCGGCGCCTCGTCCTTTTCGCCTTCCCCGATGACGACGATCCCGTCCATGTCCACCGTGTCGAGCATCATCCGCAGTGCCGCCACCGCGGCACCGTCGGCGGCGTGCTAGTCGCCACGGCCCACCCAGCGCGCGGCCGCAAGGGCTGCCGCCTCGGTTGTCCGCACGAGTTCCATCGCGATGTTGCGATCCGGGACCTGTTCATTTCTCACGGGTTCACTCCCAGCTGGTCTGCCACCGGCTTCAGCGCTTCCGCCACGAACCGGATGTGTTCGTCCAATTCGACGCCCAGGTCGCGGGCGCCGTTGATGAGGTCCTCGCGGCGGACCGTCCGGGCAAACGCCTTGTCCTTCATCTTCTTCCGCACCGATGCCGGCTCGATCGATGAGAGGGATTTGTCTGGCTTCACCAGCGTACAGGCGATGACGAATCCGCTCAGTTCGTCGCAGGCATAGATCGCCCGGTCCATCTGCGACGTGTACTCCATCCCCAGGAACGGCGCGTGGCAGAGAATGGCATAGCGGATGTCTTCCGGGACGCCCCGCGCCGCCAGCAGCTTCGAACCTTCCTTCGGGTGCAGGTCCTCCGTCGGGTGGATCTCCCAGTCGAAGTCGTGCAGCAAACCGGTGATGCCCCACTTCTCCTCGTCTTCGTGGAGAAGCCGGGCATAGGCCTGCATGGTCGCTTCCACGGCGATGCCATGCTTCCGCGTCCGCTCCTCCTGCGAGTATTCGAGGAGGATGTCCCAGGCGTTCTCTCGGTGCATCTCCTCCTCCTCTCGCGTCACGCGTACGCGCAGGAATGGTAGCGAGTGGCGGGCGAACATACCAAGGCTGTTGGTGCCCTGCGTGGAGCGACTCGTCCCCGGCACGGCCGCGCACTGGCAATCCCGGCGCCCAGACCTGCCGCTCGGGCGATGGGGCACTCCGGGACCCGGATGCCTTAGACCGGCCGCCCGGTCAGGAACATCAGCCCCTTCGCCAGCACTTCGCCGACGAACACCGCGCCCATCGCGATGTAGAGGAGCCCCGTCGCGCTCTGCATCGCCTTGATCTGCGTCGTCTTGTACGAGAGCACCCCGAGGATGATCGGGAATACCAGGCCGACCGCCACCCGGAGGTAGAGCGCCGGGTTGCCGAAGATGCCCACATCGACGGGGTTCGCGGGCGTTGGAGTCTCGCGCACGGGCACCGCGAGGTTCACCGCAAGCACCACCACCTGGAACGCCAGGGCAGCCAGCAGCACCACTGCCAGGTCTCGCAGCGGCCATGACGGCAGCGCTCCTTCGGTGAGGTACCAGTGGCCCCAAACCATCGCCACCGAGACCGCCCCCAGGGCCAGCGTCCCCCCGATCAAACCGATCAGCGCGGCCGGGAAGCCCCACGTCGGTGGAGCCACCATCGCCGCCAGCAAGGCGACGGTCAGCACGCCCGCGACCGAGCCCGCGATACCGAACAGCCGCCCCACCGGGTCCCAGCCCATGAACACGCAAAACATGTAGGCCGCGCTCGTGATGATCACCACCATCAGCGCCCGCTTCATCTCCGGAAACGTGCTGGCGTCGAGGCGGTAGCCATCCACCTCGTTATCGAGGGCAATCGCGCCCGCGGTCCAGTAGGCGAGCCCGGCGGTGATAGCAATGCAGAGCGCCATCGTCATCACGAAGCCGCGCGTCACGCCCCCGCGCAGGTCGCTCCCGAGCGTTATCCAGAGGCTTCCGATGGCGAGTTCGACGAGGATGAGGAGGAGGGTGTAGGGCAGCGCCTCGACATTCACCAATCGAGTGTAGGGCCGCCGCTCCTACCCGTCAGTGGCGGCGGGTGGCCGGCAAGGGATGGCCCCGGCCACCCGCCCGGCGCGCTAATTGACCTGCTTTGCCTTGCCGGCCCAATACGGCTTCCGCAGTTCGGTCTTCAGGATCTTCCCCGGCCCGCTCTTGGGCAGGGGCGTGCTCTGGAAGACTACCTGCTTGGGACACTTGTATCCGGCGATGAGCCCGCGGCAGTGCTCGATGATGTCGTGCTCGGTCGGGTTCGTCCCTTCCTTCGGCACGACCACCGCCAGCACCGCCTCGCCCCAGCGGTCGTCGGGGACACCGATCACGGCTGCCTCAAGTACGTCCGGGTGGTCGTAGAGGGCGTTTTCGACCTCGGTCGAGTACACGTTCTCGCCGCCGGAGATGATCATGTCCTTCGCCCGGTCGACGATGAAGACGAAGTTCTCCTCGTCCACCGTCGCGAGGTCCCCGGTGTGCATGTAGCCGCCCCGCAGCGCGGTCGCGGTCTCCTCGGGGCGGTTCCAGTATCCCAGCATCACGTTCGGGCCCCGGGCAATAATCTCGCCGACCTCGCCCGGTTTCACATCCTCGCCGGTCTCCTCGTCCACCACGCGCACATCGACCCCGGAGACCTGCCGGCCGCAACTGCCCAGGCGCCGCAACTCGGCCTCGGTCCCTTCGTACTTGGTCCAGTCCATCTTCATCGCCGTGAGCAACGGGGATGTCTCGGTCATCCCATAGGCCTGGCAGAGCTTCGGCCCGAGGGCGTTCTTCGCCGCGACCAGCCGGTCGACCGGCATCGGCGATGCGCCAAAGAGCATCAGGTTTAGGCTCGACGTGTCGTAGTTCGCGAGCCCGGGGAAGTTCACCAGGAAGTTGATCATCGTCGGCACCAGGATCGTCTTCGTCACCTTCGTGTGCTCGATGACCTCGAGGCAGGCCTGGGGGGCGAATGCCCCGAGGAAGGTGTGGGCCCCGCCAACCATGGTCAGCGCATAGCAGGCCCACGCATCGGCAAGGTGAAACATCGGTGCCACGTGCAGCCAGACGTCCCGCTCGCCGAACCCGAACGTGAGGATGGCATGCTGGGCGTTCGAGACTACGTTTCGCTGGCTCAGCATCACGCCCTTGGGCAGCCCGGTCGTCCCGCCGGTGTAGCAGAGATTGAACATGTCGTCCTCACTCCACTCGCGCGCGGGCCGGGGCAGCGGAGCGTGAGAAGCGATCAACTGCTCGTAGTCGACCGCTCCCGCCAGCTCGCCGTTGAGGACGATGACGTGTTTGATTCCCGGCGTCTTGTCCTTGAACTGATCGTAGAGTCCGATGTATTCGGGGCCGAGGATCAGTGCCTTGATCTCGCCGTCGTTCAGGATGAACTCCAACGCGTGTGCCGCGAGGCGGATGTTCAGTGGAGCCAACGGCGTCCCGGCGACGCTCGCGGCGAAGTAGGTCTCCCAGTAGCGGTGCGAGTTGTTCGCGAGGATGCCGATGTTGTCTCCCGGCTTCAGCCCCAGGCCGAGCAGCCCCGCTGCCAGCCGGTGCACCCGCTCACTCGCCTGCCGGTAGGTATAGCGCACGTCGCCGTCGATGAGCGCGACTTTGTCCGGATAGAGCTTCACGGCGTGAGCAAGGACGTCATGCACCAGCATGGGAATACCCCCGGTTTCGGATGTCCGGGGATTGTACATGAGCGAGCCTGCAGGGTTGGCTGGCCCCCAGCCCTGGCGTCAGCCGGCGGCCGGCACGCCAACCGCCCGCACCGCCGCCACCTCGGCCGGCAGCACCCGCAGCACCTCGTTAATCTCGGCTTCGGTCGTGGTCTCGCCCAGCGAGAAACGTACGCTCCCCACCGCCCGCCGGATCGGCACCCCCATCGCCATCAGCACGTGCGAGGGCTCCCACGTCGAGTTCGAACACGCGCTCCCCGAACTCACGGCGATCCCCCGGGCGTCCAGCCGCCGGACAAGCGTGTCGCTCTCCAGCCCGCCAAATGCGATGTTCAGGTTGTTCGGCACGCAGTCCACCTGGCAACCGTTCACCTGCGCGTCGGGCACCGCCGCCAGGATCCCTTCCCGCAACCGGTCCCGTAGGGCCCTCACACGCGCCGCTCGTTCGGCGCTCCCCGATGCCGCCAATTGCAGCGCCGTTGCCGTCCCCACGATGCCAGCCACGTTCTCGGTACCGGCCCGTTTCTGCATCTCCTGCCCGCCCCCATGCAGCAGTGGGCGGAACGGCGTTGCCCGGCGCAAGTAGAGCACGCCGCTCCCCTTCGGCCCGCCGAACTTGTGCGACGACAGGCTGAGCGCGTCCACTCCCAGCTTTTCCACGTCCAGCGCCATCCACCCCGGGGCCTGGACCGCGTCGGTGTGCAGCGCAACTCGGTGACTTGCCTTCCGCGCGAACTCCCGCAGGATGCCCGCGAGCTCGGCGATCGGCTGGACGGTGCCTACTTCGTTGTTCGCCAGCATCACGCTCGCCACCACCGTGCCCGGCCGCAGCGCCCGCACGAACTCCGTGACGCTCACCTTGCCGTCGCTATCGCAGCCGATGGTCGTCACCTCGAACCCGAGCTCCTCCAGGTGCTGGGCCACATGCAGGCCGGCATGGTGCTCGATCGCCGAGGTAATCACATGGTTGCCCGCGCCCGCGCGGCGCATCGCATAGGCGATCCCCAGGGTCGCCGCGTTGATGCTTTCCGTGCCCCCACTGGTGAACAGCACCTCCGGCGGCCGCGCGCCAAGGCACTCCGCGACTGTCCGCCGGGCTGCGTCCAGGGCATCCTGCGCGTCGCGGCCCACCGCGTAAAGGCCGCTGGGGTTGCCGAAGCGCGCGCCCAGGAAGGGGAGCATCGCCTCCCGTGCCTCGGGGCGCAGCTGGGTTGTCGCCGCGTGGTCCAGGTAAATCATCCATCTCAGCGTAACAAACGCCGCCGCGGTTGAGGCTGCCCGTCCCGGGCCGGTAGGCTTCATGCCATGCCCGAAGCTTCGCTGCTCACTGATGAGGTCCGCGCCATGGTTGGCCAGGAGACGCCAATGGGCCGGGTCCGGGTGACACCGAAGGCCTATCGGCGTGCCCTGGAGGTCTACACGGGCCGCATCCCGCGCACTGCGCCTGCCGTCGGCGAACCCGTGCCCGGTTACGTCCTCGCCGCCCTCGACTCCGAGGCCGACACACCCGGCATGCCCTCGCTCCTCCCGAACTCACTCCTCATCAGCAACGAGTGGCAGTTCGAACGGCCGCTCCGCATGGGCGAGGAACTCGACTCCGTCTACGCCGTGGTCGCCATCACCGAGCGCTTCGGCGGCCGCTTCGGCTACAGCATCGATTTCCGCGCCGAGGTCCTCTTCAAAGACGCCACCGGCAATCCGGTGGCTCGCAGTGGCCGCACCATGACCCAGTACTCGGCCGCCGAGGCCCGCGACGGCGGTGACGCGTGAGCCTCGACCCCGCATCCGTCCGGGAGGGCGACGAGCTTCCTGTCCTTCACCTCCAGCCAGACCTGGGCCAGGTGATCCGCTATTGCGCTCTCCAGTGGGCCTTCCCCGCCTTCTTCTACGACGCCGAGGCGGCGAAGGCCCAGGGTATGCCCGGCACGCTCGTCCCCGGGCCCCTCAAAGTCGGCCTCCTCTACCGCGCTGTCGATGAGTGGCTCGGCGATGCCGGTTGGGTCCGCCAGGTGCGCGCGGCCCATCGCCGTCCCGACCTGACCAACCGGCCCATCGACATCGCAGGCCGTGTAGCCCGCATCTACCACGAAGGTGGCGCACGCCGCGCCGACCTCGAACTCGCCATCATCAACGAGGCAGGCGAACCGAGTGTCCGCGGCTTCGCCGTGGTCGAGTTCAATCCCGCGTAAGTTCTGTTGCCAGTCCGTCGAAAGCGACCTCGCCACGGCACACCGTCGCCCGGACACGGAGATCGCTGTCCAGCACCACCAGGTCCGCGTCGAACCCGGGCTCCAGGCGGCCCTTCCGTCCCGCCACCCCAGCGATCCGTGCCGGGTTCGCCGCACAAAGCCGGAACGCGGTCGCCATGTCGATCCCCAGGAACTCCACTGCGTTGCGAAAGTGCTGGTCCATGGTGGCCACGCTCCCCACGATGGTCCCGTCGGCCTTCGCCGCCTTCGCGCCGCTCACTGTGACCTCTTCGCCGGCGAACCGGCCGCTGGTGGCCTCCTGGCCCGCAAGGTGGAGGTTGTCGGTTACCACCACCGTCCGCTCAGGCCCGAGCACGCGGTAGGCCATGCGCAAAGGCGCGGGGTCCACGTGCGCGCCGTCGCAGATGAGCTCGCACGTCGCCCGATCCTCCAGGAGCGCAGCCACAATCGGGCCGCCTTCGCGCTGGTGGATCGGGCGCATCGCGTTGAAAAGATGGGTCACGTGCCGGATGCCTGCCTCGAAGCCCCGCGCACTCTCCACGGTCGTCGCGTCGGTGTGTCCCATCGCGGGGATGGCACCGGCTCGTTCGATGGCACGGATGAGCGGGAGGGCGCCAGGGAGCTCGGGCGCCAACGTCACCTGCCGGATTGCACCGCCGGCTGCCGCGGCGTAGCGCTCCCACTCCGCAACCGATGGCGTCCGCAGCATGCCTGGCGGGAACGCACCGTGCCGTGCCGGGTTGATAAACGGCCCCTCCATGTGGAATCCGAGCACCTCCGCTCCGCCGGTTGAACCCACCACCGGCGCCAGTGCTTGCAGAATGGCCTCGGATTCGCCCGGCCCGTTCCCCACCGTACTCACGAGGAACGATGTCACGCCGTTGCGCGGCGCCCACGCCGCGTACGCCTCGATCCGCGACCGGTCTTGCGTGAAGAACGAGTGCCCGCCGCCGCCGTGCACGTGGACGTCGATGAACCCGGGGCCGACCGCCAGCCCATCCGCATGGATGACCCGCGCACCCGGGGAGTCCAGGTCACGGCCGACCGCGACGATCCGGCCGCCCTCGCACAGGATGTCGGCGCGCTGCGGTCCCAAAGGCAGGGCGAGCACGCCGGCGCGGACAAGCAGTCGTTCTGACACGGGCTTTACCGGCTTCCTTGACGCAGATTGAGCGACGACCCTACCGTTCGGAAAACGCCGGGGCGAGGTTACCCCACAGTGCGGGCACGC
>JAHDWR010000038.1 GCA_023382755.1 Dehalococcoidia bacterium
GAGATGTCGAACTTCGTCGTCTTAATCATCACGATGATCGGTTTGGCGGTCGGCATCGACTACTCGCTGTTCATCGTCCAGCGCTTCCGCGAGGAGCGCCGGCTCGGCCTGGACAGGACCGTCGCTATCGCGACCGCGGGCGCGACCGCCGGCCGCACGGTCTTCTTCTCCGGCATGGCCGTTGCCATCGCGCTCGCCGGCATGCTGATCCTGCCTGACGCTACCTTCCGGAGCTTCGCCGTCGGGGCGATCCTGGTTGTGACCGCGACCGTGCTCGCCTCGATGACCCTGCTCCCCGCAGTCCTGGGCCTGCTCGGCGACCGCATCAACTGGCTCACCCTGCCGTTCATCGGCCAGCGCATGCGGACCGATCGCGAAGGCGGGCTCTGGGACTGGATCTCCCGTGCCGTCGCGGCCCGGCCGGTCATCAGCGTGGCCCTCACCGGCGCTCTGCTGGTCGCCGCGGCCGTCCCGCTCTTCAGCATCAACCTCGGCAGCGTGGGGATCAGTTCCCTTCCCGAGGACAGCGATGCGCGCCATGCCTTCGACGTCATCAATCGCGAATTCTCCGACGGCGTGCTTACGGCCGATGTCGTCATCGATGCCCCGCAGGTCGAAGACCCGGCCGTGCAGGGCGCGATCGCCAACCTGACCGCCCTCATCGAGTCGGACGATTTCCTCGGCGCGGCGCAGCTCGAGACGAACGGCGCCGGCGACCTCGCGCTCCTGACCGTGGCCATGCCGGGCGACTTCTCCAGCACGGAGTCGCGCGAAGCCCTCGACCGGCTGCGCGACAACTACATCCCGGCGGCCTTCGACGGCGTCGCTGCGCAGGTGTTCGTTGGTGGCCCAACCGCGGAGACCGTCGATTCCGTCCAGCTGCAGAGGGACTACCTGCCGCTCGTCTTCACCTTCGTGCTTGGCTCCAGCTTCCTGCTGTTGCTCGTGGTTTTCCGCTCCATCGTGGTCCCGCTGAAGGCCGTGGTCTTGAACCTGCTCTCGGTGGGGGCCGCGTACGGTCTCATCGTCCTGGTGTTCCAGGAGGGTCACGGCGCCGGTGCACTTGGACTGCGGGAAGCGCCCGTCATCGAGTCCTGGCTCCCGCTGTTCCTGTTCGCCATCCTGTTCGGGCTCTCGATGGACTACCACGTCTTCCTGCTCAGCCGCATCAAAGAGCGCTACGACGAGACGGGAGACAACGCGAGGTCCGTCGCCCACGGGCTCAGGAGCACCGCCGGCATGATCACGGGCGCCGCCCTGATCATGGTGGTCGTGTTCGCCGGCATGGCCTCGGGCGAACTGGTGGTCTTCCAGCAGGTCGGTTTCGGCCTGGCGGTCGCCATCGTGCTCGATGCCACGGTCGTCCGGATGGTGCTTGTGCCGGCGAGCATGGAGCTGCTCGGCGACTGGAACTGGTACTTCCCCTCGTGGCTGGAGTGGGTCCCGCGGATCAACATCGAAGGTGGGCACCAGCCCGCGCTGGTCGCCAGGCCGTCCGTCGCAACGGCCGCCAGCGCCGAACCCGCCGGTTGATCGGCGCGGTCCTCCCCTGACGGGCCAGGCTCAGTGCCCGTCTCCTCTCGCTGAGCCCTGGCCTCGAAAAGGTAGCCCGGGAGTCGCATGACGCGACCCCGGGCTACCTTCAACATGCCGGCTCCTCCCGCCCCTCGTACCATTTCCGTTTGGTACGACGGGCGCATGACCGCAGCGGTTGCCACCGGCACACTCATCGTCGCGACGCCAGGCTCCCTGGGCGGCCATGACTCTCCGCAGCTTTCGCTCGCCGAGGTTCATGCCGCCCTCACCTTCCGGTTGCGTCCTACTTCACGCGGACGGCCCTGAGCTCGGCCTGCGTAAACGAGTACAGTCCATTCTCGTTGGGGAACGGATAGGCACCGCCGATCGCCCATCCGCCGACCGCCGTCACGTCGACGTGAACCTTACCCGAGGCGAACTTGCCATCGGACGAATACATCCACATCGGCTGACCCATCGGGAAGGCCGAGAGCGTGGACCAGCGGTACGGCCCCGGCTGGTCCTTGATGTAACACTCGCCCGCGATGCCTGAGTGATAGCTCACCTGGACGACTTTGGTGCGGCCGACGTACTGGTAGGCATCCCAGTTGATATTCACGAGCACGCTGTCGGGCCTGTCGTCCTCCTTGGGGTAGGCGTTGACGACCGCGTCCGTGCAGTCCCACCACCCCTCCACAAGGAGCCCACCGTACTTGTTGACCCACGCCTTGTCGGCGTAGGCGTCGAAGCTGGCTTCGTCAGCCGCCGCTCCTCGCGGCCCCGTGTCTGCAAGAGCTAGGACCGCGGCCAGCACGCCGAGCAGCGCGCCTGTCCTCACCAGATTCCTCGAAAGGCGTTTCATCACATGTCCTCTCGGCGCCAACCCTTTCGGCGGGCGAGATCCGCCGCCGCGTCCGTTGGCGCCTACGTGATGAAGTTATGCCCGTGAGCCTTCGAGGTTGAGGGACTTAAGGGTCCTCCATTCGAGTCTCCCGGGCCTGTCTCCTATCGCCGGTTCACAGTGGACTGACACTTGGAAGGACAGCGCCGCCGCCTCAACGGGGCAGGGCAACCGATCTCAACCAGCGGGTGAGCCCCCTAGTTCCCCTCCGCCGGCTTCGGGTTGATCACCCCGGCGCCCAGCGTGCTCGGGAACACCTTCGCCAGCGAGTCCACATCCCAGCCACCCTCTTTGTAGATGGTCCGCTCGCGCTGGGGCAGCGACATCAGGCTGATCTCGTTCCCGCCCACGATGAAGTCGCGCCCGTTGATGTTGCTGGCTTCGTCGAAGCAGAGGTACACCACCAGCGGCGCGACGAGCTCCGGCGCCATCGCCGCGATGCCCACGACCGCCTGTTCGGTCGGTGTTGCCGGCGCCGCGGGAGCCGAACCGCCCGCGGCCAGCTGCTGGCGGCGCACCCGGGCGGCCTCCATCTCCGGGCTCAGCGTCAGCCGCGTCGCCGCGCGCGGCCGGATCGCATTGGCGGTCACGCCGTATTTGCCCAGGTCGAGTGCCAGCGTCCGCGTCAGCCCTACGATGCCTTCCTTCGCCGCCGCGTAGTTCGCCTGGCCCAGGTTGCCCAGCCCCGATTCCGAGGACGTGTTCACAATCCGGCCGCTCCGCTGCTGCCGCATCACTATCGATGCGTGCCGGGTGATGGTGAAGTGCCCCTTCAGGTGCACCGCGATCACCGCGTCCCACTCCTCTTCGGTCATGTTGAAGATGATCCGGTCGCGCAAAATGCCCGCGTTGTTCACCAGGATGTCGAGCCGCCCGAACGTGTCGAGCGCCTGCTTCACCATCGCCTCGCCGTCGGCCATCGAGGCGACGTTCCCGTAGTTCGCGACCGCGTCGCCGCCCATGTCCTTGATTTCCTGGACAACTTCATCGGCCGGCGAGGTCGCGCCGCCATCGCCGGCGGTGCTGCCGCCGAAGTCGTTCACCACGACCTTGGCGCCCTCCTTCGCCAGGAGCAGCGCCTCGCCCCTCCCGATCCCGCGCCCCGCGCCCGTGACGATTGCGACCCTGCCTGCAAGCCTTCCGGCCATGTCCGTGTACTCCTGAGATGGTGTTGTGCGGTCCCAGCGGCCAGGTGGTAGTTCAGGCCTGCTGAATGAGCGGACAAACTCTAGCAAAGCCGGCCGCGGGTGTCGCACGCTTTCACCGGCTACGATCTTCGCCATGCCGCGCCTCCTCGCCTTCATCCCCCACCCCGACGATGAGTCGTATAGCTTCGGCGGCACCATCGCCCTGGCCGCGCGCGCCGGGTGGGAGTGCTTCGTCGAGTGCGCTTCGTTCGGCGAGCGCGGCAAGCGCCATGACGGCGGCGACACTACTCCGAACGGCGTCGCCGAAGCCCGCGAGGCTGAACTCGAAGCCTCCTGCCGGCTCCTCGGCGCGGGCCCGCCCCGGTTCTGGGGGCTCCCGGACGGCGAACTGCGCAGCCACCGGGGCGAACAGCACCGCATTTTGGCCGCCATTGCTCGCCTGCAGCCGGACCTGCTTTTCGCGCTCGGCCCCGACGGCGCCTACGGCCACCCGGACCACATCGCCCTCCACCGGTGGGTGAGCGACGCCTGGGCCGCCCTTCCCGCGGGCCGCCCGCCGCTCCTCTACGCAGCCTTTCCCCCCGGCCTCTTCCTCCCCCAGTACGAGAAGTGCATCGGCATGATGGGCGATCCACCAACACCGCCGCCCACCGCCATCGGGACAGCCCCGTGGCACTACCAGGTGTCCATCGCCGCTGTCCGCGAAACCAAGCTCGCCAGCATCCGCGCCCACCGCAGCCAGCTCCCGGGGGGCAACCCTGAAGCGCTCTTCCCGCCCGGGATCGTCGCGGCACTCCTCGAAGAGGAGTGGTTCACGGACGCGTCGGGCCGGACGGATCCCGGCGTCGCCGCGCTGATCCGGTCACTCGCCGAAGGGAACTGTTTCTGATCCGTCGTCGTTAGCAAGGGTATGCGTGCATCCCTCCTGGCGATCATCCTGCTGGCAGCGGGCCTTTCGGCGGCGTTCCCGGCCTGGGACCGGGTCCCCAGCGCGCACGCCTGCAGTTGTCCGGACTGTGACGCCTTCGCCGATTCCGCGGTCGTGGTCCGTGGTACCGTCCTCGGCTGGGACTACGTACGCGATGCTTTCGGCGGGCCTATCGAGAGCACGGTCCTCCAGCCGGGCTGGCCGGACCCTGACCACCAGGCCCGTCAGCGCCCCATCCGTCTCCTCGTCGAAGTGAGTGCCGTCTATCGCGGGGATGTGCATGCCAACGTGGTCGTATCCGATTACCTCTACGACCGGTTCATCCGCGCTGAAGGCGCCCCGGTAAGCCCCTCGTGGCTCTGGCCGGGTGAGGCGGGAGTCTGCTTCGGTCTGCCGTCCGACCCGACCGGACTCGATGCAGTGATGGCGCTGGTCCAGGACGAAAACTCCGGCACCTTCCGACTGGTGATTGCCCCATTTCGGTTCGACGATGGCACCGGGCGGCCGTTCGCGGAGCGGTTCCCCTCCCTGGGCTCTCCGCGTCCGCCCACGGTTGGCAACAGCCCGGCAGCTGACCCCGCCGACTCGCCCGCCACCGTCGCCTCGCCCGTCCCCTACTTCGCCCTCTTCGGCGGCGGCTTCCTCTTGCTCAGCTTCGTCCTCATCCTCATCGGGCCGCGCAACGACCACCGGCGCTGAGTCACTCCTCCGGCTCGTCGACGCAAATGGCCTGGACCTCCATGTCCCAATCGCCGGCGTAGGGCGTCAACTCCGTGGCGATGCCCATCCAGCCGCCGGGCAACCCGTCCTGCCGGTGCAGCGAAGGGCGCGACGCCATGAGTGCTACCGAGCCGGTCGTCATCGTCGACAGGCTGACGCCGCCGGAGATCGCGACCTTCCCGGCCGGGCAGTCCGCGCCGAGCACACGCCATGTGCTCGAATCGCGCTGGCTGAGCCTGGTCACTACTTCCAGTCCGGCCGCCGGACCGGCTCCATCCGCCCCGGGTGGACCCTGCGGGCCGGTCTCTCCGCGCTCACCCCGTTCACCGCGTTCTCCGGGCTCTCCCTGTGGGCCCTGAGGGCCTGGCTGCCCCTGCGGCCCTTGTTTGCCATCGGCGCCCGGCAATCCAGGAAGACCCGGCGACCCCTGTTGGTTCCACGTCAGCCTTGTCTCGGGCTTCCGGCACGCCTCTTCGGCCGCCACGACGCGGAGCTGGCCGCCCGGCCCCACACACGCATGGATGACCGTCCCGTCCCCATCCGGAGAGGTTGCCGCAATGGCGATGGGGACGCTCGCCCCCAGCGCCAGGGCGCCAACCAGGGAAAGAAGATGCGCTCGCACTGGCGACACCCCAGGAGTTCTTGTTCAGGGCAACGGCAACTGTTGTCCCCTCGCGCGGTACCGTTCCCGGAACTGTCCGGGGGCAGGATGGGGTTGTTGGTCGCCAGCACGGGGCGAGCCGGTTCACTTCCGGTTGAAGCGGTTCCCCGCGGCTTCCGGGCCCTCGGCCAGGATGGCTTCCACGGCGTCCGCCGCGTACTCCACCGCCGCATCGAGCGCCTGCTTGTCCTCGCCCTGGGGCACGCCCAGCACCCACTCCGAGACCACCTCCGGGTCCCACGTCGGCTCGCCGTTCACCGTCGGCCGCCCGATCCCGACCCGCACGCGCACGAACTCCAGCCCCGCCGCCTGCGCGATGCTCTTCAGACCATTGTGGCCGCCGTGCCCGCCCCCGGCCCGGATGCGCAGCGCGCCGACATTCAGGTCCAGTTCGTCATACAACACGACGGTGTGCTGGATGTCGCAACCGGTCCATTGCAGCGCCTGCGCCACCGCCCGCCCGCTCAGGTTCATGTAGGTCTTCGGCTTCACCAGCGCGACTTTCTGGCTGGCCAGCTCCCCGACGCCGATATGCATGAGGCTGCCGGTCGCCTTCGGCTGGGTGTGGGCGCGCTTCGCCAGCGCGTTCACCACCCGGAAGCCGACGTTGTGGCGCGTGCGGGAATACTGCTCGCCCGGGTTCCCCAACCCGACGATCAGCCAGTCCGCGGCAAACCGCGGCCCGCCACCTCCGAGCAGCTTTCGAAACGCCATGATCAGAGTGTGCCCAACCGCGCACTTGCAGTCGCCACCCCTGTGCGCGCGCTTCCGCTACCATGACCCTTCCATGCTCGACTTCGCGTTCGAATGGCTTTTCGGGACGCTCTATGGCGGCATCATCATGTTCGCCGCGCTGCTGGCCGCAATCCCCTACGGCATCTGGCAGGGCATCAAGCGTCTTGGAGCATGGCTCAAAGGAGACAGCCGCGATGGCAACAGCTGAACAGGTCGCCGAACTCAAGCGGAAGATGGCCGAAGAGCGCGCCGCGCTCATCTCGGCCGCCACGGGACTCTCTCCCGAGGACGCGCTCCACGTGCCGGTCGATGCCGAGGGCGAGGAGCAGTGGACCGCCCTCGAACAGCTGGCCCACCTCCTCGAAATGGAGCGCGCCTACGACTCATGGGTGCTGGCGGCCCTCCGCCAGGAGAATCCCGACATCTCCACCATCCGCTCCGAGCCCGTCTCCATCCCCATCGAAAGGGCCAACGCCCACACGGTCCCCGAGCTCCTCCGCGCGCTCGAACTGGAGCGCGCCTATACCCTGGGCCTCATCGACGGCATCCCCCTGGAGGGCTTCGACCGCACGGCCACGAGCCCCGTTTTCGGCACGCTGACCGTGCTCCAGTGGCTGAGGTCGTTCTACCGCCACGATCGCCAGCACGCCGCCCAGGTCCTCGGGCGCCAGAGCGACTACCGCCCCAATTTCCTCGGCAAGGAGCCGAACCAGCGCCGGGCCCGCCTCGAGCTCGTTGCCCGCCGCCAGGGCCAGGGCTCTTAGGCGCTCAGCCGTCCGGGTCGCCGCGGGGGAAGCGGCTCCAGCCTCGCCGGGACCACGCCACGCGTCCCGCAGCGTTCGCATTCGCGCACGCGGATGGCCCGCGCCTGCAGGTTCACGAAGTACCGCCAGCGGTGTTCACAGGTTCCAGGGTGATGTGCCATGTCCTGAGTATCGTGCCGCGATATGAACGCGATGTTACCGCCCCGCAAATTGCCCCCGTACGGAAGGGATGGCTATAGTAGCCCGCAGCCTGCCATGCTCATCGACCTCCACAGCCACACCTGGCCTCGCTCCCACGACAGCGTCCTGAACCCGGACGACTTGATCGTGCGCGCCAAGGCGGCCGGCCTCGATGCCATCGTCTTTACCGAGCATGACACTGTCTGGGACTACAAATCCGTCGAGGAACTCCGCGCCAAGCACAACTTCCTCGTCCTTGCCGGCGTCGAGATCAGCACCGACGACGGCCACATCCTGGCGTTCGGCATCGACAAGTACGTCTTCGGCATGCACCGCTCGAAGGAACTCGCCAGCTACGTCGAAAAGGTCGATGGTGCGATGGTGGCCGCCCACCCGTACCGCCGCCAGATGCCCTGGTTCAGCCGCAACGACGACGAATACAAGGCGGCCCTCGAAAAGGCATCCCGCAACCCCGCCTACCAGTACGTCCAGGGGCTCGAAGAACTCAACGGCCGCGGGAGCGACAAGGAAAACGAGTTTTCCCGCCGCCTGGCCGATATGATGCAGCTCCCCGGGACCGGCGGCACCGACTCCCATGCGATTAGCGATGTCGGCAAGTGCGCCACCTACTTCGAGCAGGACATTCGCGACGAGCGCGAACTCATCGACGCGATCAAGTCCGGCCGGTTCTATGCCGTCGACATGCGCTCCGGAAAGCCCGTGCCCATGCGCGCCCTCCCGAGCGAAGCCTAACTGTCATCCGGCCCATCGTGGGGGCTCCGGTTCGCTTCACACACACCGGCGCCGATAGTAGTATGCGGAAGCCCGCGTGGCTTGAACGCAGCATCCGGCGGGAGAGGAGCCATACCCCCATGACCTACGTCATCACCAGCCCTTGCATCGATGTTCAGGACCAGGCCTGTGTTGAGGTCTGCCCTGTTGACTGCATCCATTTCGACGAAGGCGACGACGTCATGCTCTACATCAACCCTGATGAGTGCATCGACTGCGGCGCCTGTGAGCCAGCCTGCCCCGTGACCGCCATCTTCGCCGAAGACGATGTCCCCGGTGACCAGGCCGCGTTCAAGGAAATCAACGTGCTCTGGTACAGCGACAAGGCTGCTGCCCGGGCCAAGGTCGCCGCGCTCAAGGGCTGACCCCGGCCAGGCCTTCCGTCTTCGCGCGCTTCCCGGAGCCGCTCCCTAATGGGGCGGCTTTCGGTTGCCTCCACGGCGCCACCAGCCCTTGACCGTGGCGCCCTGCCCGCTAGATTGGAAATGTTGCGCTACGTATTAAGCGTGGCGCGGAGGAACTTCCCCAATGGCTGAACGTGTGACCATCAAGGCGGCGCCCCGCGCCGTGCTCGGCAAGAAAGTGCGCCAGCTGCGCCGCCAGGGCCGCCTACCCGCAAATATCTACGGTCGTGGGATCGACTCCCGCGCCATCGATATCGACGCCCGCGAGTTTGCCCGGACCATCAAGTCGGCCGGCCTCCGCGCCATGATCGAACTCAGCGTCGATGGCGAAAACGACCCCCGCTACGTCATCCTTCGCGGCATGGCCCGCTCGGGCGGTACCGGCGAGCCCATCCACGTCGACTTCTTCCAGGTCGACCCCAATATCCCGATCCAGGCCAACGTCCCGATTCGCCTCGTTGGCGAAGCGCCGGCCGTCCGCGACCTCGCGGGCACGCTCCTCCCCGGTCTCGATGTCGTCGCCGTCCGGTGCCTCCCGCTGGCCATTCCCGACTCCATGCCGGTCGACCTCTCGGGCCTGAACAGCTTCGATATGACGCTCACCGTGGCCAACATCGAGCCCATGGACGGGGTCGAGATCCTCACCGATCCGGCCATCGTGGTGGCGACTGTGAACCCGCCCCGCATCCGCGCCTCCGCGGTTGCTGCCGAGTGAACCTCTCCCTGCCAGCGTGACCGGCTACAGCTACCCGGCCGACCCCGCCGAGGCCGCCCTGCGCCTCTTCCTCGGCTGGTTCGGCCCTCACTACGCGCGCTCGGTCGCGGTGAATTCGGCGACCTCGGATGGCGCCATCCTCACCTGCGATGTCTCCGTGGGCCGCAGGTGGTCTCTCGCGGTCACGGTCCTGAACACCCTCGCGCCCGATGCCAACCTCGAATGGGAGGCGGCGCGCGCCGCCGTCGAACAACGCCTCGATACGGAGGGCCGTCCGGTCGCGCTCTGGGTGCCGCGCGGAGCACGCCTGCCGGCAGGCGAACCCGCGCTGAGCGAACTCGTCCTCTCGCTCGCGCAAGCGAGGAACCTCGAGGACGGACGTCTCGAACTCCGGCGCCCGGTCAAGCTCTATTTCCGCCGCATGGACACCGCCGGCTCGGTGGTGACTGCGGTCGGCGGGCTCGCGGCCCACTGGGCACAGTTCACCAACCGCGTGCCAGGCAGCTTCCAGCTGAATTCGGCCGAACTGTTCCGCCTGCCCGCCTCCAAAGAGGAGCGCGACGAACTCGCGGAGCGCATCGTCCTCGAGGCGCAACAACCGGACATCGATGACACCCACGTTATCCCGGCCGAGGACTGCTGGACGGCCAGCGAGCTCGGCTCGGGCCAGGCCTGTGTGCTCGGCACTCCCGCCCCCGAGAACGACGAGTGGAGCTCGTCTCTCCGCCGCAACCTCCGTCGCCTGCTGAAAGAGGCAGCGCCCGGCCTGTCCCGCCCCGCCGATGCGCGCGCCCTCGTCGTGCTCGGGGCCGCCACCTACGCGGAAGAAGAAAAGCTCTCCTGGGCACTGCGCGGCATGGACCCCACGCTCTACGCCGGATATGACATCCTTGCCGTGATCGCCGACGGGGCGCTCAAGCCCATTCTCCAGCCGCACCGCCAGACCCTCCCCTGGGACGCGCCGCTCGGCTGACCACCGGAGGCCAGGCATGGCAGTCAATCGTGTCGGATTCGTCGGGCTCGGCATCATGGGCGCCCCCATGGCCGCCAACCTGCTGAAGGCGGGCTTCGCTCTCACGGTGTGGAACCGCACGCCGGCCCGCATGGAGCCCCTGCTGGCACTGGGTGCGTCCGCAGCGGACTCCCCCGCCGCAGTCGCTGCCGCCAGCGAGGTCACCCTCTCGTGCGTGACCAACTCGCCCGATGTCGAAGCGGTCGCGCTCGGCCCCAACGGCATTGCCGGGGGCGCGGCGCCGGGTTCCGTCTACATCGACTGTTCCACCATTTCCCCCGAAACCGCCCGCCGCGTGGCCCACGAACTGTCCGGTCGCGGCATCGCCATGCTCGATGCTCCCGTGAGCGGCGGCGACATCGGCGCGAAGGCCGGCACCCTGGCCATCATGGCCGGAGGCCAGGCCGAGGTCTTCGACCGTTGCCTCCCGGTCCTCGAAGCGATGGGCAAGACGGTTGTGCACGTGGGTCCGATCGGCTCGGGCCAGGTCGTGAAGCTCTGCAACCAGGTTGCTGGCGGTTTGAACCTCCTGGCGATGGCGGAGGCGATCTCCCTGGCCCGCGGAGCCGGTGTCGACCCCGCCAAGATGCTCGAAGTTGTCGGCGCCGGCGCAGCCGGCTCGTGGATGCTCTCCAACCTTGCCCCGCGCGCCATCCGCGGCGATTACGCGCCCGGCTTCATGGTCGACCTCATGCAGAAGGACCTGCACCTCGTCCTCGAAGAGGCCGCGAGGAAGCACACGCCACTGCCGGGTACGGCGCTCGTTTCCCAGCTCTTCCAGGTCCTCCAGGCGCAGGGTCGCGGATCCGACGGCACGCAGGCTATCGTCGATGCGGTCGCGCGGCTGGCTGCCGGCCAGGACCGCTGACGCCGGGCCTCAGGCGACCGAAGGCCCGTGCGGTTCTTCGCGGCCGCGGAACAGGTTCACGATCGGCCGGGAGGACTTGTGGTCTGCCAATTGCTGGTCGGCCGCCGCGAACAGCTGCCCGGGATCGCAGTTCAGGCCCGCCGCCATCCCGAAGGTCACCGTCACCGGGACCAGGTCTGCCCACTCGTCGCCGTTGAGCCGCTCGATTTCGTGGGCGATGCGGCGCGCGATCAGCCGCCCGAGGGCAAGGTCCCCGTCTGGGAGGATCACGCCGAAGTCATCGCCGCCGATCCGGGCAGCGAAGTCCGACCCGCGGATGCAGCGAGAGATGCCGGCAGCCGTGCGGCGGATCATGTCGTCGCCGGCATCGTGGCCGTGTACCTCGTTCACGGTGCGCGTACCGGCGATATCCAGCAGCAGCAACGTGACCGGCCGCCGCTCGGCTCGCGCCTCGTCGCACACCTCCTGCAACCGTTCATCGAAGGCATGCCGGTTGTGCAACCCCGTCAGATGGTCGGTCCGCGCTTCCCGTTCCAGCCACCGCACCATCGTGTCGCGCCGGCGGAGGTTCCGGTTCTCTTCGAACGCCCCGACAATGCGCAACACGAGTTGCTGGCCATCGTCCAGGTGCGCCTTGTTGAAGAAGTCGTGCGCGCCCAGCTTCATCGCCGGCAGCGCCTCCCGCTCGTTCTCGCCTCCAGTCAGCAACACCACGGCCACGTCGTTCCGGTGCTCCCGGAGGTACCGCACCAGCACTGCCGAAGGGTCGCTCCAGAGCGCCGAGTCAACCAGCGCCACGTCGAACGACCCATCCCGGAGGAGTTCCTGCGCTTCCTCGATGGTCCGCGCCGCGTGCGTGACGAATTCCCCGCCGCGGTGAAGCACCTCGCGAACGCGCCGCACATCTTCGATGCAGTCATCGACAATCAAGACGCGAAGGACGCGCCGTTTTTCGGCCGGTGGTGCGCTACGGGCGATCACGATGGTTCTGTTCTCCCATTGTCACTATCGGCAAGCACAGGCCTCCAGCGGAGGGCCGGGGAGCAAATTCTGGAAATAACCCGTGGATGGCCGGTGACGGTTACTCGAAAAGTGGGCCACCGGGGTCAAGGACAGTCCCGTCCAGGGCGATAACTGCCGGCCGCTCTTCGCAGTACCCCTCGTTCTCGCACTTGTCGAAAACGAACGCCCCGCGCTTCTTATCGAACTGGATCTTCCAGGTGCCGATGGCCGGGCTCGCTGGCCCCTTTTCCTTCTCAGCCGTCAGTATCGCGATGAGCGCGGCGATCTCTTCTCGTCCCAATGCGGGCCCCCGGGGAGTGATGGTGTACCTAGAGCTTATTCGGCCCCGGCCACCGTGGCGACTCTCACCGGTTCCCTGGCCTCGCGCCGCCCGAGGGCCAGCGCGAACACCCACGTCGCGAGCGTCACCAACACCACCCCTGAGCCCATCACAAGCAACGTCTCGCGCTCCCCGATGCGGTCGGCCAATGTCCCGAACGGATACGCCACCAGGCTGTTCGCGCCCCAGGCCAGCATCGTGACCGACATCACCCTCCCGTGATACGCCGGGTCGGCTTCTTTCATTACCAGCGCATTATTGATGAGCTGGAATGCGCTCGAACCCGCGCCCACCAGGAACATCGCTCCCAGCGCCGCGGCAAACGTCGGCGAGATGGCGAGCAGCCAGATCGACGCGCCCAGGACGATCCCGCCGCTCAGCATCAACGTCCATGCGTGTTTCGAACCTGCCAGTCCCGCGAGGAAGATCGTCACGGCGAATCCGGAAATGGCGCTGATCCCCAGCAGGAATGCCATGTCCTCGGTCTTCCGCCCGAGCTGGTTCTCCAGGAACCCGGGGAGGATCACGAAGTACGAGAACCCGGCCATGATCACGCCGATGAACGACAACGCCAGCAACATCAACCGCGGGCGTTCGCGCATGTGCGTCACGCCCAGCGCCATGTCCGCGAAGAACGAGCGGTTCCCGCGGGCCACCGGCCTCGACGATGGCAAAAGCGTGAGTGTGAAGACCACGATCGCAAACAACCCGCCCATGAACAGGTAAGTCCCCCCGGTCCCCACGAAGCTCAGCGCGATCAACCCGCCCGCGATGAACGGCCCGAAGATCCGTGTCGCCGTCATCCCCACCTGCTGCAGCGCAATCCCGTTTGGCAGGTCGCTTTGCGGCACCAGCTCGCCGACCCACGCCTGCCGTGCCGGCCCGATGAACGAAAACACCGTGCCCAGCACCAGCGTCGACCCGGCCAGCGCGAGGATCGTGATCCGGTCTGTCAGGATGAGCACGCCCACGAGCGCGAAGTTAAGCCCGATGATCGTCTGCCCGAAGAACAACATCCGCCGCTTCGAGAACCGGTCGGCGACCACGCCCCCGAACGGCGAGACCACGATGGTCGCGATCCCCATCCCCAGCGAGACGAACCCAACGGCCCCGTTCTTGCCCGTCAGGTCGAATGCCACCACCGCCTGCACCACCGATGACATCATGAAGGCCAGGAACGAGAAGCACGTACCGATCCAGAGGATCCGGTACTCGCGGTATTTCAGCGCCTTGAACGTGTTGTGAGCCCAGGCGGTGATCATTCATCCCATCCTAACCGGGGGACGCTGCGCATCGCCATCGAACGCCGGGCCGCTAGACGAAGCCGCGTAACAAGATGGCGCGGCCAACGCGCTCCACGCCGATGTCGAAGGCCGCCTGCCGCGGCAACGTGCCGTCCTGGGCAGCCCGCGCCATCAGTTCGGCGAACGCGGCCACCATGCGCTTCTCCAGCTCGCTGTTCACCATCTCAAGCGGCCAGCGGAACTGCTGGATGTTCTGTGTCCACTCGAAATACGACACGGTCACGCCCCCGGCGTTCACCAGGATGTCCGGCAGCACCGGGATCCCCCGGGCCGCCAGCGCCTCGTCGCCCGATGGCGTGACCGGGTGGTTCGCCGCTTCGATCACCGACCGGGCCCGGACCCGCGGCGCGTTCTCGCCGGTGATCACCTCCCCGAGCGCTGCCGGTACCAGGTAGTCGCACTCGAGTTCCAGCAGCTGCTCGTTCGTGACCGGCTCGCCGCCTTCGAAGCCCGCCACGCTCCCGGCGACCGCGAACCAGGCGTCCAGCGCCGCGATGTCCAGCCCATCCGGGTTGGCGATCCCGCCTTTCACGTCGCTCACGCCGACAATCCGGAAGCCCATCTCGCCCGCAATCCGAGCCGTCCACGAACCCACGTTGCCATAACCCTGGATGACGATCCGCAGGTCGCGCGGGTCGGCTCGCTCCATCATTGCGTACTGGCGCATGCACACGGCGACGCCCCGGCCGGTCGCCTGGTCGCGCCCGTAACTTCCCCCGAGCTCAACCGGCTTGCCGGTCACGATCCCGGGCGTGTAGCCGTACCGCTGGCCGTAGGCATCCATCATCCAGGCCATGGTTTGCGCGTTCGTGCCCATGTCCGGCGCCGGGATATCCCGGCTGACCCCAAGCACCATCCCGATGTGCTGCGTGTACGCCCGGGTCAACCGGTTCAGCTCGGTGTCGCTCATCCGCGTCGGGTCGCACATCACCCCGCCCTTGGCGCCTCCGAAGGGCAGCTCCATGAGCGCGCATTTGTAGGTCATCAGCATTGCCAGCGCGCGCACTTCGTCCAGGTCGGCCTGCGGGTGGAAACGCACGCCGCCCTTGTATGGGCCGCGCGCCCCGTTGTGCTGCACCCGGTACCCCTCGAAGATCCGCAGCTTGCGGTCGTCCATCCGCACAGGGAGCTGCGCGCGCACTTCCCTCCACGACGTCCGCAGCAGGTCCACCACTTCCGGGTTCAGTTTCAGCCGGTCGGCCGATTGGTACACCGAGCTGAGCACGGACTCGCTCGGTGAAAGCTGGGCGTGTGGCGCTGGTGCCTCGGTCGTCATGGAGTCCTGCTCTCCCCTGGGGTATCTACCCGACACCTTACAACGCCCACTGGCACCTGCGAGTAGGGAACCCCAGACTTTCTCCATGGGACACGTCTTTATCACGCGCGCCGTACCCGGCCGGGCCGTTGAGTCGCTCACCGCGGCCGGCCACTCGGTCCAACTCTGGCCCGGGGATCTGCCGCCATCGCCGGAAGCCCTCGCCGCGGCGCTGGCCGCCGCCGATGCAGCCTTCACCACGGTGGTCGATTTTGTCTCTCCCGCCATGTTGGCGGCGTCCCGCCACCTCAAGATCGTTGCCAACATGGCCGTCGGCTACGACAACATCGATCCCGCGGCCGCGGCCGAACTGGGAGTTTGGGTCACCAACACCCCTGGCGTGCTCGCCGAGACTACCGCCGACATGGCCTGGGCCCTGCTCATGGCCGCTGCCCGCAACGTCGTCGCAAGCGACCGCGATACGCGCGCCGGCGGCTGGAAGACGTGGTCGCCGACCGGCTTCCTCGGTGTCGATGTCTTTGGCGCGACCCTGGGTATCGTCGGCCTTGGCGAGATCGGCGAAGCCGTCGCCCGCCGCGCCACCGGCTTCAAGATGCGCATCCTGTACCACTCCCGGACGCGCAAGCCCGCCCTCGAAGCAGACCTCGGCCTGGAATACGCCGCCTTCCCGGACCTTCTCGCCGGGTCCGACTTCATCTCACTCCACACGCCCCTCACGCCTGAGACTCGCGGCCTCATGGGCGCCGCGGAATTCGCGGCCATGAAGCCCTCCGCCATCTTGGTCAACACCTCGCGTGGTGGCGTGGTCGACCAGGATGCGCTCATCGAGGCGCTCCGGTCCCGCGCGATCGCCGGCGCCGCACTCGATGTGACCACTCCCGAGCCGCTCCCGCTCGATAGCCCCCTCTACACGTTCCCAAACGTCGTCATCACGCCGCACATCGCGAGCGCCAGCCTCGCCACGCGCTCCCGCATGGCCGAAATGGCGGCCGAAAACATCATCGCCGTGCTGGGGGGCGGGGCACCTCTCCACCCGGTCAACCGCCCCACCAACCCGCGTCACACTTGACACATAACGAGGTAAACAAGAAAAAGGACGGTACGCACAGTCCGCCGCAACGGTAGCCGAGATGGACAGCCCCGGAGAATCACTTGAGCAAGTCAACCAGGCCGGTCGGTAACCTCTGGCTCGCGGAAGAGCTATGGAAACTCGACGCCATCGAATTCGGCGATTTCACCCTTGGGCGGACCGCCGTCCACTCCCCGATCTACATCAACCTCCGGCGCCTCATCAGCAACCCGAAGGCCCTCGCCCGCTGCGCCAAAATCATTAAGGAAGAACTTGAAGCGCTGATGTCCATGCGCAACCCGCATGTCCATCCCTTCACGCTTGTCGCGGGCGTCCCGTTCGGCGGACTCCACCTCGCCACCGCCTTCTCGCTCGGCGTCAACACGCCCATGATCTACATCCACCCACCGGCTACCGATAAGGCCGACGTCATCGAAGGCATCTACGTCCGCGGCCAGAGCTGCCTCATCATCGACGACCTGATCACCGGCGGTGGCAGCATCCTCCAGACGGCCGCCACCCTCAGCGCAGCCGGCCTCGTGGTGCGCGACGCTGTCGCCATCATCGACCGCCAGGAAGGCGGCCGCGCCGCCCTCAAGGCCGCGGGCATCAACCTCGTTTCCATCCTCACGCTCGAACAGATCGCTAACTATCTCATGTCGGCGGGCCACATCACCGAGGATCAGTACCGCCCAACCATGGCCTACCTCGAATCCCGCAACGGCGGCTGATGCGCCACCACCCGGCCAGCCGCCGAAACGTGTCCGCAATCTGTCGCACTCACAATTCGCCGTATGACTGCGCCTGCCGTTGGAGCACGTGTCCGCCCCGCCACGTTGGATGACCTGCCGGCCATCAACGACATCTACAATTACTGGGTCGACCACTCGCCAGCCACGTTCGACCTGGAGCACACGACACCCGGCTGGCGCGAAGGCTGGTATCGAGAACGCACCGGCGCGGGCTACCCGGTGCTCGTGGCAGACGCGGACGGCGACATCGCGGGGTGGGTTTGTCTCTCCAGGTGGTCTCCGAAGCAGGCATACGCGAAGACCGCGGACGAATCCATCTACCTTGCCGATGCGTTCCGCGGCCGGGGCATCGGTCGCGCGCTTGTCTTGGCGGTCCTCGCCGAGGCCCGTCGCCTCGACGTTCACGTCGTCATGGCCGGAGTCACCGCCTGCCAGGAAGCCAGCCTTGGGCTCCACCGATCTCTCGGCTTCATCGAGGCCGGCCGGTACGCCCACATGGGGTACAAGTTCGGTGCCTGGCACGATGTTGTCTGGCTGCAGCGCCACCTCTGGCGCCCCGGCGATTGACCCGGCGTTTCCCCTCGCGGTCGAAGGTAAAGACGCGTCACCTTTCACGCTGCCCGCGCCATCTCTAGAGTGAATCTCGCTGTGCGCGATACCGAGGTGCTGCCCGATGCCCCGCCGGAGCCTGGCCCCGCTGATGCCGATGCGGAAGCTATCGCCGCGCGCGCCGTCCTGCGCGACCCGGCCGCATGGGAACTCATTTTCGAACAACACTACCGGTCCGTCTTTTCCTACGTCCGCTATCGCCTCCGCGCACTCGATGAAGCCGAGGACATCGCTTCCCAGGTGTTCGAGGTCGCCTATGCCCGCGCCGACCGCTTCGACTACCGCGGCGTCCCCATCGAGGGCTGGCTCATCGGCATCGCCCGCAACCTCGTCCGCGACCACATCAAGAAACTCAGCCGCCGCGGCTTCGACGCCGAGCTCGATGAGTCGGTCGAACTCTCCGAACCAGATGGCGCCGAGATGGTCGACCTTCGCCGCGACCTCCTCGCAGCCATGGGCGCCCTCACCGGCGACCAGCAAGAAGTGCTCCGCCTCCGATTCCTCCTCGACCGCCCCGTCGCGGAGACGGCACTCCTGATGGACCGCTCCGAAGACGCTGTGAAGAACCTCCAGCGCCGCGCCCTCGCGGCCATGCACAAGGCGCTCGCCGGCGCGGACTACCCCATGGAAGGCATGCGATGACCCCCGACCGCCTCGACCAGCTGCTCGATGAGACGCTCGATTCTGGCGCAATCCCGCCCGAAGCGACGCCGGATGAGCGCGCCGAACTCGAGGCCATGCTCCAGGGTGCCACCGTCCTTCGCCGGGCCGCCCAGGGGGCGCGCGCCGAAGCTGATGCGGCCATGCCCGCCGCCCGCGCCCGCTTCCAGCGCCACCTCGCCGAGCACCGCCCTCACGCGACGCCCCCGGCCGGGGTCCGCTCCGGCGGCCCGCGACGCGGCCTCTTTGGCGGCATCTTCGGCTCCATCGGGGCGCTCCGGCTCTCCGCGTCTGCCGCGGCCATTGGCGCCGTGGCCCTCGCCGCTATCCTCTTCTCGCAGACCTTCTCCGGCGTCGAGACCGCCTCTGCCCTCAGTGTCGACGACTACGTCCAGGTCCAGGGCGTCGTCGCGGAGACCGCGGACGACTACGTCACCGTGCAGTCCACGGAGTTCGGCAGACTCCGCATCGCCCTTTCCGACGGCACTTCGATTGTTGACAACGAAACCGTCCGCGACCGTTCGGACCTTCGCCCGGGGGACACCGTCCTCGTCAGCGGAGTCGTCCGCGACGCGCGCAAGAAGGATATTCGCATCGACGCGAACACCCTCGCCCTCGCCTCCAACGGCGCCGCGCCAGCTCCCACCGAAGTCCCGCTCAAGGAGCTGCGGAATTTCGAAGAAGGCATCGAAGGCACCGTGACCGTCCTGGCGATCGCCCCCGACGGCCGCGGCGCCCGCATCCTCATCGATGCCGGCCGGGGCCACCAGCTGGTCGTCAACGTCGACCG
>JAHDWR010000039.1:0-5482 GCA_023382755.1 Dehalococcoidia bacterium
GGTGAACGAACCGGGCCAGGTGTCGACGTAGTCCTCGGGCATGGCCCAGGCAGAGACGCCGATGTAGCCAAAGTCGTTGGGGGACCCGCTCCTGGTCCAGTTAGCGTTCATGCTGGCGCCCTCGGTCGGGACGATGCTGGTGTCGCAGCCGTCGGCTGGAGGGGTGAAGACGGAGATGTAGGAATCGGTGAGGGTGTAGCCGGCCGGGATCTGCGGGCGCGGATCGCCGATGCCGAGGGGGGCGAGGTTCGCCCAGTCGCCTTTTTCGAGCTTCCAGAAGCACTTCAGGTTGTCGTCGGAACCGGAGAGCTGGCCGACGAGGGAGCGCAGGACTTCGGTGGCGCGTGGGTCGCCTTCGGGGACAGGCACCGACGAGCGGGCGGGGTCTTCGGCGTAGGGGAGAATCTGGTAGCGATTGACGCTGACGGTGTAGACGTAGCCACCGGCCCAGAACATCGCGTTGTCGTCGCGGAGGACGCTGGCGATGCGCTTATCGGACTTGCGCTGGGAGACGTAGGCTTCAAGGCCAGTCTCGTCGTGCTTCCAGGCGCTATCGAACGCGAGCTCGCCGCCGGGCTTCGGGGCACCGTTTTCATCGCACTCGGCGTAGACGGAGAGGGAGAGGCTCAACGGGGAGAAGCCTGTCGCGGGCAGGTTCGGAGTGAAGCCGGCCTTCGACGGGTCGATGACGCCGTTGCTCAGGACGGATGCAGGCAGCGGAGCACGGCAACCGGGGTAGTAGAACGACGCATCAGCGGTGCCGCCATGGCCGGCCATCTTCTCGGGGCTCGCGGCATTGGCCGGGAGGGAGGCGGGCTGGGCGCCCGGACCGAAGCGGGGCGTGGTGATGCCGGGACTGGTCGCGGCACCGGTGGTGCCATCGCCATCGTTGATGGCAGCGACCTGGCCGCCGTCGTCGCCGTCGCCGGTATCGATGACAGCGCGGGCGGCAAGCGCGCCCGAGGCAAAGAAGATCGCGGCGCCCGCTGCCAGGCCGAGCCAGAGCAGGGGTTTTCGCGGGTTGAGTACGGAACTCGCGGACATGCAGACCTCCAGGTGATTAGGTCCCCTCGGGGTACCAAACGCGGGGCGGCGCGAAAAAGTTCCCGGCGAAGTGTGAAGTCCTTAACGTTCGATGGCTTCGGGGGCGACGACCGGCCGGGGTCACATGCGGAAGACGCCCCATTCCGTGCGTTCGAACGGGGCATTCAAGGCTGCCGAGATGCCGAGAGCAAGCACGCGGCGCGTATCGAGCGGGTCGATGACGCCATCGTCCCAGAGGCGGGCAGTGCTGAAGTAGGGGGAACCCTCCTCTTCATAGCGTTCGATGGTCGGGGCTTTGAAGCGCTCCTGCTCGTCGGGGGAAAGCTGTTCGCCACGGTCGAGGCGGACCTGGAGAAGGACGGAGGCAGCCTGTTCGCCGCCCATGACGCTGATGCGGGCGTTGGGCCACATCCAGAGCTGGCGGGGGCCATAGGCGCGGCCGCACATGGCGTAGTTGCCCGCGCCGAAGCTGCCACCGATGACGACGGTGAACTTCGGGACGTTGGCGCAGGCGACGGCGGTGACCATCTTGGCGCCGTCTTTGGCGATGCCGGCGTTCTCGTACTGGCGGCCGACCATGAAGCCAGTGATGTTCTGGAGGAATACGAGGGGGACCTGGCGCTGGGCACAGAGTTCGACGAAGTGCGCGCCCTTGAGCGCGGACTCGCTGAAGAGGATGCCGTTGTTGGCGACGATGCCGACGGGATAGCCCATGACGCGGGCGAAGCCGCAGACCAGGGTTGGGCCGTAACGGGCCTTGAATTCGTGGAAGCGGGAGCCATCGACGAGGCGGGCGATGACCTCGCGGACATCGTAGGACTGGCGAAGGTCGGCGGGGATGATGCCGTAGAGGTCCTCGGGGTCGTGGACGGGTCCTTCCGGTTCGGACGAATCCCACGGCTCGGTGCGGCGGCGGGGGATGTTCGCGATGATGCTGCGGACGATACGGAGGGCGTCAGCGTCGTCCTCGGCGAAATGGTCGGCGACGCCGCTCATACGGGTGTGGACGTCGGCTCCGCCGAGTTCTTCGGCGGTGGCGACTTCGCCGGTGGCAGCCTTCACGAGGGGCGGGCCGCCGAGGAAGATGGTGCCGGTGCCGCGGACGATCACGGTCTCGTCGCTCATGGCAGGGACGTAGGCGCCGCCCGCGGTGCAGGAGCCCATGACGGCAGCGACCTGGTAGACGCCCTTCGCGCTCATGCGGGCCTGGTTGTAGAAGATGCGGCCGAAGTGCCCCTTATCGGGGAAGACATCGTGCTGGAGGGGGAGGAAGGCGCCGCCGGAGTCCACGAGGTAGATGCAGGGGAGGCGGTTCTCTTCGGCCACTTCCTGCGCTCGGAGGTGCTTCTTCACCGTGAGGGGGTAGTAGGTGCCGCCCTTCACCGTCGCGTCGTTGGCGATGACGACGCACTCGCGGCCGTGGATGACGCCGATGCCGGTGACGATGCCGGCGCTGGGGATGTCGTCTTCGTAGACGCCCTCGGCTGCGAGGGGACTCAGTTCGAGGAATGTGGTCGCGGGGTCGATGAGGCGCTGGATGCGTTCGCGGGCGAGGAGCTTGCCGCGTTCGCGGTGGCGGGCGACGTAGTCATCGCCGCCGGCGAGGGCGACACGGTCGAGGCGGGCACGGAGGCCGGCGGCGAGTTCGAGGTTGCGGGCACGGTTGGCCTTGAAGGCGGGGTCGCGAGGGTCGACGCGGGTAGGGAGTTCGGGCGTGTCGTGCCATTCCATGGGGCGGTAGGGTACAGGAAGGGAGGAGGGAGGAGGGAGGAGGGAGGAGCGAGGAGGGAGGAGTGCGCCGCGGAAGTGCATCATGGACCAGCGTTGTCCCAACTGGCAGTATTCTTGGATGACTGACGCCGAGCACGTGCCGAGACTAATTCGCGCAGCGTTCGAAGACTATCTTCGCCGACGATTGGAGTACTACCGCGCTCCGCGTCAATTGGTGCGCAGCCTTCTGAGGAAGAATGGCCTCGTCTATGCGCTGCGAGGCATCGAAACGGCCGATGACTTCGCAGAGCAGGCACTCGCGGCCCACGAGACATCCTCTGAAGAAACCATGCTTGGGAACGCATGGCAGGCGGCTTTAGCGGCGGTGTCTCCGAACTCTGTTGGCGGGGGGGATCTCCGAACGGAGCGTGACGGGACGCTGTGGATCATTCAGGTGAAAACGTCGAGAGGTCAAAATGCCGGGGCGGAGGCACAGGACATTCGAATGCTGAAGACTAAACTTCTCTCTGAGCGCGATCACCATCCTGGCCGGCACAACGTGAAAGCGATGATGGGCTTCGTCCGAGGCCCGGCCGCGAATGAGTGGAGAACCTACCGTTCGAAGTCTGCCGCGAATGCAGACATTGACACGTTCCAATACCAATACATGGCGGGGGCGCCATTCCTGGAATGGTGCAGCGCAGCATTCGACATCGAAGTGCTCATAAGTGCGCTGCAGCCTCAAATCCGAACTGTCCAAGGCGCCCGTCGCGAGTGCGTTGAGGCCGTGAAGGCCGCGCTCAAACGGCAGCTAACGGAAGAGGGGCTCGAACACGACATGCCGTCGGTTCTGCGGCTAATGGAGCGAAGGGCTGCAAAGGCCACATAACAAGCGCAAGAATCTTGGTCCGGAGGGGACCGACAGCGGAGCGCGGTCCTGCTAGTTTCTTGGCATGTTGCTGGATGACGAAGCGCGCGCGCACCGAGAGACCATCGAAGCCCTTTTGAACCCCGGATTTCGGCATGCCGAGCCGGCCCGGCTGCTGGCAGACGCATACGCCATCGCCGTGACGGCGGCGGCAGAGACCGGGTCGCTTCGTTTGAAGCGGGACTGCCTGGATTCCGCGCTCGCGATTGAGGAGTTCCTTCGCGACACTCTGTCGGGGCTGCGTGTCAGCCGGGAAGATGTCCACACGCGATTCGATGTATTGCGCGAGGCGCGCGCTGGCTGGCCCACGAAGATCTCAGACATCGCTTGGGAGCGGCTCGCGAGTTCGAGGCCACTGCGGGACATCGCCGATGTCTTGCTGGATGGCGGCGACTACTGGGAGGCCATCGACCTCGCGTTGGAGGACGAGTTCAGCGGGGCGACCGCAGGGTCGCCAGATCGCCCACGCACGCTCTACTACGCTATCAACGAGGTCGACTGGCTGGCCTTGACCAGGATTGCGGACGCCATTGAAGGCGCGCAGGCCGAAGCGCTTCATGAAGTGATGGACACGGTTCGCCACCGCACCGCCCAGCGGTTTGCCATGGTGGTCTGGTCGGTCGAGGACGTGCTGCGAGCTGCTGCTGAGCGGCGTGGAGCCCCCGTCGGCCCCGTCGACGAGGCGACGTGGGAGCAGGCCGGTGTGACGCCAGCGTGGGTCGACGACTTTATGGACTATGCGGACTCGGCAATGTGCGACCGGATGACCGAGCGCGGTTGGGACATGATGGAAGAACTCGTCCTGGAGTTCGGCCTGCGGCGGGAGGAGGGCGATCCGTAGCGGAGTCGGGAACCTTGGCCCGGGTCTTGTGGTGCAATCAGCCGCGGGGGATGGCGTAGACAGGCCGCGGCGCGGCTACTCCTGTTGGGGCGCGGGTCCGGGGTTGCCGGAGCGCCAGCGGAAGTAGGCCCAAAGGCCAATACTGAGACTCGTGTAGAGCAGGAAGAGGGCAAGCACGGCCAGCGATTCCGCCTGGCGCAGGGCATCGAAGAACTGGCGGTCGCGGTTGATGACGACGTGCCAGAAGAGGAAGCTCGCGAGCAGGGCGACGGCTGCCCAGACCGCGGGACGCCAACGAAAGAGCTTCCCACCGTCGGTGACGCTGAGAGGGATCATGTTGAAGGCGACGCCTTCGAGGCCGCCGATGAACACGATGATTCCTGCTGCGATGCCGACCTGGCCGAGGAACGATGACGAGACGGAGGCGTCGGCACGCAGGGGTTCGATGACGAGCCATGCGGTGACGCTGAGGAGGGTGGCGGTAAGGACGGGGAAAATCGTAACACGCCCCTGGCGGCGTTCATCGATGCCGCCGGGACCGATGATGGCGCACGAGGCGACGAACCCGTACATGACCCCCGGCTGGAGTCCGATAATGCGGGAGATTACGACGGAGGCGGCCGCGATAGCGAGCGAGGCCGGGTAGGGCCGGACGGCTGCAGCGACGCCAAACGTCCGCCGGGTCATCAGGGCTTCGACGCCCGAGCAGGCGTAGGTGACGATGCCGACACCGAGGATGACCGACAAGAAGAGTAACGCGCTCGACCGGTTCAGGCCGAAGCCAGGGTCGAGCAGCCCGTAGATGGCTCCGGTGAGGGCGAGGATGAGGACCGGTTCGAGGACCCGGCGGAGGGTGCCAGCCTGCGTGGACCCGCCGACGAAACGGCGAAGCGGGCGCGTGAGACGGGAGGTGCGTTCATCGATTTCCGAGCGGTGTTCCTGCAGCACCTGGTTGAGCA
>JAHDWR010000039.1:5582-19085 GCA_023382755.1 Dehalococcoidia bacterium
CGGGAGGTGCGTTCATCGATTTCCGAGCGGTGTTCCTGCAGCACCTGGTTGAGCAGGACCGAACTGAAGAGGACCCAGAGTGTGACGCCCGCAAGCGCAAGGTTGGTGGCGATGGTCCCCGTATCCGTCGCGATTTGATCGAGGCGGGGCATCGCACTCAACGCTTCCGGAATGTCCGCCTCAGGGGCCACCGGTCCGGTGGACGTTGGCGTGTCTGCGGGGGCAGCCACCACCGGGAGCATTGCCGTAGGCGTGGCGGAAGCATGCGTGGCGCTCGGCGACACCCTGGTTGGGGATGGAGAGGGCGTAACCGCGGCCGTCGGACCGGAAGTTGCCGCCGTCGTGGCCGGCTCCGGCACCACGGCGCTGGCCACGACAGCGGGAGGCGCCGGTGTTGGCGGAGCGGGCGCAAGCGTGGAGGTTGCCGTGGGGGTGGGGGTCTGGCCCTGTTCGACGACGACGAAGCCGATGGGGACGCTGAGGTTGATGGCAACCGAGGTGATGGCCCAGCTCAGCGTGTAGTTGCCCGGGGAGCCGTAGGTGTGCGCGTGCGACTGGGGGGGCCAGTCCATTGCGATACCGTCTCCGCAGTCCGTGCCGTGGAATGGCGTCGGGACCGAGCCGTCTCCCCAGTCGAGGAACGCGGCCGAACCGGCGGGGACGGTGGCTCCCGGGACCCAGGTGACGGTGACATCGAGTGGCGCGTTCCCCCGGACTTCGAAGCCGGACAGGGGCGGGTTGAACGCGAAAACGACATCGGGCTCTTCCACGGCGTCTCCGCAGGCGGCGCGGGCTGACCTCGGAGACGGGAGCAACGCGACGGCCAGGGCGGCCACCAGCGTGAACGCGCTGAGTCCTCTGCCGAGGGCCGAGCGCGGAGTCGGGGGCATGGTGTCTCCAGGCCGCCTGTCCGGGCGGCGAGGCAAGGATAGCGGGTGCGGGGCCGGACACAAGGACGGTTGAACGTTTAGCCGCGGGGGATGGCGCTGGCGAGGGCGACGGTGGCGCTGAGGAGGAGGATGGCGTAGACGAGGCGGCGGAAGCGGGCCTCGTCGATGCGGTCGAAGAGGCGGTTGCCAAGGATACGGCCGGCTTCGGCCGCGGGCATGGCGAGGAGGAACGCACCGACAACCCACGGCTTGACCGAACCAGAGACCAGGAGGAGCGCGACGGCGCCGATGGAGGTGGCCAGGAAGAATGCGTTTATCGTGCCGCGAAAGAACGCGGGCGAGAGGCGCTGGCCGGTGAGGTAGAGGACGATCGGGGGGCCGGACATGGAGGTCGAGGTATTGAGGATGCCGCTGGCGAAGCCGGTCGCGAGATCGCCGGGGGTGCCGGCGCCGTGGATGCGCAGGCCGCGCATGATGAGGAGCGTGAACACGATGACGGCGACCGCGATGATGACCTTCAGGGCGGTGGGGTTGACGAGGAGGAGGACGGCGAGGCCCACGGGCATGCCGGCGAAGGAGCCGACGGTGAGGATTGAGGCGGTGCGGCGCTCGATGGAGTGGCGCAGCCGGGGAAACTGGATGACGTTGACGGTCATGCTCAGGAAGTTGGCGAGCACGACGGTGTCTTTCGGGCCGATGATGACGGCCAGGAACGGGACGATGAAGAGGGAGAAGCCGAAGCCGGAAAGGGCCTGGATGCAGGCGGCGATGGCGGCGAGCAGGATGATTGCGAGCGCCACGGGCCATTCCACTGAGCGGTTATAGCGGAGCGGGGTGCTACAGCCGAACGGTGCCGGTGAGTGCGGGGGCCTGTACGCTTCTCTGCATGGAAGTTGCGAATGAGCTGATGGTCCGGGGCATCGTTGTCGGGGTGTTCCAGGAGAACTGCTGGGTGATCGGCAACCGGCGCACGGGTGAGGGCATCTGCATCGACCCGGGCGACCAACCGGACGAGGTGCTGGCGCTGGCGCGGGATATGGGCGTGACCATCAAGTACATCGCGAACTCGCACGCACACATCGACCACGTGATGGGAGTGGCTGGAGTGTACGCAGCCACTGGCTCGAAGTTCCTGTTGCACGAAGGCGACCGGTAGATGTTGCGCAACGGGTGGAAGGGGATGGCCGGGCGGATGGGGCTCGACGTGAGCCAGGGGCCGCCGGACCCGGACATGTTCGTGAAAGACGGCGACATCGTGGAGGTGGCGGGGCTGCGGCTGCGGACGATCACGACGCCGGGGCACACGCCGGGGAGCGTGAGCTATTACGCCGAGGAAGGGATGCTCTTCAGCGGCGACACGCTCTTCCGGGGCTCGATCGGGCGGACCGACCTGCCGGGGGGAAGCCTGGAGCAGGAGATGACAAGCATCTGCGAACGGCTGCTGGTGCTCCCGGAGGAGACGATCGTGCTGCCGGGGCACATGGAGGAGACGACGGTGGCATTTGAAAAGGCGCACAACCCGTGGGTGCTGGAGTGGCAACGGCGGTCGGGCGACAACAGCCGGGCGTGGCTCGAACAATGAACCTGAGCCTTGCCTTCCATGGCGGCGCGGGGACAGTCACCGGTTCGAAGTACCTGCTGACGGCGGGGAACACACGGGTACTGGTGGATTGCGGGATGTTCCAGGGGCTGAAGGACCTGCGGCTGTTGAACTGGCAGCCGACGCCGTTCCGGCCGAACGCGCCCGGCGCTATCCTGCTGACGCACGCGCACATCGACCACACGGGGTACCTGCCGCGGCTGGTGCAGCAGGGCTACAAGGGGCCGGTCTACTGCACGCCGGCGACGGCGGAGGTTGTGCGCATCCTGTTGGTGGACGCGGCGGAGATCCAGGAAGAGGACGCGGCGTTCGCGAACCGGAAGGGCTATAGCAAGCACAAGCCTGCGCTGCCGCTGTACACGGTGAAGGACGCGCAGGCGGCGCTCCGGCTAATCAAGACGGTGGAGTACCGCGAGCCGCTCGAACTGGGCGATGGGGTGACGGCACGGTTCCTGAATGCCGGCCACATCCTGGGGTCGTCGTTCGTGCAACTGGATGTGGAGGACGGGAACCGGTTTGCCCGGATCGTGTTCAGTGGCGACCTGGGGCGGTATCACCAGCCGCTGCACACGGACCCGGACCCGCTGCCGGACTGCGATGCGCTGGTGCTGGAATCGACGTACGGCGACCGCCTGCACGAACACCGGCCGCTGGTGGAGCAGATCCGGGAGGCGTTCGCGGAGCCGATCGCGCGGAAGGGGATCATCCTGATCCCGTCGTTCGCGGTGGCGCGCGCGCAGCTGGTAACGCTCATCCTCCGGGAGCTGATCGAGACCGGGAAGATCCCGGAGATCCCGATCCATATCGACTCGCCGATGGCGACGGACGTAACGTCGCTCTACAACAAGTACCTGGAATCGGAGTACCTGGACAACAGCATCCCGCACACAACGCCGGAGTCGCTGTTCCCGAGGAACGTGCGCTTCCACCGTTCGGTGGAGGATTCGAAGAAACTGAACAACATGCCGGGGCCGCGCATCATCATCGCATCGAGCGGGATGCTGACCGGCGGGCGGGTGGTGCACCACCTGCAGCGGCTGGTGCAGGACCCGCGGAACCTGGTCGCGCTGGTTGGCTACCAGGCGGCGGGGACGCGCGGGCGGAGCCTGCTGACCGGGGTGCCGACGATCCGGATGTACGGCGAGGATGTCCCGGTGCGGGCGCGGGTGGTGAGCATCGAGGGACTGTCGGCGCACGCCGACCGGGAGGAACTCCTCCGGTGGGTTGGCACGGCGCCGAAGCCTCCCGGGACGATGTTCATGACGCACGGCGAGCCGGAGGCATCGAAGGCGCTGGCAAAGGCGATCAAGGAACGGTTCGCTATCCAGCCGTACATCCCGGAAATGGGCCAGGAGTACGACATCTCGTACCTGCTGAAGTAGGGGCCCAACTTCTCAGGCGTCGTCGCGGAAGTTGAGGTAGTACTTGCTGGGGGTGGGGCCGACCTGGTGCTGGTACTTGCTGCCGGCGGCCTTCGAACCGTAAGGGTTCTCGGCGGGCTCGGTCAGCTGGAGGAAGGAGATCTGGGAGACCTTCATGCGGTGGTAGAGCGTGATGGGCAGGTTGGCCACATTCGAGAGCTCAAGGGTGAGGGCGCCATCCCAACCGGGGTCAACGTAGCCGGCGGTGGAGTGGATGAGCAGGCCGAGGCGGCCGAGCGAGGACTTGCCTTCGAGGCGGCCGACGATGAAGTCAGGGAGCTTCACGCGTTCGTAGGTGACGGCCAGGGCGAATTCGCCGGGGTGGAGGATGAAGGGGTGGTCGTCGTCGATCTCGACGAGCTCGGTGAGGTCCGGGTAGTCCTTCTTCACATCGATGAAGGGGATCTGGGAGTTGCGGAAGACGCGGAAGAGGTGGCCAAGGCGCAGGTCGACGCTGGCGGGCTGGATTGCACCGGGGCCGAGCGGGTCGATGATGATGTTGCCGGCCTCGATTTCGCGGCGGATGGTGCGGTCGCTGAGGACCATGGGGCAATGTCCCGTTGGTGGTTTCGGGAAAGTCTAGGCGGGCAGGGCCTTTCGAGGTATCGCACCGGCGCGGGATGGCGGTGGCCGGTAGAATCCCGCGGCAGGACGAACGCTCGGAGGGAAGACGATGGCTGGACCGCTGGCCGGTATCAAGGTGGTCGAACTGGGGGTGTGGGTGGCGGGGCCATCGTGCGCCGCGATGCTGGCGGACTGGGGGGCGGAGGTCATCAAGATCGAGCCGCCGGAGGGGGACCCGTTCCGCGGCCTGGGAGCGGCGTTCGGGGCGGTGATGAACCCGCCGTTCGAACTCGACAACCGGGGAAAACGCAGCATCGCGCTGGACCTGGAGGTCGAGGACGCGCGGTATGTGGCAGGCGACCTGATCGACGCGGCGGACGTGTTCGTGACGAACATGCGGCCCCGGGCGCTGGAGAAGTACGGGCTGACGTACGAGAAACTCCGGGACACCAACCCTCGATTGATCTATTGCCAGGTAACCGGGTACGGGCCGGAAAGCCCGGAGGCGAACCGGGCGGCATATGACGTCGGGGCGTTCTGGGCGCGCGCAGGGGTGGTGGCGAGCCTGACACCGGCGGGTGGGGAACCGCCGCTGCAGCGGGGCGGCATGGGGGACCACATGACGGGGGCAAACGCAGCCGGTGCGGTCTCGGCAGCGCTGTTCCACCGGGAACGGACGGGGGAAGGGCAGAAGGTGGCGGTCTCGCTGACGCGGATCGGGATGTACATGATGGGGTGGGACGCGAACACGCAGCTGCGGGCGAACCTGCCATCGATGCCGCCGTTCGACCGGCGACACGCGCCGAACCCGCTGATCAACCCGTTCCAGGACGGCGAAGGGAGGTGGTTCTGGCTCCTGATGCTGCAGGGCGACCGGCATTGGCCGGACTTCCTGCGGGCAGTTGGCAGCCCTCCGGAGCTGGCGGCCGACCCGCGGTTCGTGGACATCCCAGGCCGGCGGGACCACGCGCCGGAGCTGGTGGCGATCCTGGACCGGGTCCTCGGGCAACGGCCCTTACGCGAGTGGGCGCCGGTGTTCGACGCCAACGATGTCTGGTTCGCCCCTGTGCAGACGGTCGCTGAGGCGGTGCAGGACCCGGTGATCCGGGCGGCGGGCGCGATCGTCACCATCGAGGCGCCTGACGGGCCGAAGGAACAGGTTGCGACCCCGGCGGACTTCTCCGGCACGCCGATCGAGGCGACGAACTGGGCGCCGGAACTGGGACAGGACACGGAGACGATCCTCCTGGAGTTCGGGTACGACTGGGACCGGATAGCGGCCCTGAAGGAACGCGGGGCGATCCCGTGAGTGGGCGGCGGGTGTGGCTGGCGCGACTGCCGGAGATGCGGGTGGCGTACTTCGAGGGTGGCGTGCCGGCGGGCGCGGCGCCCGGGGGAGGCCTCGTGCCGGACTTCTCGCGGTTGTGGGACGAGTTCAACGAGTGGCGCGTGCAGGCGCGGCCCGCACTGGGCCGGATCGACATCGCGGCCATCGGCTGGCTAGCGGATGCAGAGGACGGCGCGCCGCAGCGGTACCGTGCCGGAGTCCCGATTCGAAGCGACTACACGCCCCCGGCACCTGCCCGGACGACGTTCTTCCCGGGTGGGTCCTTTGCTTATGTCTACGCGGACAACGTGGACGAGATCGATGAGGCTGCCGGGAGCGTGTACCGGTGGGTGGGTGACCAAGGGCTGGTGCCGCGGTCAGGGCTCATCGAGGTGTACAAGTTCCACTACAACCTGGACCAGCACCCGTGTGACTGCGGCGTGCTGGTGCGGCGGACCGACGGCTCGGAGCCAGTGCCGGCCGCTGGCAGCCACGCGAGCCCCCTGCCGATCGCGCGCGACTAACCTGGCGGGGCGGGTTGGCGGGCGGCGAGGGCGGCATGGCCGTGGCGCATGGGTTCGGGGACCAGGAAGAACATGATGGCCGCGCCCGCGAGGCCGATCCCGCCGGTTGCGATAGAGGCTGCGCCGAGGGAGGCCATGACCGTGACACCGCTCACGAGGAGCGGCCCTCCAGCGGTGCCGAGGTCGCCGATGAGGCGCCAGACACCGAGGAACTCGCCGCGGGCCACGGCCGGGGAGAAATCCGCGCCGAGAGTCATGTTGATGCCGCTGCCCAGGCCGTTGCCGAAACCGGTGACGAGCCCGGCGGTAAGCAAGCCGGTGAAGCCATCGGTCAGGGGGATCATGAGCATGCCGGCCGACATGATCAGGAGGCAGGGGATGGCGGTCCACTTGCGGCCCCAGCGGTCCATCGCGATGCCGACGGGGTAGAAGACGGTCATATCGATGGCGGAGGAGAGGCCGAAGATGACGCCGACCTGGGCGGCATCGAGGCCGACGTTGTCGCCCCAGAGCGGGATGACCGCCTGGCGGGAGCTGCGAAGGACCTGGATGGCAACGGTGGCCAGGCCGGCCGTGGCGAAGACCCGCCGGTGTCCGTTGAGGACACCGATGAGCCGCTTGTGGGCGGCCTCGGAGTGGACGACAGTGGTGCGTTCGGGTTCGCTGACGAAGGCGAACATCGCGGCGGCGGCGGCCAGGGCAAGGGCGGCCTGGATGTAGAAGGCAGCCTCGGTGCCGAGACCGGCGGCGCCGAATCCACCGACAAACGGGCCGACGAAGTTGCCGACCCGGTTGGAGCCGCCAAGGAGGGAGAGGACGCGGCCCCGCTGTTCGATGGGCGAGGCATCGGTGGCGTAGGAGAGGCGCGCGAGCATCCAGATCGCCCAGGAGCAGCCCATGATGAACACGAGCGGGGCGAGGACGTAGGGAGACGAAGTCAGGCCGGCGCCGACAGCCACGACAGCGAGCGCGAGGGTCCCGACCAGCATGGCGCCGCGCTCGCCAAGACGGGTGACGAGCACGCCGGCCGGGATATCGAAGACCATGGTGCCGATGCCGCGAAGGGCCACGAGGACCCCGGCGAAGGCGACCGAGGCGCCGAGTTCGAGCGCGTAGAGGGGCAGGACGGGGATGACAGCGCCTTGCCCGACGGCGAAGAGGAACGTCGGGAGGTAGACGGAGGCAAAGAGGGAACGGATACGGAAGACCGGAGCGCCTTCGGGGGATGCCACGGCCGCAATGTACGTGGGGACGGGTGGCATGTGCCAGTTGCGCGGGCCGGCGCGGCGGCGTGTAAGCGGGCATCCACCGGTGGCCGGGGCTCTGACGGGTTTGTGCCGTATGTTGGAAGCGATGAACGACACGCATGCACACCGGCGCCCCGGGCACGAACGCCTCTCGGGACAGGACTCGGCGTTCCTTTCCTTCGAAAAGCCGGGGCGGCCGATGCACCTCGGGGCCGTCGCTTTCTTCGGCACGGAGGGCTGGCGCGGCGCGGATGGCCGGCTGGATACGGAGCGGATGGTGGCGTTGATGGCCGAGCGAGCGCGCCTGGCGCCCGTGTTCGGAAAGCGGCTGGCGAGAGTACCGGTGACCGGGTGGCCGGCCTGGGTGAGCGCGGGGCGCTTCGACTTCGCTTCGCAGTTCGAAGTGACCCCACCAGCGGCGACCCGGGAAGACGTCCGGCGCATCACCGAAGAGGCGCTATCGACGCCGCTGGACCGGGAGCGGCCCCTGTGGCGCGTGCTCATCGTGCCGGGCCTGGACGGCGGAGAGGCGTTCGCGCTGGTGTTCCTCGCGCACCATGCGCTGGTCGACGGGATCGCGGGCGTGGACCTGATGGCGCAGTTGCTCGACGGGAGAGGCGGCCGGACACCGAACAGGCGCGGGCGCCTCGGGGTGGCCACTCCACCGCGGAGGATGCTGGCGGCCGAGGTGGTCCGGTGGGTGGAGATGCCGACGGTGGTGGCACTGAAAGGGCTCGGCATCGTGACGAGCGCGCGGCGGATGCGCCGGCTGGGGCGGCGGAGTAAGGCGCTGTTGCGAACGTGCGTCCGGCTGCTGACACCCGGACCGCGGACGGCGCTCCGGAGCGAGGACGAGGGCGGCCGGCGGCTGGCGTGGTTCAGCGTGGAGGAGGAGCCGCTGCGGTACGCCCGGAAGCGGCTGGACGGGACGCCCAACGACATCGTGCTGGCGGCGGTGGCCGAAGCCATTGGGGCGATGGGCGGGAAGGACGGGCACCTGCCGTTCCGGAAGGTGCGGGCGGCGGTGCCGGTATCTTTCCGGACCAGGGCGCAACGGTACGACGCGGGGAACCGGCTGGGGCTGTTGTTGACGCCGCTGGAGATCCGCGAGCGGGCGCCGGGCAGGCGGGTTGGGCGCATTCGAGGCCATACGGAACTGCAGAAGCGCCGGGGCGACGCCGAGGGCTATGAAGTGCTGTGCGAGCTAACCGGCTGGACGGGGCTCTGGAGCCAACGTTTGTTGCACTGGCTGGCCGGGACGTTGCATTCGTACGGGGTGCTGGTCACCAACGTGCCCGGGCCTTCGCGGGCGTACACGCTCGGCGGCTCCGAGATGCGGGAGATGTATCCGCTCGTGCCGCTGTTCGGCGGGCAGGCGGTTAGCGTGGCGGTCGTCCGGTACCAGTCGTCGTTGCAGGTTGGGGTGACCTCGTCGTGGGGGGACCGGGGGCTGGTGGAGGAGTTCGCGGCGCGGCTGGAGGCAGCCTTCGGTGAACTCACGCGGGCTACGGCGGAGATCCCGGCGCCCGAACGTGTGCGCGCGGGCGGGCGCGCGGCAGGGACGGCTACCGCAGGTAGTTGAGCAGGGACATGTTGCTCGTGCGGCCGATGGCGCCAAGCGCGGCTTCGAGGGCATTCTGGGCAGCCGTGAACTGGACGATGGTAGCCGCGATATCGATGTCCTCGATCTCGGCGCGGAGCTCCTGGAGGTTGGTATCGGTTTCCTGCGAACGGAGGGTGGTGGCCTCGAAGCGGTTGAGTCGAGCGCCGACATCAGCACGCGTGTTCAGGACGCGGTCGAGAGCGCGGTCGATATCGGCGATCGAGTTGCCGATGGTGGCGCCGGGGGCGTTGCCCTGGAGGTTGTCGCGAAGGGCGATGAGGTCATCGAAGATGTCGCCGAAGGCCTCGCCGCCGATGACGTTGACCGCGACTGAGTCCTGGGCGGAGATGCGGCGGATGCGCTGGCCGTTGTCGCCCTGCCAGGTAATGGCGGCAGGAGGGTTGCCGGCAACGTTGTAGGCGGGGGTCTGGGTCTGGTGGCCGCTGAAGATGTAGACACCGCCGAAGTTGGTGTTGGCGACCTGGGCGAGCTGCTGGATGAGCTGGTCCATCTCGGCGCCGATGTTGTTCTTCTCGCTGGCGCCGAGGGTGTCGCTGGCGCCCTGGACGGTGAGTTCGCGGGCGCGCTGGAGGATCTCGGTGGCGCTATTGAGGGCCGTCTCGGTGACGTTGAGGAAGGCGGTGCCGTTTTCGAGGTTGCGGCGCATTTGCGTTTCGAAGGCGAGGTTCTTGCGGTGCTGCATGGCGAGGGCGGCGCCGGAGGGGTCATCGCTGGCGCGATCGATGCGGCGATTGGTGGCGAGCTGGCGCTGGACGCGGTCCGCGCGCTCGGTGGCGGCGGACATGTAGGAGACGTGGTTGTGGACGCGGGACTGTTCGCTGAGCCTCATGGTTACCTCGTGATGCCCGTGCGGTTGATGAGCGTATCGAGCATGTCGTCGATGGTGGTGATGACGCGAGCAGCGGCGTTGTAGGCGTGCTGGGCAGCACTCAGGTTGGTGACTTCCTCATCGATGCTGACGCCGTGGACGGACTGGCGGAGAGCGTCGAGGTGGTCGACGAGCAGGCCGGAAGACTGTTCGAGGCCGATCGCGCGGTTGACATCGGCGCCAAGGACGGAGACGACGTTGCCGTAGAACGTGGAGGCGGAGGTTTCGACCTGGAGCTGGTTGTTCCCCGCGGCGGTAAGGTCGGCGATTTGGGCGGCGGCGGTGTAGGGTCCAGCCGCGTTGATGGTGAGAGTGGCGACAGTGCCGGAGCCGTTGGTGAAGGTGATGCTGAACAGGCCGGGCCCGGCGGCGGCAGGCGTGGCCGTGCCGATGGTGTTCCCGTTGAGCTGGAGTTCGAGTGTGCCGGAGAGGGGCGGGTTTTCGATGATGGTGTAGGCGCCTGGCTGCAACGAGGCTTCGACGGAGAGGGATGTGACGGTGTTGCCGGCGCTGAGGCTTTCGCCGACGACGAGCTCGGTGGCGGCGGCGCCGGCGATCATGTTCGGCGCAAGCTGGAGGTTGGCGATGGCGAGGGCGTTCGAGGGGTCGCCCGGGGCGCCGGGCGCGGTGCCCGCGGCGATGTTTGCGGGGCTGCCGGCAAGGACGGGGTTGATCGCGATGTTGGTAGCATCGGTACCGGTGAAGAAGTTGAGGCCGGTGGTGACGCCATCGAGGCCGTAGCCGGTCTGGTGCAGCGAGTTGACGCCGTTGATGAGCCCGCTCGCGAGAGTATTCAGCTTCGCTATCAGGTCGGGGAAGGCAGTATCGCGGGCATCGAGGACTCCGCGGAGCTCGCCCGAGCTAACCTGGACGGTGTCGTTATCCATGGCAAAGACGAGTTTGAGCATGCCGGCGTTGAGGGGGTCGTCGACGGCCTGGACGGTGCGCGCGGAGGTACCGAAGACGAGTTCGTGGGTACCCAGGTAGACGGTGGTCTCGCCCGTCTCGGACTCGCTGTAGTGGATGTCGGCGAGCTTGGAGAGTTCGTCGAGGATGAGGTCGCGGCGGTCACGGAGGTCATTGGCCATGTCGCCGTTGAGTTCGACCTGCTTGATCTGGAGGTTGAGGGTGGCGAGTTCGCTGGCGTGCATGTTGATTTCGCGGCCGATACCGGCGACTTCCTGGTTGAGGTCGGCGCGCTGCACGGAGAGCTGGTCGTGGGCGGCCTGGAGGCGCATGGTGAAGGTGGTGGTGGCGTGGACGAGGGCCGTGCGGGCGGCGGAAGACTCGGGGTCGTTGGTAAGGTCGTGCCAGGATGACCAGAACCGGGCGAGGAGTGCAGAGAGTCCGTCGTCGGAGGGGTCGTTGAAGACGACTTCGGCGTTGCGGAGGGGACGAGCGAGGGCGCTGTACTGGCCCTGGCCGGAGAAGGCCTGCCGGGCCTGGAAGTCCATGAAGATGTCGCGGATGCGGTTGACGTCCTTCGCATCGACACCGTAGCCGGGACGGCCGAGCAGGTTATCGCGGGAGAAGTGGTCGCTGCCATCGAGGCCGATGGGGCGGAGGAGGACGCGCTGGCGGGAGAAGCCGGGAGTCTGGGCGTTGGCGATATTGTGGGAGGCGACATCGACCGCGAGCTGATGGGCACGGAGCGCCTTGACGGCGGTGTCGAGTCCGATGGAGAGGCCCACAGGTTCCTCCTAGGCGCTTCGCGAGACGAAGCCGGTGCCGTCGCGAGCGGTGCGCTGTCCCTGAGCGCCGTAGGTGGGGGAGGCGAGTCCCCCGAGCATGTTGGCCCAGCGGTCGCGCAGCTTCATGGCGTTCACCAGGAGGCTGGCGTTGCGCTCCTGGGCGTCCTTGAGTTCGCGGGCGCGCACCGAGAGGCGGAGGCGGGCATCGGCGAAGCCGGCTACGCCGAGATCGTCGGCAAGGGGCAGCAGTCCTTCGATGGTCAGGTCCTCGGCGCCGATTGTCCTTAGCAGACTCAAACGGCGGGATTCGAGCGCTTCGATGGCGTTCGCGGCTTCGAGCATGGCCGCGCTGATAGCCGTGATGCGGTCGAAGCCGGATTCCAGGACGGCGGTCTGTTCCTCGAGGGCGAGGGCGATGAGGCGGGACAGCTGCCGCTCCTCATCGATGAGCAAGCCGAGAACCTGTTCGAGGGCGGCCGCGGCGGCGCTCACGTCAGGCGCTCCCAAGGCCGTTGGCGAGCAGGCGTTCGGCGATCTCGCGGGCGTTGGAGCTGTAGGAGCCGTTGGCGATGGCGGCTTTGAGGGCGGCGACTTTCTCGGCGCGGACATCGCGCGAGTCGCCGACGGCGCGGGCTGCCTCGGCGACGACGCGTCCGCGGTTGGAGAGGTTGAGGACATCCTGGCGGCCGCGGGCCTTGAGGGCGGCTTCGGCTTCGGGCGAGCCGGGAGCGGCAGAGGCCCCTCCGGCCGCGGAGGCCGGGTTCATGCTGGCGCCGGAGAGGTTGAGCCCGTCGATGCGTGCCATGGGGGTGCTCCTACTGGGTGATCCTGGTGGCGATGGCGAGCATTTCGTCGCCGATGCTGAAGGTCTTGGCGCAGGCGGAATAGGCGCGCTGGGCGATGATCATGGCGGTGAACTCTTCGGCCATGTCGACATTGGAGCTTTCGAGGGCACCGGGCCGCAATGCGGCGAAACCCTCAGACCCGGCGGTGCCAACCGTCAAATCTCCGCTGTTGGCGGTGTCGCGGTAGAGACCGTCGCCGAGGACCTCAAGGCCCTGGGGGTTGCCGAAGGTTGCCAGGGTGACCTGACCGATGACCTGGCGTTCGCCTTCGGGGTCGACGGCGGAGATGTTACCGGCCTGATCGATTGCGGCGGACGTCCACCCTTCGGGGACGACGATCGGCTCGCCGGTCTGGGCATCGGGGACGGCACGGCCGCCGAAAGCGACGATGGTCCCGGAGACATCGGCTTCGAGACCGCCGAAGCGGGTGAAGACGGTGGAGCCATCGAAGTCGCGGACCCGCAGGAAGGCGGCATCTTCGATGGCCACGTGGAGCGGACTGCCGGTGGGCTGGTTCGAGGCGGGCGAGAAGATGAGGTCGCGGGTGGTTTCGGCGACGCCGAGGCGGCCGCCTTCGGGTTCCTGGACCGGGTCGATGAGGCCTTCGTGGAGCGCCCGGACTTTCTTGAAGGCGGCAGTGTTCACGTTGGCGAGGTTGTGGCCGACGGTATCGAGGACGTTCTGGTTGTGGGCCATGCCGCTGGCCGCGGCGCCGAGGATGGTGGGCATTGATTACACTCCCAGCTGGCCGACTTCGCCGGCCGCCTGATCGAGAGTCCCGTCGAGGCGGGCGAGGACGGCCTGGTTGGCCTGGTAGGTGCGCTGGACGGCGAGGAGTGCGGTGAGCTCTTCGACCATGTTGGAGTTGGAGCCTTCGAGGAAGCCCTGGCGGATGCCGCCGT
>JAHDWR010000040.1 GCA_023382755.1 Dehalococcoidia bacterium
TCGAAGTCGTGAAGGAGAAGGAGAGCCAGGGCTACCAGTACGAAGGCGCCGAGGCGAGCTTCGAAATGCTCGTCCGCCGCAGCCTCCCCGGCTACAAGCCTCCCTTCGAGCTCGAAGACTTCGTCATCGTCGAGCGCCGCCGCCGCAGCCGGTCCACCGTCGAAGAGAACGAAATGCTCGCCGAGGCCATGGTCAAGGTCACCATCAACGGCAAGCTGATGCACACCGCCCACGAAGGCAACGGCCCGGTCAACGCCCTCGATGGCGCCACCCGCAAGGCCCTCGCCGAGGAGTTCCCCCAACTCGAAGGCGTCAAGCTCGTCGACTACAAGGTCCGCATCCTCGATAGCCAGTCCGCCACCGAGGCCCGCGTCCGCGTCCTCATCGAGAGCACCGATGGCAACCGCTACTGGACCACCGTCGGCTCCTCGACCGACATCATCGAGGCGTCCTGGCTCGCCCTCGCCGATGCCCTCGAATTCGCCCTCAACGTCGAGCGCTGAACGCCGCCGATCGGCTACGCTTGCGGCCATGATCCTCATCCTCTTCGGCGCCAACGAACTCGCCATGCGCCGCCGCATCCAGCAGCTCAAGGATGAGGCCGATGGCGGCACGGGCATGCTCCTCACCAACCTGGTCGAGGTCGATGGGCGCGATGCCAAACCCCACGAGGTCCTCGGGCCCGCAATGTCCCCGCCCTTCCTGGCCCCAAAGCGTCTCGTCCTCGTCGAACACCTGCTCGAGCGCTTCGAGGCGCGTGGCGGGCCTCGAGGCGCCCGCGCCCTCGGCCCGTGGGACCAGTTCGCCACCGACCTCGCCGCCGGCATCCCCGAGACCACGACGCTCGTGTTCCTCGGCCGCCCGTTCCTCGCCCAGGGCCAGCCCAGGTTCGTGTCAGCTTCCAACCCCCTGCTCGCCCGCCTGAAGGCCATCCCCGGCGCCGTCGTCGAAGAGCACCCCGCCATCAAGGGCAAGGAGCTCGACCGCTACATCCGCGATGAGGCCAACCTCCGCGGCATTCGCCTCCGCCCCGGCCAGCCCCCCCGCGAAAAGCTCGAACCCTGGGAGGAGCTCCCACCCGAGACCGACCCCGCCGCCCTCCTGGCCGCCATCCTCCAGGGAGACACCCTGCTCATCGCCAGCGAGCTCGATAAGCTCGCCCTCTGGGCGAATGGCGGTCCCGTCGATGTCCTCGATGTCCAGCGCGTTTGCGCCGGCGACCGTGAACCGAACCGCTTCAACCTGGTCGACGCCCTCATGGATGGCAACCTCGCTGTTGCGCTGGAAATGCTTGCCCGCCTCAAACGCGATGGGGAGAACGTCCAGGCCCTCCTGGCCACCATCACCGATCGCTACCGGGTCCTCGCCCAGCTCGTCGACCTCCTCGAGGCCGGCGCCCCGGAAGAGGACATAACAAAGACGCTCGGCAACGCCGGAAAGTACGAGGGACTCCGCAGGGCCGCCATCGACCGCGCTCGCCGTCACGGCGGCGGCAGGATTCGCCACGCCTATGCCTGCCTCGTCGAAGCCGATCGGACGAACAAGCTCGGCGAAGTCGATGAAGAACTCACCATCGAGATCCTGATGATGAAGCTCTCGGCGCTCGGCCAGCCCCTCGCCACCGCGCGCCGCTAGCGCCCTTCCAACTCAAGTTGCGCGAAACGTCGGAAACCCGGGCGTCGCGTTGCTCCCCTTCTCCCGCAGCGTCGGGAGAAGGGGTTGGGGGATGAGGGCGCGATGGCGCAATCGGCGATGCTCCCGTGAGTCAAGTTGGCGCGGCACTAGCCCGCTAGCCCAGGCTCCATCCCTGCCACACCGGGTTGTAGCATGCCACCCGGTGTGTCGCCCCTTCCGGTTGCATCAGCGCTGGCGGCTCCGTGTTCCGGCACACGTTCATCACCTTCCCGCACCGGGGGATGAACGCGCAGTGCTCCGCACGCTCCACCATCTCCGGTGGGTGCCCCGGGATCTGGCGCAGGTGCTCGTGCGCCCCGTCCACCCGCGGCAGCGTCCCCAGGAGGGCGGCCGTGTAGGGGTGTAGCGGCGACTTCAGCATCTCCCGCACTCCCCCCGACTCCACCACCCGGCCCGCATACATCACCGCCACGGCGTCCGCCATCTGCGCCACCACGCCGAAGTCGTGTGTGATGAGCAGGATCGCCGTGCCCTTTTTTCGCCGCAGCTCATCCAGCTGGTGCAGGATCTGCGCCTGTACCGTCACGTCCAGCGCGCTCGTCGGTTCGTCCGCCACGATCACGTCCGGGTCCAGCGCCGTCGCGATCCCGATCATCACGCGCTGGCACATCCCCCCGGAAAGCTGGAACGGATACGACTTCGCCACCCGCGCGGGCTCCGCAAGCCCGACGTCGTGCAGCACATCCAGCGCCCGCGCTTTTGCTTCCTTCTTCCCGATCGAGAGGTGGCTCGTCAGGATCTCCGCCACCTGCGTGCCGATGTCGATCACCGGGTTCAGCCCTGCCACCGGGTCCTGGAAGATCATCGCAATCCGGCGCCCCCGCAGCGGCCGGAGCTCCCGGTCCGCCAGCCCCAGGAGGTCGGTCCCGTCGAACAACACCTGCCCCGAGAGCACGTCTGCTTCCTGCGGGAGGAGCCTGAGGATCGACATCCCCACCGTCGACTTCCCGCTTCCCGATTCCCCCACCAGCGTCAGGATCTGCCCCCGCCCCAGGTCGAACGACACATCGTCCACCGCGTACGTCATGGATTCCCGCGTGCGGTAGCGGATGCTGAGGTTGCGGACGCTGATTACCGGTTCGGACATGCGAAAACCCGACGAGGCATGGCCGCCCCGTGTCGTCGATGAATGTTCAGGCCAGTCTAATCGCTCGGGCGAAAAGAGGAGATGAACTTGCCCTGGATCTCGACGTTCTCGGCCGACGTGTAGATCGGCTGCATCGTGCTGTTCGCCGGCTGCAGCCGCACGCGGTCGCCTTCGTGGTAGATCCGCTTGAGCGTCACCTCTTCGCGGTCCTTCAGCCAGACCGCCACCTTGTCGCCATCGACGGCCGAGCGCGCCGGCTCCAGGAACACGATGTCCCCGTCGTCGATCAGGTCCTCGATCATCGAGGTACCCTTGACCCGCAGCGCGAACACGTTCGTCTTCCCCCGGACCATGTCCTCCGTCACCGCGACCATATCCTGGGCCTCGTTCCCAAACCGGTCGCTCGTCGGCACCGGGATGGGCTGCCCCGCGGCGATGGAGCCCAGCACCGGGATCTCCACGATCCGTGCCCGCCGCCCGCGCGCGCCCAGCACCTCGATCCCCCGCGAGATCTCCCGGTCCCGCCGGATGTACCCCTTGTCCTCCAGCTTGCGGAGGTTGTAGTCGACCACCGACGTGCTGCTGATCCCGCAGCCTTCCTGGATGTCGCGGATACTGGGCGGGTAGTCCTTCTCTTCGATGAACGACCGCAGGAACTCGAGGATCTGGTCTTGTTTCGGAGAGAGGTCTTTCATTCGGTAGGCGCCTTTCGAACGCATGTTCGCGCCGAACGTTAGCAAACGCAAGTGGTTATCGTCAAACGCGTTCCGAACACCCCCCGGGAGCTGCGAGTTGCGAGTTGCGAGTCGGGCTCGACCATCCTGGCCGTGCCCTGAACTTCGGGTCTGCCGTTGGAACGCCATCGCGGGTTGCAACCCGGTGGCTGCACCCGCAACGATAGACTCTCGAAACTCGAAACTCGAAACTCGAAACTCGCAACCCATATGCCTACCGCACTCGTTATCGCCGCCCACCCCGACGACGGAGAGTTCGGATGCGCCGGCCACGTCGCCCGCATCGCATCCGCCGGCTGGGATGTCCACTTTCTTGTGACCACCAACGGCGCCAAGGGCACCGAAGACCGCTCCATGCCCCGCGAACGCCTCATCGCCCAGCGCATCGAGGAACAGCGCGAGGCCTGCCGCCGCCTCGGCGCGCGAGACGTGTTCTTCCTCGGCCTCGAAGATGGAGAGCTCGTCTATACTCGCGAACTCCTCGAGCGCATCGTCTGGCACATCCGCGCCCTCCGCCCCCACACCGTCCTCACCCACGACCCGACCGACATCATCATCCGCGATAGCTTCATCAACCACCCCGACCACCGCGCGACAGGGATGGCGGCCCTCGATGCCGTCTACCCCACGGCACGCGACCACCTCAATTTCCCCGGACACCTGGCTGCCGGCCTCGAGCCGCACAAGGTGCGCGAAGTCCTCCTGTGGAACTCCAACCATCCCAACTTCGATGTCGACGTTACGGACCTGGTCGACCTCAAGATCCACGCGCTCTCGGCCCACGTCTCCCAGTTCGGCAAGCAGGAAGATTTCGCCGCCTTCTCCCGCGACCGCTGGCGGAACGACGACGGCCGCTACCTCGAGCGCTTCCGCCGCCTCGAACTCCAGTTCTGAACCTCAGGCGACGATCGTCCGCAGCCCTTCGTCTCCAGCCACCAGCTCCCTGCCCCGCTCGGCCAGCCCGCTGATCGTGCTCTTGTCCCGTTGCCCGAACAACGAGCCCAACTGGCTCAGGCTCCGCCCACGTTCCTGCAGTGCCGCGACCGCCACCGCCCGGGCTTCGGCGACCGGCCCGCGCCGCGACCGGCCCGCGATTTCGTCGACCGTCACCTGGTAGCGGCGCGCGATCCGCTCCAGCAGCTCCCGCTCCCCGATCATCCCGTTCGAGGCTTCCGCGAGGGCCACGCGTGCGAGTTCGACGTCCAGGCGGGCCGGCTCCAGCATCCCGTTCCGTTCCAGCGCCACGGCGGCGTGGATGGCGCCGAGTAACACCCGCACCGAGGGCACCTCGCAACCGGCGATCCGGTCCGTCGCCCAGCCGGGGAGCGATGCCCGCAAGCGCCGCGCCACCCGCTCCAGGAATGCCCGCCGCTCCGCCATCCGGAACGGTTCGACCCGCGTGACAATCCCCGCCGCCAGCCGCGAGGAGAGCCGCTCGGGCAGGTCGAGTTCGAACGGGTGCTTCTCGCTCGCGACCACCACGTGGCCGCCCCCGTTGCACACCGCGTCCATCGTGTGTACCAGCTCGTCCTGCGTCGCCCGTTTCCCCGCGATCTGTTGCAGGTCATCGATGACCAGCAGGTCCACCGAACGGAGCGCTCCCTGGAACTCGGCTGCCCGGTGCTCGCGCATCGCCCCCAGGAACCGGTTGGCGAACTCCTCCGCGCTCAGGCAGGCTACCGAACGCCCCTGCTCCGCCGCCCGGCAGGCCAGCGCGTGCAGCAGGTGGGTCTTCCCCATCCCCGGTGCTCCGAAGATCACGACCGGGCTGATCCGGAGGTCCATTTCCTCCACCAGCGAGAGGCACGACTGTAGCGCCAGGCGGTTGCCCTCGGCAGGCTGGTACTCGTCGAAAGTGTAGGCGCAGTTCAGCTTGCCCAGGATCGGCCCGCGCCCCGGGGCCGGCCTCGTCGCCGGTCCCGCCGCGGCGGTGGGCGCCGGCGCCACTGTCCCCGCCGCCACGAACTCCACCCCGACCTCCGGACCGAACACCTGCGCGGCCGCGCGCTCCACCACAACTTTCATGCGCTGGTTCAGCCACGAACACGCCATCTCCGATGCTGCCTCCACCACCACCAGCCGCTCTTCCATCCGGACGGCCCGTGTGCCGCGCAGCCACGCCGCGAAGTTGTGCGGGTTCAGCTCCAGTTCGAGCCGCCCCAGCACCCCCTGCCAGGAGCGTGCCAGTTCGCGGTCCGTACACGGCACACGCTCATCCATCGAGGGGCACACTCCTTCCTCCCGGCTGCATCCGGGTATTGCGCGGCAGGGGCCTTGCAGCGGTTGATTTGTCTCTGGTCGATGACCCGGCCACCCGGGTGGTCCCGGGCGCCCGCCTCAGCGGCGTAGGCCGTACGGTAGCCCCGCCCCCGCCCGTTGTTCAACGCACTTATGTTCTAGTTTCCCCGCTTCGCACGCACTTTTCACGACCCCTCGCCCTTATGTGGGAATCTCAATCCGAGCCCCGCATGTCCCCTAACAGGCAAGCGCCTTTACGTCGTCGCCCCGCCCACGGACTGCAGTCGCCGCCGCCTACGAGGCCTCCCCGATCTCCCACCTCTGGAGCCGCCGTACCGCCAAATACACGGTCAGGACCGTGGCCACTGCGGCCAGCACCACGGCCTCCGTCTCGCCCAGTCGCGGGTTGAACACCCGCGCCGGCACGTCGACCACGGTGTCCGCGATCCCCAGCGTGTACTGCCGCACCGAGAGGAACCGCACTCCCGCGAACAGCCGCGTAATGACCCCTTCCCAGATGAACGCATAGAGCAGCCCCACGATCAGCGCCCGGCTCGTCATCACGCTCAGCCACATGAACAGCGCGCAATACACCAGCGCCCCCGCGACCACAGCAACCGCGAACCCCACCATGATGCCGTCCTGCGGTTCGCCCCACAGTGCGATGGCCGTGGCTGTCACCGTCGCCGCAAGCACCACCCCGGCCGTCGCCAGCCACGACACCAGCAACTTCGAGAGGACGATGGCCCGCCGCGGGATCGGCTTGCTCAGGATGTACACCGCCGTGCCGTCCTCGAACTCCGACCCCAGTGCGGCCGTCCCGAACACCAGCGCAGCCAGCGGGAGGAATGTCCCGATGATGAGCCGCGCGTTCAGCGCCGAAGCCGCCCATCGTTGGGTCTCGTCGCCGTCCCCTGCCACCCGGTACAGCACCGCGATCAATACCGGCACGAGTGCGAACGCCAACATCAGGACCGTGCGCTTCTGGCCCAGCAGCTGCCGCGCGGTCAGCCGGATGATCGTCACGTTCATCGCTTCACCAGGTACGAGAACACGCTCTCCAGCGACTCATCGGTCGGTCGCAACTCGTGGATCGAGACGCCGGCCTTCCGCGCCACCCCGGGGATGGCGAGCGTGAACGCCGCGAACTCGCCCGTCCGCACCTGCAGTAGCCCGTCCTGCAATTCGACTCCGTACACCGAGGGGTCCGCCACCAGTGCGGCGGCGAGCGCACGGTTGTCGCTCGATCGCACGTTGAACGTGTGCGGCCGGTCCGTCATCAGTTTCCGGATCTCCCGAAAGTCCCCCGATGCCGCGAGCCGCCCGGCCACGATCACCAGCACCTCTTCCGCGAGCCGCTCGACCTCCTCCAGGATGTGCGACGAGAACAGGATCGTCCGGCCCTGCGCGGCCATATCACGAAGCATCGCCATCATCTGCAGCCGCTGGCGCGGGTCGGCCCCGTTGAAGGGCTCGTCCAGCAACAGGATCTCCGGGTCGTGCACCAGCGCCGCCGCGATCTTCACCCGCTGCTTCATCCCCTTCGAATACCCGCCCGTTGCACGCCCCGCCGCCTGTTCCAGTTCGACCATCGCGATTGCCCGCCGCGCCGCCTCCGCCGGGTTCGGCAGCCGCTGCAGCTCCGCCGCAAGCAACACGAACTCGTACCCGGTCAGGAACGGGTACACCGCCTCCCGTTCCGGCACGAGCCCGATCCGCCGGTACATCCCCGGGTTCTCCCACGCGCGCTCGCCGAACACCCGCAGATCCCCGGCCGAAGGCTTCAGGAACCCCGAGAGCATGTGCAGCATCGTCGACTTGCCCGCCCCGTTCGGCCCCAGGAGCCCCGTGATCCCCGGTCCGAGCGCGAACGAGATGTCGTTCACCGCGACGATGTTCCCGTACCAGCGGCTGACGTTCGTGACTTCGATCGGCGGCGCGTCCTGGCTCATGCCGCTATCCGCCCGAAGCGCCGGATGACCAGCGCCGTCCCCGCTCCCGCGTACGCTGCCACTGCGGCCCCGTAACCCCACAGCGGGATCCCCGCCAGGTCCTGCACCGAGTCCCGGTCGGGCTCGACGCCGAACACCCACAGCGTCGCCCCATACACGAAGTCGAACGGGCTCAGGAGCGCGGCTGCCCGCCCGGCTCCGCCCACCTCCGCCACCAGGATCCCCGAGATCGGCCACGTTACCAGGAACCACGCCACGACCGCGATCGTGGCGTAGGCGCGCCGCGATGTCTGTGCCGCGATTGCCAGCGCCACCGCACCCATCGCCACGGCGATCCCCACCCCGCTGGCGATCGTCCGGGGCATGTCTTCCCAGTTGTCGCCGACGTACTCCGCCAGGTCGTTGCTCGCGAGCCCGTTCCCAACCAGCAGCAAGGCCTGCGGCGCCAGCGTCAGCACCATCAGCGCTGTCGCGAATGCCGCCAGCTTCGCCAGCGCGTAATCGCGCCGCTGCAACGCGCGTGAGAAGTACAGCGAAAGCGTCCGCTGGCGCATGTCGCGGCCCGTGATCTCCGGCGCGATCGCCGCGCAGAACAGCGCGACCGGCACCTGCACGAACCCGAAGTAGTTCTCGGGCCGGATCACGTCCACGTCGTCCGAGACGATCGCCGCCACGCCGAGCTGGATCAGCGCCGGCAGAAAGGCGATCACCGCGATGATGATCGGGATGATCTTGCTCGATGTCCGCCGCCCGATCCCGAATGCGCCCCGCAGGCTGTAGAAGTACAGCGACAGCACCGCGTGTCGCCGGCCCAGCCGCATGCCGTCGTAGCGCCGGTACCCCAGGTCGTAGATGCTCCCGGTCCGGTGTTCAGCTGGCGGCATGCCACGCCCCCTTCTCCGCCGGCCGGAACAGGTCTTCCAGGTTCTGGCGCCGCCGTTCCAGCCGCACCAGCCCGAACCCCAGGTCCGCGCAGCTATCCCGGATCAGGTCGAAGGCCCGTTCGTCCCCCTCCAGCGCAACCAGCACCATCCGCCCCTCCACCTCCACCCGCAACCCCCGCTCGCGCAGGTTCGCCGCAAGCACGCTCGCGTCGCCCTCCACCTCCACGGCCAGCACCCCCATCGCCGCGGTGAAGTCCCCGAGCGGGCCCTGCCGCAGCAGGTGCCCCCCATCGATCACCACCAGGTACTCGCACACCCGCTCGATCTCCCCGAGGAGGTGCGACGCCATGATGATCGAGATCCCGAATTCCTTGCCCGTCCGGCGCACCAGGTCCAGCATCTCGTCCCGGCCCGCCGGGTCCAGCCCGTTCGTGGGTTCGTCCAGGAACAGCACCTGTGGGTCGTGCACCAGCGCCTGCGCCAGCTTCACCCGCTGCTTCATGCCCGTCGAATAGCCCCGCATCTCGCGGTACCGCTCTTCGAACAGGCCCACGTGCCGCAACGTCTCGGCCGTCCGCTCCCGCGCGGCTGAACGCGGCAGCCCGTTGATCTGCGCCATGTGCGCCACGAACTCGGTGGCGCTCACATCGCCGGGCAGGCAGTCGTGTTCCGGCATGTAGCCCACGTACTGGCGCAGCACCGGCCCCTCCCGGGCGATGTCGTAACCGAGCACCGTCGCCTCGCCGCTCGTCGCATCGAGCAACCCCAGCAGGATCTTGATGAGCGTACTCTTGCCGGCCCCGTTTGCTCCCACCAGGCCCGTGATGCCCGGCTCCACCACCAGGTCGAGCCCGTTGAGCGCCAGGATTGATTCTCCATACCGCTTCGTCAGCTGCTGCGTCTCGATGAGCGCCATCACGGCATCCTAGCAGGCGCCGCCCGTTCATCGAACCGCCAAACCGCCGCCGCCTCCTCGCGGGCGGGCGGCACGGACCCAGCGTAAAGATCGGGTCCGGGTCAGGGCACTCCCCCCGTACAATCCGGGCCTGCGCTCTGGCCACAAGGCCCCGCGTGTCCGATGGTACTGATCGATGCAACCTCTCCGCGTGCCCCGCATCCCGGGCTCACACGCCGTCCGCATCCTCCTCGGGGCCACCTTCCTCGCCGGTGTCGCCGCGGTCATTGTCGCGCGCGAACCCTCCGGCTCGGGCGCCGAGCAGCAGCCCTCCGCCGCTGTCCGTCCCGCGGATGACGGCCCCGGGACCGGCGCGAACCAGGCGCCGGATGGCAGCACCCGCGATCCGCTCCATGGGGCCGTCGCCGATACGGACGAAGGCGCGGTCGCCAAACCCGACCCCGCCCGGCTCCCCGATACCTCGCAGGCCGCCGCCGCCACCAGCCGGTTCGCCATGCCCCTGCGCGAATGGAGCCGCGCCACCGACCGCTACGGCGCCACCAACCGGGGCCCCGGACGCATCCACGGTGGCATCGACCTCGCCCTTGAAGGCCTCAGCCACTCGACGGTCTACGCCGCCTGTGCCGGCACGGTCTCCGAGGCCACCTACTCCGGCGCCTACGGCAACCACATCTTCGTCGACTGTGGCGGCGGCTGGACCACCCTCTACGGCCACCTCAGCCAGACCCTCGTCGAAAAGGGCGCCGCCGTCGACAACACCGTGGCCATCGGCGTCACCGGGTCTTCGGGGTATTCCACCGGCGAACACCTCCACTTCGAGATCCGCTGGCAGGACACGCCGGTGAACCCCGAGGACTACCTCGACTTCGGCATCGCCCCGGGAACGCCCCTTTCGGATGGCCCGCTCTGGTTCCCTAACAGCAACACGCCGGTGCCCACGGCAACCGTCACCCCCACCCCCACGGACACGCCCACCCCCACCAATACGCCCACCATCACGCCAACGCCGACGATCACCCCCACGCCCACCTGGACGCCCACCCCCACGCGCACGCCCCGGCCCCCGACCCGCGTCCCCACGCCGCTCCCCGTCGCCCAGTAGCCCCCGGCGACTCCTCCCTCCTCCTTCCCGGGCACGCCTTGCATCACCTTGCAGGCCCCGCGCGTGAATTGCGGTTGCCGGAGAAGAGCGCGTGTCCCTCCCTCACGGTCGGGGCTCGCCGGATCCGTGGGATGACCGGGCGCCAGGGCCGGGGGGTGGTGGACTCCTCCCTCCTCCCTCCTCCCTCCGCTACGCTGGAAGGCGATACCCCACCGGAGCCCCCCATGCCCGCCACCAGCACCTACGACCTCATCGTCATCGGCAACGGTTCCGCCGGCGACAACATCGCCCGCACCCTCGGCCGCAAGGGCCTCCGCGTCGCCGTTATCGAACGCGCCCACCTCGGCGGCGAATGCCTGAACGACGGCTGCGTGCCGAGCAAGGCGCTGATCGACCTCTCGAAGCGCGCCGCCGATGAGGGCCTCTCCTGGGACGAGGTCGTCGCCCGTGTCCACGCCGTCCAGCTCCTGGTGCGCGGCACCGACCCCAACGGGGGCTTCGCCGCCGACGGCATCGACCTCGCCTGGGGCGACGCAAGCTTCGCCGCCCCCACCGAAGTCCGGGTCGATGGGCGCCTCCTCCGGGGGACGAACGTCGTCATCGCGACCGGCACCGGCCCCGGCCTCCCGCCGATCCCCGGCCTTGCCGAATCCAAACCCCAGACCAACCGCACCATCTTCGCGCTCCCGCGCTTCCCCGCCCGCCTGGCCGTCATCGGCGGCGGCCCCATCGGCCTCGAGCTCGGCCAGGCGTTCCGCCGCCTCGGCGCAGAAGTCACCATCTTCGAAGCCCTGGACCGCATCGCCGCAACCGAGGACGCCGAGGTCTCCCTCGAGCTGACGAAACTCTTCGAGCGCGACGGTATCCGCGTCGAAGCCGGCAGTTCCATCGAGCGCGTCGACCGTGCCGAGGACGGCCGGGTCACCGTCACCACCGCCCGCGGCCGCTTCGAGTTCGACGACCTCCTGGTCGCCGCCGGCCGCGCGCCACAGGTGCCCGAGGGCCTGGCGGAACTTGGCCTGGAACGCGACCCCCGCGGCTTTATTGCCATCTCGCCCTGCGGCAAGACGAACCTGGACGGGCTCTGGGCGGCGGGCGACATCACCGGCAAGTTCCAGTTCACCCACTACGCTGGCTACCAGGCCCACCACATCGCGAAGCACATCGAGTCGGGCGTCTGCGAGCCCATCCCCGACACGCTCGTGCCCTGGGCGATCTTCACCGAACCGGAGATCGGCCACGCGGGGATGACCGAGCAGCAGGCGCGCGAGGCCGGCATCGAGGTGCGCGTCGCCCGCCTGGACGCCGCCGACCTCGACTGGTTCCGCACCACCGGGCAGCTGGACGGCTTCGCGAAGGTCGTTGCCGACGCGAAGACCGGCGTGCTCCTCGGCGCCCACTTCATCTGCGCGCGCGGCAGCACGCTCGTGGGCGAGGCCTGCCTGGCCATCCAGCACGGCCTCACGGCTCGCCAGGTGGCCAGCACCGTCCACCCCTATCCAACCGCCTCCGAGCTTTTCCGCTGGGTGTGCGCGAAGGCGGTGTAGGGCCGTTGGCGGTTGGCCATTGGCCGGCCGGCGCACTTCGCAGTTTGCCGTTTCCCCGCTACACTCCGCACATATGTTCGGCGAACCGGCCCCCGCCTCTCCCCTCCGCGACCGGCTTCGCGCGGCGCTCCACCAGCCGGTCCGCACCGAGCCCCTCGTGCGCGATGCCAGCGTTACCGCGCGCGCCGACCTCTCCGGGCTCGGTGGCCGCTGGTTCGAGTCGCCCCTCGGCCCGGGCTACGTCATCGAAAGCGTCTACGAGGCCGGCCACGTCCACGGCGCCATCCCCCTCCATCGTGCCCTCGCCGTCGACCCGGTCCGCCTGGCCGGCCAGGTCCGCGACCCCCGCCTTGGCGAGGTCGAGCCGGCCGCCTTCTGCTACGTCGATACCGAGACCACCGGCCTCGGCGGCGCAGGCACCATGGTCTTCCTCGCCGGAGTGGCCCGCTTCGACGGCGGCACCCTCCGCCTCCGCCAGTACCTCCTCCCGGGCCCCGAGTTCGAAGGCGGTCTCCTCGGCGGCCTGGGCGAGGACCTGGCCACGGCCGGCGCCCTCGTGAGCTACAACGGGAAGTCGTTCGATGTCCCCGCGCTCGAAGTCCGCTACATTCTCTCGCGCCAGCGGCCCGGTCTGCGGGCCATGCCCCACCTCGACCTCCTCCACCCGAACCGCCGCCTTTTCCGCGGGGTCATCGATTCCCACCGCCTGGTCCACGTCGAGCGCGACCTCCTCGGCTTCGAGCGCGAAGACGATTGCCCCTCGGCCGAAGTCCCGGAGCGCTACTTCCGCTTCCAGCGCTCCGGCGACCCCACCCACATCCTCCCCGTCCTCCGGCACAACGCCTGGGATATCCTCTCGCTCGTCGCCCTTGCGGCGCACCTGGCTGCCGTCTGCGAAGGCCCCGACTACCCCATCCAGGCGGCCCGCGCCGCCGAATACGCCGGCGACCACGCCGCCGCCGCCGCCCGCTACGAAGCCGCCCTCGCCGGTTCGCTCCCCCGCTCCGAACGCATCGAGGCCCTCGAACGCGCCGCCCGCAGCCACGCCCGCTGCGGGAGCTGGGAAGCTGCCGCGGCCTGCTGGCAAGCCCTCATCGATGAACCCCGCAGCCGCCGCCTCCTCCCCTACGTCGAACTCGCCAAGATCGCCGAACACCGCTTCCGCGACCCCGCCCGCGCCTTCGTCCTGGTCGACCAGGCGGCCGCCCTCCTCACCCGCGGGCTGGTCCCACCCGGGCCCCCGAACAGCGAGCTCGCCCTCGCCGCCCTTGAGCACCGCCGCGCGCGACTCCGCCAGCGGCTGGGGGCGAGGAGGGAGGAGGGAGGAGGGAGGAGTGCCGGCGCCGCCTCGCCCGATGGCGGGCCGTAGCCATCCGCCATCCGCCATCTCGCATTTCGCACTTCGGACTCTGCCCTTCTGGCGTCCTTACACGGTACCGCGTAAGCTCTCCCCATGCCCTCTTCCTGGTCCGCCGAGTCCATCGCCGAACTCCGCGCCCGCCTGGGCCTGACGCAGGCCGGGATGGCCGAGGCGCTCGGCGTCCGCCAGCAGACGGTCTCCGAGTGGGAGACGGGCCGTTACCAGCCCCGCGGCGCCAGCGTCCGCATGCTCCAGTCCCTCGCCGAGGCGCGCCCACCCTATGACCCTCCGGAGGAACGCGTTTGACCGCCCGCCCCGCGCCGGCGCGGTTCCCCGAGTCCGCCCTCGCGGCGCGCTGGGCCGCCGGCGCCCCCGGCCCGCTCCGCCTCGAGGACGGCCGCCCCCTCCGCATCATCTTCCCCGGCACGCCCGCGGGCGGCTCGGGCCCTGACTTCACCGGCGCGATCCTCGATGCCGGCGGAGACCTCCTCCGCGGCGACGTCGAACTCCATCTCCTCGCCAGCGGCTGGCGGGACCACGGCCACGCCGCCGACGAGGCGTACGCCGGCGTCGTCCTCCACGTCGTCGCCCGCAACGACGGACCCAACGCATTCACCTTCCACCGCTCCGGACGCCTCATCCCCGTGCTCGTCCTCGAACCCGGGTCCCGGCCGGCCTTCCCGCCGCCCTTCACCCCGCCCTGCGCCATCGCAACCGCGCGCGGCCAGGACCCATCCCCCGCTCTCGAACGGATGGGCCTCCGTCGCCTCCGGGCCAAGGCCGCCCGCGTCTCGCCCGCCGTCGCGGCCCATGGTCCCGGCCAGGCGCTCTACGCCCTCCTCCTCGAGACCCTCGGGGGAAGCGCCAACCGCGAGCCGTTCGCCGCCCTCGCCCGCCGCCTCCCCCTCGCCCTCCTCCTCGAAACCGCACCGCTTCCCGGGGTCTCGCGCACGCTCGCCTTCACGGCCGCGCTCAAAGCCGCCGCCCCCCCGCTCGCCCTCCGCCGCGCCGGGCTGCGCCCCATGGCGGCTCCGGCCCGCCGCCTCGAGTCCGCCGCCTCCCTCATCGCCCGCTGGTGGCCCGAGGGGTCAGTCCCCGGCTGGCCCCCGGCACTCGGCCCGTCCACCACCTGGATGGCCGCCTCGGTCCCCGGCATCGGCCGTTCGGCCGCCATCGAGGTCGCCGTCAACGCCATCCTCCCCGTCGCCCTCGCCTCCGGCGCCCTTCCCGAAGCCGCGATCGAGGACGCCTGGCGTGCCCTTCCCTCACCGGGCACCTACGGCCGCCTCACCCGCCTCCAGTCCTGGCTCGGCGGCGAGGCCGCCCCACCCTTCACCACCGCCTCCCGGCTCCAGGGCGGCCTCCTCCTCCACGGCGACTACTGCTCCCGGGGTGCTTGCGGCCGCTGCCCGCTCTCTTCGGCGCCATTAGCCGTTAGCCATTAGTCATCAGTCATTAGCCGTTGGCCCCCGGGGCGCGTTATCCCAGCCCGGCCGCGAGGCGTGCCACGTCGTCCTCGCCCAGCCCGAGCACGTCCAGCAGCACCTCCATCGAGTGCTCCCCGAGGCAGGGCGCCGCCGACCGCGGACCGCTTTCGTACCCGCTCACCAGGAACTGGTGGCCCTCGTACGGCACTGTGCCCATCTCCGCGTGCTCCAGCGGGTGGAAGAACCGCCGGTGCGCCAGCTGCGGGTCCCGCAGGTGGTCGCTCGAACGCTGCACCGCCCCCGCGGGGATGCCCGCCGCCTGCAGCCGGGCCATCGCCTCGTGCATGTCCTGCCCGGCGGTCCACTTCCCCAGGTGGGCATCGATCGCGGCCCGGTTGGCCAGCCGGCCCGCCGCGGTCGCGCAGGCGGCGTCGGCCGCCCATGCCGGGTTGCCCAGGAGCGAGACCAGCGCGGCCCACTGCGCGTCGTCCGCGACCGCGATCGCGATCCATTCGTCCTCGCCCGCGGCCGGGTAGGCCGCGTGCGGCGCCATCGCCGGGTCCTCGTTGCCCGCCCGCCGCGGCACGCGGCCGCTCACCTGGTAGTCCAGGATCTCCGGCGCAAGGAAGTAGAGCGACGACTCCATCTGCGATTGCTCGATGTATTGCCCCTCGCCCGTGCGCGCCCGGTGGTCCAGCGCGGCCATCACGGCCGAGGCCAGGAAGCGCGGGGCGATCGTGTCCGTGTACGCCGTGAACGGCCCCGAGGGCGGCCGGTCCGGCCAACCGGTCACCTCGTAGAACCCGCAGATGGCGGCCGCGTGGTACCCGTACCCCGCCAGCGGCGCCGCCGGACCGCTCTGGCCCATGAGGCACGTGCTCGCATAGATCACGTCCGGTTTGATCAGCTTCGCATCCTCATAGCTCAAGCCCAGGCTCGCCATCGTCCCCGGCGTGAACGACTCGAGCACCACGTCCGCCCAGGCGATCAGCTTGCGCACTATCTCCCGCGCCTCGGGCGTCTTCAGGTTCAGCGCGATCGACCGCTTCGACGTGTTGAATGCCCCGTAGAACTGGGACCGGTTCGGCCCGAACACGCCGTCCTTGAACGGTCCCGCCACCCGCAGCCGGTCCGGCGGGTTCGCCGTCTCGACCCGGATGACCTCCGCGCCGTGGTCTGCCAGGTACTTCCCCGTGATCGGCCCCACACCGATCCACGAGAAGTCGGCCACCTTCAGCCCCGCGAACGGCAAGCCCTCCCGGGGCGCCGCGGCCGCCCGGGCGGCCCGCCCGCCGAGCTTCCCGTTCGCCTCTCCCGGTTCCGGCACCCCGCGCGCCCGCCGGATCGGTGTTCCCGATGCCCGGACAAACGCGCCCGGGCCCCGGACCGTCACGCCCGGCCGCACTTCCAGGTCCCGCCAGTAGTCCCGTGCCCGCAGATGGTTGAAGTCGAGCAGCTCCGGGATCGTCGCCACCGGCGCGATCGTCACGCCGTTCGCGAGCCCCCGCTCGAGCAGCTCCTGCTTCGTGAACTTCCGCGTCCAGTCCGCAAGCCGCGCCATCACCTCTTCGTAGTCGTGCGCCAGCGGCTGCCCCTGGAGCACCTTCATGTCATACGTCGCCCAGTCCTCGTCCGTGTTCCACGACTCGGGCACAACGCCGTCCGCCACCATCCACGGCACGATCGGCACGGGCGTCGGCCCGTTCCCGATCATCACCACCTCGCCGTCCGCGCACGGGTAAACCAGCGGCAGCGTGAGCGTCCCCAGCTGGAGCGCCGTCCCGGCGCGCTCCATGTCCTTCCCCTGGATGGCCGCCGCGATCATCGCCTGCAGCCCGGTCCAGAACACGGCCGCCTGAACCGACACATCCACGAACCGCCCAACCCCCGTCCGCTGCCGGAGATGGTGCGCCACCATGGCCCCCACCGCGCTCTCGGCGGCAGCGTGGTGCCACGTCTGCGGTACCGAAACCCGCACCGGCGGACGGTCCGCATCGCCGTTCAGCGCCATCATGCCGCCCATCGCCGCCAGCGTGAGGTCCGCCGCCGCGTGGCCGCTGTACGGCCCGTCCTGCCCGAACGGCGTGGTCGCAACGTACACGAGCCGCGGGTTCACCTCCCGCAGCTGTTCCCAGCCCAGCCCCCGCGCCGCCATCTCGCCCGGGCCCGCGTCTTCGAAGAGGAAGTCCGCCCCGCGAACCAGGTCGAGGAATGCGGCCCGGCCTTGCTCGACCGCCAGGTCCAGCGTCACGCTCCGCTTGTTCCGGTTGTACGCCGCGAAGCGGAGCGCATCTTCGCGCGACACGGCCCCGCCCGGCGGCTCCACCTTCACCACCTCCGCCCCCAGGTCGGCCAGGATCATCGGGCCGAGGTCCGCCTTGCCGGCGGTCAGGTCCAGCACCCGGTACGGCTTCAGCATCGGCGGGCTCTCCTACTTGTTCCCGTCCAGCCGGTCCAGCCGGCCGTACATCCCTTTGTCGATCGTCGAGTGACGCGCCACGTCATAGAAGACGATGCCGAGCCCTGTCACGATGCCGCCGGTGATTGCCAGCCAGCCGGTGTCGTTCGCAGCGCCGATGCCCAGCAGCACCGCTCCCACAGCCGCCGGCAGCACGGCAATCGCCAGCACCGCGTGGCCACGTTCTTCCTCGTGAATCCTTCGTAGACTCCCCGCTGACATCGCGACACCTCTCCTCGAGTTTGCGCGGGACTATAGCAGTTCGCCGGTATCCCGCGTCACCGGTTCGACCGGCTCACCCACCAGTACGCGAAGAAGGGGCCGCCTCAGCGAGGCGGCCCCTTCCCGTTCGTTCCCCTGTGCCCGCCGCCTTACGGCCCGACCAGCACCGACCAGCTCATGGTGCCCCCGCCCTTCAGGGCGATGAAGTAGGCCGTCCCGTTCTGCAGGGTCGTGAAGTTGTTCGCGCCCGGCACGCCGTCCGAACCCGGGAAGTACGCCTCCCAGCTCTGGGTGGCCCCGTTGAAGCGGTAGATCGCGCCAACCGAGGCCGAGACGTTGTTCGTCTGCGGGTTGTCCGGCGTCTCCTGCCCCGTGAGGGCCGCGAGCGCGCCGATGTTGTTCTTCCCCGTCCACACCAGCAGCGTGAAGCGGAAGTAGAGCGTGTACGTCACCGTCTGCGCCGAGGACGTGTTGGTGAAGTTGTCCGAGGCGGTGTTCAGGCTCGTCCCGCCCGGGCCCGTCACCCGCACGTCGACCACGCCCGCCGGCGTGCCCGCCGGGACCGTCGCCGTGATCTGCGTCGAACTGTTCACTGTGAACGCCGCCGAGACCCCGCCGACCGTCACCGAGGTCGCGCCCGTGAAGCCCGTCCCCGTGATGACGATGCTCGTCCCCACCGGGCCGCTCGCCGGGCTCACCGAGGTCACGACCGGCGCCGAGCTCCCCGTGTACGTGTAGTCGTCCGCCGCCGTGTTCGGCGATGTCCCGCCCGGCGTCGTCACCACGACGTTGACCGTCCCGGCCGACTGCGCCGGGGCGACCGCCACGATGGTCGTCGTGTCGATGTAGCTGAAGACCGCGGTCACGGTCCCGAACTTCACCGTCATCCCGCTCGAGGTGAAGCCAGAGCCGGTGATCGTCACGATCGTGTTGCCCGTCGCCGGGCCCGTGTTCGGGCTGACGAACGTGACCGTCGGCCCGCCCGTGTAGGTGTAGTCGTTCTGCGT
>JAHDWR010000041.1 GCA_023382755.1 Dehalococcoidia bacterium
CCTTGTCCTCTTCCAAAATGCACAGGTCCGATCCCAGGTTGAACAGCACCTGCTGGATCACGTGAAACCGCTCCCGCATCGTCGTATCCAGGCCCGAAGCCACCGCCACGCCGATCACGCTGTTCAGCTCATCGACCGTGCCATAGGCCTCGATGCGGAGGCTGTCCTTGGGGACCCTCTGGCCCCCACCGAGGGCGGTCGTCCCGGCATCGCCGGTGCGGGTGTAGACGCGATTGATGCGGACCATGTCCCACAGCATGCCGCACCACGGACCGGTCCGCGACCCCGCTTTCGTGAGACCCTCGCCAGCGGCACAATGTCGGCGACACCGTCAGCCCCTCCCGTGGAGCGCTACATGAGCACCGAATCCCCGCAACGCTGCATCCGCTGCCACGTGACTCTCAGCGGCGAACCCCACATCATGGCCGGCCGCGCATACTGCTGCTCCAGCTGTTCTGTCGGCTCGGCCTGCGAACACCAGGGCATCCACCGCGGCGCCAACGTCCGCCGCTACGACACCATGTTCGACCGCTTTCGCCAGGTCGTAACCTCGGCAACCCCGTACGAGAGCGAACAGCGAATCTCCTGAACGCGAAAAGTTCACGCACCGCATCGTCATAAGAAGCCCAACACCCGGACCAGGGTTGGTAGAGTCCCGCCCGAGGGCTCGGCGCCTATCCCAGGACAGGTGCTCGACCCGCCGGCCTCTGAGGCTGGGTGGTGGCTGCGCGCCCGCCCGCGCCGCCACGCCCGGCGCCCAGCCCTCGCTATCTCGATCCGCGTTCGGCTCGCCATGGTGCCGGGGGCGGGATTCGAACCCACATGCCTTGCGGCCGCCGGGTTTAAGCCGGCTGCGTCTGCCATTCCGCCACCCCGGCACGAACTCCAAGTAGAACATGCCCGGCCCGGCCTAGGCGACCCCTGCCGCCCCGCATGCTGAACAGAGACCGTAGAGTTCCAGGCTGTGTCCCTGCAGGTGAAAGCCGTGCTGCGCTGCCTGCTCCTGGATCCGCCTGTCCAGCTCCAGGTCGGCAAACTCTGTGAACCGCCCGCACGATCGGCACACCAGGTGGTGGTGGTGCGTCCCTTCGGAGAGCTGGTAGCGCACGCTCCCGTCTTCCAGCGGCACCCGGCAGAGCAGGTCGAGCTCCTGCAGCAGCTTGATCGTCCGGAACACCGTCGCCCGCCCCACACCCGGCAGCTCCCCGAGCAGGTCTTCGACGGTGAACGGGCCCGGCGCTCCCTCAATCGCCTTCAGCACCGCCCGGCGGGGTGCGGTCGAGCGAAACCCGATCGTTTCCAGCCGCCTCGCCGCCGATTCGGTGAACGCCACGGTCCGATGGTAACAAACCCCGTCTCTGCCGCTCCAGAGCACCCGCTCCCCGCCCGATAATTACGGCAGTCTGCTCCAGGGGTGTGCGCAGTGTCCGACCCGGCCATGTTGAGGACTCCCAGGCAACTCGTCCTATTCCGCGTCGGCAGCACGCACTCCGGGCTCGACATCGATGCCGTCGACGAAATCCTGCCCATGATCGCGATCACGCCCGTCGCGGGAGCGCAGGATGGCGTGCTCGGCCTTGCTGACGTCCGCAAGCGTGTCGTGCCGGTGTTCGACCTGCACTGGAAGTTTCGCGTGTCCCGCCCTCCAGATGAGCGGGACACGCGCCTCATCCTGGTGGACGGCCCAGACGGCCCGGTCGCCCTCCTTGTCGATGCCGTGGAAGAGGTGCTCACCGTCCAACCCGGCGACTTCCAGCACGTAACCCCTCCGGGCGACCGGCGGGACCTCGGCTACCTGAACGGCATCCTCCGCCGCGATGACGGCCTGGTTGTGTGGGTGGACCACCGCGGCCTCGTCCCCGAACACCTCGGCACCGGCCTTCGGGCGGCTTAGCGTGCTGCCCAGCGGCCCCCGGATGTGGCGGCGAGGCCCGCTTCCTCCAGCACATCCAGGTGACCTTGCACCGTGGAGATGATCTGCCAGAACCGCTTCCGCAGCGCCCGCGGATAGAGCGCCTCCGCAAGTTCGTACAGGGTCGCACCCCCGTTCTCGCGCAGCGCCTCGTGTACCCGGGTGGTCCGCTGTTCGGCCTGCCCGAGGTTGGCATCGATCACGTCCGTGACGCGCTCGAACGGTTCGCCGTGCCCCGGGTAGCATCGCGTTGCGTCCAGCCCGCGAATGCGCTGCAACGATTCCAGGAAGCGCGGAAGGCTGCGGAACCGCCACGGTGCACCCGGCGCCGACTGGAACCGCTGGATCGCCGGCGTCGGCGTGATCTCCGGCAAGAGCTGGTCGCCCGAGAACAACCAGCCCTCTTCCTCCGCGAACGCCACCAGGTTCCCCGGCGTGTGCCCCGGGGCCACCAGCGCCCGGAGCCCCGGCGCGATCGCCGTCACCTCTTCCGTCAGCACGCGCCGCGGCTCAAAAGGTTCGTAGCGCAGTCCCGTCGGCCAGCGAGCGTCCCGCCCCGCGGGCCGATAGTCGCGCGTCTCCACCGCCTGGCGGGCCCACGCCCGGCGCGCCGCCAGCCCCGCAAGTGCCTCCCTCTCCACATCCGTCGGTGCACCGCTTTCCCGCACGAACCCTTCCAGTGCCTGCAACTCGTCGTCATCGAGCTGGTGCCCGGTTGAGTAGTGCATGTCCTCACCGTGGAGAGCGACCGGGATCCCCTGCTCTTGCCACCAGTGTCCGAGCCCCGCATGGTCCAGGTGGCCGTGGGTCGCCACCACCAGACCCGGCGGCGATTCCGCAACCACCGCCGCCAGGACCTCCCTGGCGCCCCGGTAGTCGGGGCCGGTGTCGATGAGCACCCGCTCGCCCCCGGACTCGATCAGGTAGGCGCTGTTGTACGCGAGCCGGATGTGCCGTACCGATGCCATCGGCGCGAGTGTACGGGCCCGGCCAGCTTCACCACAGTTCGCATCGCGGCTCCGCGACCGGTACCATCCCCGCCGTGACCACAGTCGAACACCCGGATCGCCTCTCGCCCGAGGATGTCGCCCTCATCAAGGCCACCGCCGAACGCCTCCAGGCGAGTATCGAGCGCGTCATCGTCGGAAAGGCCGACGTGGTCCGCCTCGCGCTCGTCGCTCTTCTCTGCGAAGGGCACATCCTGTTGGAGGACGTCCCCGGCCTCGGCAAGACCACCATGGCCAAGGCCATCGCCCGCTCCGTCAACTGTTCCTTCCGCCGCATCCAGTTCACGCCCGACCTGATGCCCTCCGACATCACCGGCATCAATTACTACAACCAGAAGCTCGGGGAGTTCGTCTTCCGCGAGGGGCCCCTCATCGCCCAGGTCGTGCTGGCCGATGAAATCAACCGCGCCACCCCGCGCACCCAGGCGGCGCTTCTCGAGGCGATGGAGGAACGCCAGATCACCGTCGAGGGCGTCACCACCCGTTTGCCCAGCCCCTTCCTGGTCATGGCCACCCAGAACCCGGTCGAACTCGAAGGCACCTTCCCTCTCCCCGAGGCCCAGCTCGACCGCTTCCTGGTCCGCCTCAAGCTCGGTTACCCCGGCGAGGATGACGAGGACGAAATCCTGCGCCGGTTCGAGACGGTCAACCCGCTGGAGTCGCTCGAACCGGCTATCGACGGCGCCGAGCTCGTGCGCCTCGCGGCTGCGCTGCGCCACCTCCACGTCGAACCGGCCGTGCGCCGCTACGCCGTCCAGATAGTCCAGGCCACCCGCTCCGACCCGGCCTTCGAACTCGGCGCAAGCCCCCGCGGCAGCCTCGCGCTCTTCCGCACCGCCAGGGCGCTTGCCGCCATCAACGGCCGCGACTACGTGCTCCCCGACGACGTGAAGATCATGGCGCCCTACGTCCTGCCCCACCGCCTCATCCTCTCCACCCAGGCGCGGCTCCGCGGCCGGGGCACCGACGAGTTGCTGGCCGAAGTCCTCCAGCGCGTACCCGTGCCGATCGGAGCCTGAGATGCCGTTTCGCGACCTTTCGCTGGTCGTGGGTGGTGTGCTCTTCGTCGCGGGTTTCGCTGCCTCGCAGCCGGAGATCGCTTCCGTTGGCCTCGTCATCATCGTGCTCGGTTGGGTGGGCCGGTACTGGAGCCGCCACCTGTTCGACCGGGTCACGCTCCACCGCAAGCCTTCCGAAACACGAGTCTTCATCGGCGAGAAGGTCCCGCTCACCGTCGAACTCACCAACCGCAAGCCCCTGCCCCTCCCCTGGTACGAGTGGCGGCTCGCCCTGTCCGAGCACCTCTCCGTCGAAAAGGAACACCTCGCGGCGGCCGCCGTCCCCGGCCAGAAGTGGCTCGTCCGCCGCGGTGCCCTCGGCTGGTACCAGCGCCACGACTGGACCTTCACGCTCGCCCCTGATACCCGCGGCTACCACCAGGTCGGCACGGCCACGATCCGGTCAGGCGACCTCCTCGGCGCCTACCCGCGATCCATCGAGGATGACGAACGCGAACACCTCGTCGTCTTCCCGCGCGTGTTCTCGATGGAGGACATGGGCCTGCCTTCGGAACGGCCCTTCGGCGAGCGCAAGGGCGGCAACCGCGTCTTCGAAGACCCCCTCCGCATCGCGGGCTTGCGCGAGTACCGCCCCGGTGACCCCCTCCGCCGCATCGACTGGAAAGCAACCGCCCGGTCGGGAGACCTCCGCTCCCGGGTCTACGAACCTTCGGCCACGCAGCAGCTCTACCTCGTCGTGAACATCGACACCATGGAACACGCCTGGGAGGGCTACCTCCGCGACGAGCTGGAACGCATCGTCTCTGTCAGTGCTTCGCTCTGCGTCTGGGCCGCGGGCGCCCGCTACGCCGTCGGCCTGCTCGCGAACGGCGCCTTCCCCGAGGCGGACCGCCCCATGCGCCTCCCCCCGTCCCGCTCCCGCGACCAGGTCTCCCGCCTTCTCGAAGCGCTCGCCGTGATCCAGCCGCTCACCATGGGCGACCTGGCCGGCGCCATCCAGCGGGAAAGCGGCAAGCTCCCGCAAGGTTCCACCCTCGTGGTCGTTGCCTCGCTCATGCCGCCGCCCCTCGCCGGGGTGCTCGCCCGCCTCCACGATGAAGGACACAACGTCTTCGTCATCGCCACATCCGACCGCGTCCGCGACTCGGTCCCGCCGGGCATCGGCATGCGTGAGGTCGGCGGGGTCTTCCAGCGGGCCGAGGTGCTCCGGTGATTGCCGCCATCGCGGTCGTTGCGTCGCTTCTGGCCGATGCGTTCCTGTTTGGCGCACTGGCCGAACTCTTCGCCAACACCTACAGCGGCGAAAACCCGCACGCGGTCGGCTGGTGGGGGTTCGTGGCCGTCGTCGCCTCCGGCTTCTGGCTACCGCGCTTCCTCGCCGGTTTCGACCTCCCTCCGCGCCGCGCCTACCTGTTCACCGCGTATGCCGGCCTCGCGCTCATCTACCTGGTCATTCGCATCGAGGTCGCGGGCGACCTCGCCATCTGGGACTTCGGCTGGATCGGCGACTTCCTCGACGACGCCACCGACGCCATAGAGCGCGGGGGCCGTGGCATCATGGCAGCCGTGCTCCTTGGCGCCGCCTGGGCACGGGCCTCCTACCGTGCCGCCGACGAAGTCGAGATGGAGTCGATCCCGAAGTCCGCGGCAATCCCCTTCGCCCTCGGCACCCTGATCATCATCTTTGGCGCCGCCTCCGACCGTTCCGGAGAGGTCGGACGCGCCGGCGCTGCCTTCTTCGCGTTCGCCATCATCGCCCTGGCGGCGTCGCAACTCTCGCTCAGCGGCACAACCTTCGGCGAGGCGCGCGCCGGTGGGACGGCCGGCGTCCTCCTCGTCGCCACCGTCGCTGTCTCCGCCCTCGGCCTCATCGTGTTCACGGTGGTCGCTCCCATTGTGGGCCCGATCGTCGGCCCAATCGTTGGGAAGGTCGTCGAGGTCATCCTCACGATCATCCTCACACCCTTTGCATGGGTGCTCACGAAGTTCTTCCAGCTCATCCTCGGCGGCAACAACCCGTTCGAAGGCCTTTCGGAGAACCTCGCCGATCGAGGCGGCGAGGCGACGTCCGGCGAGCCGAATGAGCAATCCCCCGTCGGCCGGGCGAGCGTCTATCTGCTGCGCATCCTCGCCCTCTTTGCCATGGTCGCGCTCGTCTCGGCGCTCGTCGTCGTGTTCGTTCGCCTGCGGAAGCGGCAGGCGGCTCGCATAGCCGATGCGACCTCTACCGGTGTTGCCGGCGATTTCCGCGCCGACCTCCGCGGCTGGTTGCGCTCACTCGTCCCGCATCGCGGCGCCGGGGGCCTCGATCCGGGAGGATCTGAAGCCGCCCGGCTCTATGTCGAAGTGTTGCACCGTGCCGAAAACGAGGGGCACCCGCGGCGGCAAGGGGCCACGCCCCGTGAGTACCTCCCGGAGCTCCACGAGACGTTCGCCACCACCGTGACTGACGACATAACCGCTGCATTCGAAGAAGCCCGCTACGCCGGCCGCGAACCCGACCCGCGCCTCCTCGAAGACCTGCGCCGGCGCTGGCGCGAGGTGCGCTGACCCTAGCGACGGTCTTCCAAAAGCGCCCAGCCCCGCCCGTGTGCTGTCACGGCCGGGACCGCAACCGAGGTATTCCGCTGAAGGGCAAATTCCAGGTCTGCCGCCAGGCCCAGCTGGCGCACCACCCCCGCGTGCTTCGAGCCGGAGATGAGCCGGTCCAGGTCGCCCGTCCGCGAAGCGAGGATCGCGAGGTCACCCGCCACCGCCGCCGGGTCTTGCTCCAGCAACCCCTTCACCAGTGCCGCGGCGGCGGCAAAGTCGTCGAGCCCGAAGCGCGTGCCCCGCGCCTCTCCCGCGCAGACAATCGCGACGCTGGCGAACGGCTTGCACGCCCGGGTGAGCGCATCGAGGTTCGCCAGCGCTCCCGCCATGACCACCCCCCGCCCGGCCAGCGCGCACAGCGCCGTCGTGCCGTTCGTCGTGTAGAGCAGCCCCCGCTCGCCGGCCAGGTTGAGCCCCGCTGCTTCCACCGGTGAGTTACCATAATCGAAATCTTCCGGGGGGAGCCCGCCAACCTCCCCGAAGAGCACCCGGCCTTCCGCCGCGCCACGGATGCGCGCCTGTTCCAGGTCGTCAGTAACCACCAGGTCGCTCAGCCCCCGACCGAACAGCGTCGCGATCGTCGTCGTCGCGCGCAGGCAATCGATGACGACGTAGCAGTCGGCGGGAATCAGCAGCGCTTCGGCCGGGATGGCCGCGACCTCGATGCGGGAAACCACCCGCAGAGGATGCCCCACTCGGGCAGTTCGGGCACGCCGTGCTATCCTTTATCTTCGATGGACCGTCGGCCGGTTGGGATGTTCGACTCTGGTGTGGGTGGCTTGAGCGTCCTGAGGGCATTCCGGGAGATCGCTCCCAACGAGCGCGTCATCTATTTCGCCGATACCGCCTACTTCCCCTACGGCCCCCGCCCCGCTCCCGAAGTGCGCAAGCGCGCGTTCGCTGTCGTGCAGCGGCTCGTCCAGGCCGGGGCCAAGCTCATCGTGGTCGCCTGCAACACCGCGTCCGCCGCGGCTCTCCCCGACCTTCGCGAGGCGTTCGGAATCCCCTTCGTGGGCATGGTCCCCGGCGTCAAACCCGCGGCCTTGCGGTCCCGGTCTGGCCGCGTCGCCATCCTCGCGACCCCCGGCACGCTCGATGGCGAGCTTTTCGCCCGGGTTGTCGATGACTTCGGGCGAGGCACGCGAATCAGCACCATCGCCGGCTCGGGCCTCGCCGAACTGGTTGAATCGGGCGAGGCCGGCACGCCGCGCGCCCGCCAGGCCCTCCGCGCCCTCCTGGGACCCGAGGTTCAGGCCGGGGCCGATACCGTGGTCCTGGGCTGCACCCACTACACCTTCCTCCAGGACGATATCCGCGCCGAGTTCCCACAGCTCTCGGTGGTCGATACCAGCGAAGCGGTCGCCCGTCGCGCCGTCCAGGTGCTCGACGAAGGCGGCCTGCGCGCCCCTCCCGACCAGGAGGGCGAACTCGACCTCATCGTCTCGGGCGAACGCGCCCGGTTCCGGGCGATAATGGCCCGGCTCGGCTTCGAACCCGCACCAGTGGAGGCACGCCAATGACGTTCTTCGAGCAGCTCACCACGCGGAGCCGCGAAATCGACTCCCTCGTCTGCGTTGGCCTCGACCCCGACTTCCGCAAGCACCGCGTCGAAGATGTGGTCGCCTTCAACCGCGCGATCATCGAAGCAACCACTCCCTACGCCGCATGCTACAAACCGAACATCGCGTTCTACGAGCAGTTCGGCGTCCCCGGGCTTCGCGCGCTCGAAGCCACTTTGGCCTCCATCCCCCCGGGCATCCCGGTCATCGGGGACGTCAAGCGCGGAGATATCGGCAACACCGCCGAGGCGTACGCCCGGGCCATGTTCGAGCAATGGGGCTTCGGCGCCGTCACCGTCAACGGCTACCAGGGGCTCGATACCGTCGAACCATTCCTGGCGTACGAAGGCCGCGGCGTCTTCGTCCTCTGCCGCACGTCGAATCCTGGCTCGCGCGAGTTCCAGGAGCAGCGCCTGGCGAACGGCCGGATGCTCTTCGAGGAAGTCGCCCTGGTTGCCTCCGCCTGGTCGCCGAATATCGGCCTGGTCGTCGGGGCCACCGCCCCACAGGAGCTGCGCACGGTCCGTTCGCTCGTCCCCCGGACGCCGATCCTTATCCCCGGCGTTGGGACCCAGGGTGGTAAACCCGAAGAGGTGGTCGCCGCCGCCGGCTACCTCCCCGGCAGGATGGTCGTGAACGCCTCCCGCGGGGTGATGTACGCCGCCGAAGGCCCGGGCTTCGCCGACGCCGCTGCCGAAGCGGCCCGGCTCCTCCGCGACCAGCTCAAGGCAGCCGCCGCGGCGCACGCATGATCGCCGAAGTCCATCCCGGCGAGGTGTACCGGATGCGGCGGCAGCACCCGTGCGGTGGGTGGGAATGGAAGGTTTATCGCACCGGCGCCGATATCGGCATCGAGTGCCTCACGTGTCACCGCCGCGTGATGGTCGAGCGCCGCCGCTTCGAATCGCGCATGAAATCGCTCGTCCGGCGCGATGACTGACGCCGCCATCCATGCCCGGCCACCCCTGCTCCAGCAGCGGCCGTTCCGGATGCTCAGCTACACGCGCTTCTCCTCGCGCGTCGCCCAGAACGCACTCAACTTCGCCCTCGTCCTCCTGATCAATGAAGAGACCGGCAAGGCGTTCCTCAGTTCGCTGCTCGTGCTCGCTCTGATTGTCCCATCCACCGTCGCCGGCATCGTGGCCGGGACCGCCGCCGACGTCTTCCCAAAGCGCATGCTGGTGTTCCTCGGCGACCTGGCCCGCGCCGCCGTCTGCCTCTACTTCTTGCGCGATTCGGGCGGCGTGGCCGCCTATTACATCGTCGCGATTCTGCTCGCGACCGCGACCCAGTTCGCGAGCTCCGCCGAGGGCGCCATCATGCCCGCCATCGTCGATCGCTCGGAACTCGCCCGCGCGAACGCCCTCAGCCAGGCCGTCGGTGGCGCCGCCCAACTCATCGGGCTCGGGCTGCTCACGCCGATCGTGCTCCGGGTCTTCGATAGCCGCGACGCGCTCTTCGCGATCTGCGCCAGCCTCTTTGTTATCGCCGCCTTCCAGGCCCTCCTGATCGGCCGGATACACGCCACCGGGCGGATCGACATCGGTGGCGAATCCTCCGGCCGCTGGTGGCTTGCCGGCTGGCGCACCATCCGGTCCGATCGCATCGTCCTTCACGCCGTGGTCGAACTCACGCTCATCTCCTCCACCCTCATCATCCTTGGGGGCCTCGTCCCCAAGTACATCGAAGACGTGCTCGGGCTCCCGGTTGATATCGGTGCGCTCATCCTCACACCGGCGGCCGCCGGCGTGGTCCTCGGGCTCCGCATTGCCGGCTTCCTGGCGCACCGCGTGCCCCACGGCTTCCTCAGCACCACCGGGTTCACCCTGTTTGTCGCCTGCCTGGGCCTGCTCGCCTTCGTCAACCAGGAAGCCGACTTCCTCGGTGGTTTTGGCGCGTTCTCGTGGCTCAATTCGGTCCAGATCGGCAACTTCGATGGTGGCGGGGTCATGGCCATGGGCATCATGTTCCCGCTGGGGTTCTCCTATGCCGTCGTTTCTGTGGCGGGCCAGACCGTCATGGACGACCGCGTCCCTCTCCATCTGAGGGGCCGCGTCGGTGCAACCCAGGCAGCCCTGGCCGCAATGGCCTCTTCGGTCCCGGTCCTCATCGCTGGAGGCCTGGCCGATGTTGTCGGTGTCACTCCAGTCCTCGCCGCCGTCGCTGCCCTCATCGGCGCCGTCGCCGTCGCAAACCTTCGCGCTCCGAAAGAACCCTCGCCCGGCCCGCGACGCCCCGTCACCGGGCACGCTCGTTGACTGGCCGATCCGGGCGAACCTATCATCGAGACGGGCCCGGCGGGCCCGGAGGGGTCAACCAGTGAAAGAGCTGAGCATCGAAAGCATCAGGCTCAGCCTCATGAACTACCAGCGCGTCGTCATCCTCCGCGAAAAGGATGCCGACCGGTACCTGCCGATCTGGATTGGCCCCGCCGAAGCCGACGCGATCGCCGTGCGCCTGCAGGATGTCTCCGTCGCCCGGCCCCTCACCCACGACCTCCTCCGCAATCTCATCGAGCAGCTCGGTGGGCGTGTCGTCTACATCCTCGTCAACGACCTCTCCAACGACACGTTCTTCGCCCGCATCGTCCTCGATGTGAACGGCGAGACGATGGAAATCGACAGCCGTCCCTCCGACGCCATCGCGCTCGCCGTCCGCGTCGATGCCCCCATCTTCGCGAACGACGAAGTCCTCGACCGCGCCGGTGTCGTCCTCGATGACGACGGCCAGCCCGGCGCGAGCGGCACGTCCTCGATGGAAAGCTCGCGCCCCGTCGACCCGGCGGAGCTCGAGCGCCTTGGTGCGTTCAAGGACTTCATCGAGGGCCTCGACCTCGATGATTTTGACCAGCGCAAACGCCCGTAACGCCGGGCTGTGGATTCAGAAAACAGGGCCTGCCCGGGCCCGGATCTGCTTGCGCATTGCTTCACAATCCGCCTATGATGCGCGGGGTCTGGAGTCCGGGCGCCTGGGAGGCGTGTGTGGGCAGCTGGATGGTTCCGACTGCCTCACTGCTCGGTGCGGGGTGGTTCTTTGCCACCACAATCATCCTGGGAGTGCTCATTGGCCATTGGGTCGATGGGAAGACCGGTCTTGAGCCCGTATTCACACTGATTGGGATCGCCCTCGGACTGGCCGTGGCTGCGGTCGGCGGCTACCGAATGCTGTCGCCGTTCATGCGCTGGCTCGGGGAAAACGATTCAGAGCAGGGTTGACTTGAAGCTCCTCAAGATCGCTGGTATCGCCGCTGTCGTGATTGGCTGGCTCGCCGTTGGCCTGCTTGTTGCCCGTGGCCCGCAGCCCGAAATCATCGTCCCCGCGGAAGTCATCACCACGCTCGGCCCGCTCAACCTCACCAACTCCCTGATCACTTCCTGGGTCGTCATGGCCCTGATCATCCTCATCTCCATCCTCGCCACTCGCTCCATGAAGGTCATCCCTTCAGGCATCCAGAACTTCGTCGAGGCGGTTGTCGCCTTCCTTGTCGGCCAGGTTGAAGAGATCGCCGGCGAAAAGAACGGCCGCCGCTTCTTCATGGTCGTCGCGACCATCTTCATCTACGTCATCTTCAATAACTGGTTCGGCCTCATGCCGTTCTTCAACGCCATCGGCAAGACCGAGGACGTGAACCACCATGTGTTCGAGGAAATCTACGAACACGCCCACGGAGACAAGGTCTACGAAGAGCGCGAGCACCACGCCGCCTGGTTCATGGAGAACACCGCCGGCATGACCGTCGCCCAGAGTGGCGCAAAGGCGGTCAAGTTCGAAATTCACGCCGGCGATTCCGCGGGCGTCGCCACCGATCGCTACATCATCTTCCTGGCCGAAGAGTTCACCGATTACGAAGGCCCCGAGGACCACGAGGCGCCGCCCACCGAGGCCGATGTACGCGCCGCCCTCGCCGCCCTCGATGCCGACCCCGACGCTCCCAAGGTCCACCTCGCCGAGGCCCACGGGGACGACGAAGCCCACGCCGACTCCGGCCACCACGCCATCCCCAGCGCCGCCCTCGGCGCCGATGTCGAAGCCATCGACTTCCCGGGCGAAAAGCTCGGGCTGGTCATCCCCTTCTTCCGCAGCACCTTCAGCGACGTCAATAACACCCTCGCCATGGGCATCGTCGCCTTCCTGTGCATCGAGTTCTGGGGGTTCCAGGCGCTCGGCGCCGGCTACCTCAAGAAGTTCTTCAACCTCAACGGCATCATGTCGTTCGTCGGCATCCTCGAGCTCCTCTCGGAGTTCATCCGCGTCATCAGCTTCGCCTTCCGTCTCTTTGGAAACGTCTTCGCCGGCGAAGTGCTCATCCTGATGCTGACCTTCCTGATGCCATTCCTGTTCGTCGACATCATCTACGGGCTGGAGCTCTTCGTGGGCTTCATCCAGGCGGCGGTGTTCGCGATGCTCACGCTCGTCTTCGCGGTCGGTGCTGTCGAGCACCACGGCGATGAGGAGCACCACGATGGCCACGAAGGCGGTGGGGCGGATGCCCACCACAACGGCCATCCCGAAACTGGGGCAGTCCAGGCCCACTAAGGCCTGTTCGCAATACTCGGAAATCTGAAACGCACCCCGGAGAGGTGCAACGGAGGCAAGTCAGACATGGACCTTTTGAGTGCTCTGCCGTTCCTGGTCGTCCTGGAGACAGACGCCGCTAAGGCAATCGGTGCCGCCCTCGCGATGGCTGTCGGTGGTTTCGCCCCGGCGCTCGCAATCGGCAACCTGGTGGGCAAGGCGATGGAAGCCCTCGGCCGCAATCCCGAGGCCCGCGCCGCCATCCAGACCAACATGATCCTGGGCGTCGCGTTCGCCGAAGCCATCGGCATCTACGCGCTCCTTTCTGCCCTCATCATCGCCTTCGTCATCTAGTCTCGGCAGCAGCCGGAACTGAGGTTCCCGCATGGACAAAGCAGTCGAAGCACTCGGCCTCAACCTGCCGCAGCTCATCGCGCAGGTGGCGAACTTCTTCGTGCTGCTCGTCATTCTTCGGCTGACGCTCTACAAGCCGATCCTGAAGATGCTGGACGAGCGAAAGCAGAAGATCGCGGAGGGCCTGAACGCGGCGGAAATCGCCCGCGCCGAGGCTGCCTCGGCCCAGGCCAACATCCAGGCCCAGCTCGATGTCGCCCGCAAGGACGGCCAGGAAATCGTGGCGAACGCCCAGAACATCGCCACGCGCATCCAGGCTGACGCCCGGGAACAGGCCGCCAAAGACCGTGAAGCCGCTCTCGAACGAGCCCGGACCGAAATCCAGCTCGAACGCGACCAGGCCATCGCCGTCCTCCGCTCGGAGTTCGCCGGCATCACCGTCTCGGCCGCCGAGAAAGTCATCAACCAGTCCCTCGACCGGCAAGCGCATCAACGAATCATCGATGAGACGCTCGCCGAGTCCAACTTCAGCGGGAATTAGGCGATGGCAGACCTCCCCGCGGCCAGAAGGTACGCACAGGCAGCTTTCGGTATCGCCCGCGACGCCGGCACCATCGCCACCTGGCGAGAGGAACTCGACGACGTCGCTGCCGTGCTTGCCGAATCCGGCCTTGCTCCCGTGCTTGCGGATACGCGCGTGCCCATCGAGCAACGCATCGCCATGGTCGAACGCACGCTGGACGTCAGTCCACTCGTGCTCAACGTGGCGAAGCTGTTGGTCTCCAAATCCCGTGCACGCGAGGCCCGGGCCGTCGCTGATGCGTTCGGACGCCTGGCCGATGACCACGAAGGTATCGCTCATGCCGAGGTGACGACGGCCGTCGAGTTGGCGCCAGCCCAGCTCGATGCCATCGCCCAACAACTCGGCGCCTCGCTGGGGAAACAGGTCCGCGCTGTCGGCACTGTCGACCCCGGCATCGTCGGCGGCGTCGTTGTCCGCGTCGGCGACAAGCTGGTAGATGGAAGCGTTCGGACCCGGCTCAAGCGGCTACGGCGCGAACTGGAGGGTGCCCGCTAACGCGGGTGTTCGGACGAGTTGGAGAAGAGGTAAGCCGCTATGGCAGTACGTGCTGAAGAGATCGCATCGATCCTGCGCCAGCAGATCGAGACCTTCGGGAGCGCGGTCACCGCAACCGATGTCGGTTCGGTGATCGAGGCTGGTGATGGCGTGGCCCGCATTCACGGGCTTTCGGGTGCCATGTACTCCGAGCTTTTGGAGTTCGCCAACGGCACCATGGGCATCGCCCTCAACCTCGAAGAGGAATCCGTCAGCGCCGTCGTGCTCGGCGAATATGGCGACATCAAGGAAGGTGATGAGGTCCGCTCCACCGGCCGCATCATCGAGGTGCCCGTCGGCGACGCTCTCGTCGGCCGCGTGGTCGATGCCCTCGGAAACCCCATCGATGGCAAAGGCCCCATCCGCACCGACCGCACCCGCCCCATCGAGCGCATCGCGCCCGGCGTCACCCTTCGCAAGAGCGTGAACCAGCCCGTCCAGACCGGCATCAAGTCCATCGACGCGATGTTCCCCATCGGTCGCGGCCAGCGCGAGCTCATCATCGGCGACCGTTCCACCGGCAAGACCGCCATCGCCCTCGATACCATCATCAACCAGAAGGGCGGCGACCTCGTCTGCATCTACGTCGCCATCGGCCAGAAGGCCGCCAAGGTCGCGCAGGTCGTCGGCATCCTCGAAGAAGCCGGCGCCATGGAGCACACCATTGTCGTGGCCGCCAACGCCTCCGAGTCGGCTGCCCTCCAGTACCTGGCGCCCTACGCCGGCTGCACCATGGGCGAAGAGATCATGGAGAGCGGCCGCGATGCCCTCATCGTCTACGACGACCTGAGCAAGCACGCCTGGGCCTACCGCCAGATCTCGCTCCTCCTTCGCCGGCCTCCTGGGCGCGAAGCCTACCCGGGCGACGTGTTCTACCTGCACAGCCGCCTCCTCGAACGCGCCGCACGCCTCGAAGCCGGCGGTTCCCTTAGCGCCCTCCCCATCATCGAAACCCAGGCCAACGATGTCTCGGCCTACATCCCGACGAACGTTATCTCAATCACCGACGGCCAGATCTACCTGGAGTCCGACCTCTTCAACGCGGGCATCCGGCCGGCCATCAACACCGGCCTCTCCGTGAGCCGCGTCGGCTCCTCGGCCCAGACCAAAGCGATGAAGGCCGTCTCCGGCGGCCTCAAGGGCGACATGTCGCAGTACCGCGAACTCGCCGCCTTCGCCCAGTTCGGCACCAGCGACCTCGATGCCTCCACCCGCCGCCAGCTCGAACGCGGCCAGCGTGCTACCGAAGTCCTGAAGCAGGACCAGTTCCAGCCACTCAGCCTTGCCGAAGAGGTCGTCGTTATCTACGCCCTCACCGGCGGCCTGCTCGATGACGTGCCGGTGAACAAGGTCCGCGCCTTCGAAAACGAACTCCGCAAGTACCTGGGCAGCAACGAACGCGACCTCATCGCCGAAGTCCAGGCCAACCCGGTGATGACACCCGAACTCCAGGAGCGCCTCCGCTCCGTCATCGGCACATTCAAGGACACGGTCCCCTACTAGGGGGCCGAGCAACCATAACGCGGCGGGCACCGATGCCCGCCCCAGCCCGGGCCACCGGCAGCCCGTGAATCCGGGGACGAGAGACAGCAATGGCGACCATCCGGCAGCTCAAACGGCGCATCCAGAGCGTCAAGAACACGGCGAAGATTACCAACGCGCTGCAACTGGTTGCCGCGTCGAAGATGCGCCGCGCCCAGGACCGCGCCGAACAGGCCAAGCCATACGCCCAGAAACTCCGCGTCGTCCTCGCCGGGCTCGCCGCCCAATCTGGCGAAGACCCGGACGCCGCCCGCCACCCGCTCCTCGTCTCGCGGCCAGTCAACAATATCGCCGTCCTCCACATCACTCCGGACCGCGGCCTCTGCGGTGGCCTCAACGCCAATATGAACCGCAGCGCCGGTACCTTCGTCGCCATGCAGCACGAGCCTGTCCAGGTCGTCGCCGTCGGCAAGAAAGGGCGCGACTTCTTCGTCCGCGCACATGTGCACCTGGCTGCCGAATTCACCGACCTTGGCGACTACCCCACCCAGGCCGATACCCTCGGCATCGCGCGGCTCATCATCGACGACTACCTCGCCGAAAAGGTCGACCGCGTCTACGTCAGCTTCCCCGAATGCGTATCGACCGCCACCCAGCGGCCCGTCATCCGCCAGCTCCTCCCCATCGAGCCGCCCGCCCCCGTCGAGGGCGAGGCCGGGGAGCAGTTCGCGGACTACATCTTCGAGCCCTCCCCCGACGTCGTCCTCGCCGGTCTCCTGCCCCGCTACATCGAGATGCAGATCTACGAAGCCATCCTCCAGAATGCCGCGAGCTTCCAATCGGCCCAGATGGTCGCCATGAAGAACGCCACCGACAACGCGCAGGACATCACACGCGAACTCACCCTCACCTATAACAAGGCCCGCCAGGAGCAGATCACCAAGGAACTGCTCGACATCGTTGGCGGCGCCGCCGCGTTGGAGGATTAGGCTGGCTCGCTACGCAGCAGTCATCTTCGATATGGACGGCGTCCTCGTGGACGGCGAGCCGCTGCATTTCGAGGCGGTCAACGAACTCCTCGGCGAAGAGGGCCTCTCCATCTCCCTCGATGCCTACAAGCCCTACATGGGCACCAAGACCGGCTGGGCCGACATGATGCGCGACTACGGCCTCTCCCGCCCCCGCGAGGAGTACTCCGCCCGCTACCGCGAACTCATCCTCAGGCGCTACCGCGACCGTAGCGAGCCGCTCCCCGGGGCCGTCGAACTCGTCAGCTCGCTCCAGGCGGGCGGTCAACGCATGGCCGTTGCCTCATCCTCCATCGAGCCGTGGGTCGAAGCCTGCCTTGGCCGCATCGGCCTTCGCCACCACTTTGAGCTGCTCGTCACCGGCAGCGACGTGGAACGCGGCAAGCCCGAACCCGACATCTACCTCCTTGCCGCCGAGCGGCTGGGGGTCGACCCGGCCCAGTGTCTTGCCTTCGAAGACGCCCCGGCTGGCATCGAATCGGCCAGGCGCGCTGGCATGACGGTCTGGGCCGTCCGCACCGAATACACCCGGGGACTGGCTCTGCCCGGCCCCCACCGGGAGTTCGAATCGCTCAACGAGGTCGAACTCCACGCCATCCTCGGGGTGGCGGCATGAACACCCAAACGTTGCGCGGCGCCTCCTCTTCGGCGCTGCCCCAGGTCACTGCGAATACCCCGGAGGTTCTCCCATGGTCATGACTGCCACCAACGAGGGACGCGTCGTCCAGGTAATCGGGACGGTGCTCGATATCGAGTTCCCGCCGGAGCACCTCCCCGCCATCAACAACGCGGTCAACGTCATCCGCGACGATGGCACCGCGCTCGTCACCGAGGTCCAGCAGCACCTGGGCAACAACTGGGTCCGCTGCCTCGCCATGGATAGCACCGACGGCCTCCGCCGGAACACCCGTGCCGTCGATACCGGCGAGGCCATCTCCGTCCCTGTCGGCGAACTGTCGCTCGGCCGCATGTTCAACGTGCTCGGCAAGCCCATCGACAACCTTCCCGACCCGACCGAGGCGCCGCGCTGGGGGATCCATCGCACCCCGCCCTCGTTCGAGGAACAGGAGACCACCCCATCGGTCCTCGAAACCGGCATCAAGGTCATCGACCTCATCGCCCCGCTCGTCCGCGGCGGTAAGGTCGGCCTCTACGGCGGCGCGGGCGTCGGCAAGACCGTCGTTATCCAGGAGCTCATCTCCAACATCGCTCGCGAGCACGGGGGCTACTCCGTCTTTGCCGGCGTGGGCGAACGCTCCCGCGAAGGCAACGACCTCTGGCACGAAATGCGCGAGTCCGGCGTGCTCCCCAAGATGGCCATGGTCTTCGGCCAGATGAACGAGCCCCCGGGCGTGCGCCTCCGCGTCGCCCTCACCGGCCTCACCATGGCTGAGTACTTCCGCGACGAAGAAGGCCGCGACGTCCTCTTCTTCGTCGACAACATCTATCGCTACACCCTCGCCGGCATGGAAGTGTCGGCGCTCCTCGGCCGCATGCCGTCCGCCGTGGGCTACCAGCCCACCCTCGCCACCGAGATGGGCGACCTCGAAGAACGCATCACCTCCACCAAGAAGGGCTCGATCACGTCCTTCCAGGCCATCTACGTGCCCGCCGACGACTACACCGACCCAGGCGTGGCCACCACCTTCGGCCACCTCGACGCCGTCGTCGCGCTCGAACGCGCCCTCGCCGAGCAGGCCCTCTTCCCCGCCATGGATCCGCTGACCTCGTTCTCCCGCGCCCTCGAACCCCGCGTCGTCGGCCAGGAGCACTACGAAGTCGCCCGCGGCGTCCAGACCGTCCTCCAGCGCTACAAGGACCTCCAGGACATCATCGCCATCCTCGGCATCGACGAACTCTCGGACGACGACAAGTTGACCGTGGCTCGTGCCCGCAAGATCCAGCGCTTCCTCACCCAGCCGATGTTCGTGGCCGAGCAGTTCACTGGCACCCCCGGCCAGTATGTGCCCATCCGCGAGACCATCCGCGGCTTCAAGGAGATCCTCGACGGTCAGCACGACGGCCTCCCGGA